>JAAEPE010000184.1 GCA_024222395.1 Myxococcales bacterium
CGCCAAACGCCAATGCTCGGGCCGGCAACGCCTGGCTCGTCAGGTCGCGATGAGGCGGGACGAGCCAGGCTATCAAGTAATCACTGACCCTGAGCTGCGATCTAGCAGTGTAGCTCTCTCAACGAGGACGTTACAGGTCGGCTTCACCCACAGATTCTCCCGAGGAGCCATTCAATCAGGAGAGGCGATAACTACCCTGGCACAGGGGGTGATCGAGTCCACGCTGTTTGTTTCTGGAGCTTTCATCTCCTGCTGAGTCCACTCTTCGTCACAATCAGAAAGCCGACCTGAGACTCGCTCGAACACGCGACGAAGCAAGTTGGGTGACACCGAGAACGAGTAGTGCATAGAGAACCTTTCGGCGCCCTGCGCAAATGGATCGTTCATCGCGAAATCCAAGATCCGCCGCTCAAGTTCTTGGGACACATCGCCATGCTCTGGGATTTCATACGCGTCATCGCGAGGACAAAAACCACGCGAACAGCGATCGCAATAATGGTAGTTTCGCCAGTATGTAATCTCACCGCTGAGAGTCCGAATCGTCCGCACCTTGCCGCGGAAGCGGATCCCACAAAGCCGGCCACACTGTCGACATGTTTTCGGTTCGCGCGTTTCTGATTCGTTCAGACGCCGGCTCAATTCCAACCGCGACATCGACTACGCCATTTGATCAAGGCCAACCTCGATACTCGAAAGAGTATTGCCTTCAACACCCATTCTCTCTGCCGCTAGCTGTAAGAGATCCTCAGCACTTAGCTCTGAGACGCTCAGCTCCTTTTTTCATCCATCCGCAACAGATCGCACGAAAACCACCCTCATACGATCAAATCCCTACAATTGAGCGCGCACCCCGTCAGGGCAGCCCGCCCCTGCGGTGCCATCTGCCCCCTCGGCGGCTACAAGAGCTCTTTGATCTCGCGCTCAAGGGCACCGGCGGTGATTGCACCAGGGCTATCGAACATGAGATGGCCTGTGCGGCCGTAGACGAAGTTGGTGGGCAGGTTGAGCGGATGTCCTCCGAAGGCTCTGGAGATGTCCTTGCCCACTCGCACGACGGGATAGTCCAGGCCGTACTTGGTCGAGAAGGCTTTGAGTTTGGCTTTGTCGATGTTGTCGGTCATCAGGAGGCCAAGCATGACGACGCCCTTCTCTTTGTACTTGCGGTGGACCCTCGCTAGGTCGGGAATTTCGTGTTGGCAGGGTTTGCACCAAGTCGCCCAGAAGTTAATGACGACGACTTTGCCTTTGAGCAGCTCTGGCGTCCAAACCGTGCCGTTTTCGTCGATGAAGTCGATCGGCGGCAGGCAATTGGGCCCGTCCTGGTAGCAGCCCTCCTCGCCGCCAGACTTAGCTGCACGTTCGTTGGCGGACTTGCTAGTGGAGCACTGGGCGAGAGCTATGAGTGCCAGGCCTGTGAGGCCAATGCGAAAGGCTGTGCGGAGCGTGTTGTTCATGACTTGAAGCTAAGAAGAGACGGCTGGATGTCGGCGGGCACCACGTAGCCGAGTAGGTCGATGCAGGTGGCCATCAGGTTGGCGATTCCGGCGTCGGGGTTTCCAGCAGCGAGCTGGTATTGGCCCCGGCAATTGGGATCGTGGATGATGAGGGGTACTGCGTTGAGGGTGTGGCTTGTCTTTACCATAGGTGCTCCTGAGGCGCCTTCACACACTATGGAGCCATCTTTGCCATGTTGGAGCATCTCGTCCGCGTTGCCGTGATCGGCGGTAATCAGCAAGATGCCGTCCAATTCGTCGACAACCTTCTGAAGCCTGGCCAATTGCATATCAAGCACTTGGACAGCCATGACGGTCGCCCGCAAGTCGCCTGTGTGCCCGACCATGTCGCCGTTGGCGTAGTTGACCCTGGCGAAGCGGTGCTTGCCACCACGCAGCTCGGCGATGAGGGTATCGGTGATCTCGGCAGCCTTCATCCAAGGGTGCTGCTCAAAAGGCACGACGTCTGAGGGAATCTCGATATAGGTCTCGCTGCGATCGTCGAATTTGCCGCTGCGATTGCCGTTCCAGAAGTAGGTGACGTGGCCGTACTTCTGGGTCTCGGAGATGGCGAGCTGGGAGACCTGGTTGCGAGCCAAGAATTCGCCCATGGTCTCTTCGATCGTAGGCGGCTCGATTAGGAAGCTGCGGGGGATGTGCAGATCGCCGTCGTACTCCATGAGTCCGGCGAAGAACACATCCGGGCGCCGGCCTCGATCAAAGGCGCCAAAATCATCGCTCTCGAAAGCTTGGCAAATCTCGAGGGCACGATCGCCTCTGAAGTTCATGAGCACGACCGCGTCGCCATCTTTGATGGGAGCCACAGCGTCGCCGTCCTCGCCTACGATAACGAAGGTGGGCAGGTCTTGGTCGCCGATGCCATCGCTCTGGGCGCGCAAGCCTTCGACGGCGCTGCCAATTGAAGCAAAGCGATGCGAGGCCTTGCCGTTCACATGGGCATTCCACCCGCGCTCGACCATGCCCCACTCCGCCTCGTAGCGGTCCATGGTGGTGCTCATGCGGCCGCCGCCAGATGCCACTCGTGCATCTACGCCGGCATCGCGAAGCTCCGAGAGCACGCCTTCTAGCTGCTCTACGTACTGCATCGCGCTTGTCGGCGGTACGTCGCGACCATCGAGAAGGGCGTGCATATAGAGCGCTTTGGCGCCCGTAGAAGCAGCTTGGCGCAAGGTCGCCACAAGGTGATCGATATGAGAGTGCACGCCACCATCAGAGAGAAGCGCGATGAAGTGCACTGAGCCCCCCTGCCCTGCCCGCTGCATCACGCCCTTCCAAGCATCACTCTGGTAGAGGGTGCCCGAAGCGATTGCCTTGCCGACAAGCGAGGCGCCCTGGTCGTGAATACGACCGCAGCCAAGCGCGTTGTGGCCGACCTCGCTATTGCCCATATCCCCGTTGGATGGCAGGCCAACACTTGTGCCATGGGCCCTGAGCGAGCGAACCATGCCAGGAAGGCGGAGAGCGTCGAAAGTCGGAGTATGGGCCAACTGGACCGCATCCCCCTCGTCGCCCAACCCCTCGCCGACGCCATCGAGAATAACCAAGACCACGGGCCCCTTAGCGCCCTTAAACCGGTCACTGCTCTTCAACGTCCAATCCATGCAGGCCGGAAGCTAGCATGGACTGGAACTCGCGTTCCTCGGCTACAGACCTGGCGTGGAACGACAGGAAACAGCGACGAAGGGGCGAAAAGCGCGCGTTTGGCTCAAGCCAAGCGCGTTAGGATACTTCTGCCAACTCGCTTGGCAGAAGTTCCCTAATCCTGAGGCGGCTTTATGTGGCTGTAGTCCTTGTTGGCGGCTTCGTTGAAGATGAAGTGCCCTTTGCGAAGCTTGCCCGAGTCGAGCACCACCTTGGAGAATACGATGGAGTTGGTATCGCCCTTGGTGTTGAGCACGACGCTCTGCTTGACCGCGTAGTTGCTCGGGTCGACGACGAGCCACAATTTCTTGTAGCGAGCCGAAGGTACTTTGGGTGTGAGCAGCAAGAGGATGTCGCTCTTTGAGCCAAACTTGCCGGCCTTCTCCATTGTGACGTTGAAGTCGTTAAGCAAGTTGCCCGTTCCCATGAGGAAGCTCACTGCTACAGGAAGAGCACTGCCGTCAAGCGACTCTTTGTAGAACTGCTTGTTCTTGTGCATCACCGCCCAAAGGTGCTTGCCATCGGAGATGAAGCTCCTGCTCACCTTTGGGCCACCGCGCTTGTGGCTAGCAGGGTCGTTCTTGTAGTCCCAACGCATCTTGCCGGGCTTGAGAATGTAAACCTTGCCGATCGACATCTTGAGCTTCGAGAAGGTCGTATTGCGAACAGTCTGAGAGAAACTCGCAGTGAAGCTATTGGTGGTATTGTAGAAGTTCTGCACCTTGCCAATGATGTCTTGCGCCTTGGTGGGCGCAGGCACTTTGATCATGAGCTGAGAGCTCGCGAAGGTCGGTACCGAAATGGCGAGGTGCTTTGATGCTTCATCGATTGGCATCGAGAAGTCCGGTGCGATGAGGTCCGGCTTGATGAGCTCCGGCGTAATGAGGTCGGAGACCACAGCGCTAGGAGCTTCGGCTTTCGCAGCCACGAGCGCCGGCGCCACTGCGATGCGAGTGGTAGGCACATCGGCAGTTGCTGCTTCCGGCGTCACAAGGGATGCCTCCCGCATTTGTGCGGCAAGGTCGCGAACGCTCTCGCTGAAGCCCACTGCTTCTGCGCTGAACATCGAAATAATGACGAGTATGCTGCTAGTCCACATGATGAATTCTCCGTCTAGTTCTATGACCTATGACGCGGGGGCGCCAGAGGGATTCACGAGTGAGTTGAAGAATAAGATTGAAACTATCTAATTCAGCTGCTTACAGGGGCTACGGGATAGAACTCGATTGCCCTGACCGTAGTAACATTGCTACTTCCCCTTGAGTCGAATTAGCACCTTAGTAGCTACCGAGTTCCTCATGCTTGCTGGTTTGCTAGCTTTCGTGGCCACAGCCTTTGGCGTGCAGCACCTCCTGGGCCTGAGCGCTCCGGTGAGACTTGGACCGGCGTCGGCGCTGCTCTTTGCCAGCATGCCCGCCCTTCTCTGGCTCGGCTACTTTCACAGTCAAGATAGGCACGAACCTGAGCCCAAGCACTACGTCCTCGGTGCCTTTGTTCTAGGGGCTTTTGTCGCGGGCCCAGCGGCAAGCTTCCTTATAGACCTAGCGAGCGGCGCCCCCATGGTCGGGCTGCGTTTGCACACACTTTCCCTCGATCGCTGGGTCTACGCCCTAGCCATCGTCGGAATTGCCCAGGAGGGCAGCAAATATGTGGCCATTCGCTACACCCTCTACCTCTCACCAGAATTTGACGAGCCTCTCGACGGCATCATCTATATGAGTGCTACGGGCATCGGCTTCGCGAGCTATCTTAGCTATCGCAGTCTGGTCGCGGACGGCGGCGAAATCTACCTGAGCGCCGGCGCCGCTCAGGCAGTCGTGACAACCCTGGCACACGCATCCTTCGCAGGCATCTTGGGCTTCGCCATGGGACACGCAAAATTCGCTGGGCACGGCCATCTGAGCCGAGCTACTCGACTCGCAGTGGGGCTCATCGCTGCAGCCGTTTGTAGTGGTTGTTTCCGAGTCATCATGGATGCCCTGAGCGTTGACGGACTCGCCAGCTCCCCGTGGCGTAGGGTCGCCTTCAGCTTTGGCTTCGCCGCGGGCATCTTCCTTCTCACCTCGGTTCTCATTCGGAGGCTTCTCGCCATCTCACCACACAAGAGCGAAGAGGAGACCATTGATGCGTGATAGAGCGTCCAGTCTTGTGCAACGCCACGACCTGGGAGTGCTTGTGATTGCCCTGGCCATCCTCGCTGGTGGAGCCTTGGTGCATCGCTCCCTCGCTTGCCCAGACCACGTCTCCTACGCCAAGCAGGGGTTGCAGTTCCAGCGCCCCGGTGGTTGGCTGACGCTTCCAGAGAGCAATTCATACGTGACCCCGCTGGCGCTCGGTACGGCGGGCTTCGGCGTCGGAACATCTGCACCACCAGCCCCCAACGAGCCAGGCGACGTGCACACTCGATTCGCATCGCCCAAAGACGCTCGTCGCCGCATCGAAGTACGCATCGAAGGTCGGCCGAGCTACAGCAATCTCCGAGGAGCACTTGCAGTGCAACGTCTGGGGCAATACGGCGAGTTCTACTGGGCGCGAAGTAGTGGCAATTCCGCCATTGCAGGCAAGGATTGGCTCCGGACCGAATTTCGCTACGCCTTTAAACCAAACAAGCGCGGCTCACCACAGATTGCAGAAGCCATCGAATATGCCATCGTGAATGACGAGCGACTCTTTGTCGTCACACTGCACGACCGACCAGAGACACTAAACGATCTTGATGCCATCGTCGCCGACAGTCTGCGTGTTGCATCCCAGCAGGCTTCCCACACCACAACCGACAAGGCACCACCATGACGTCCCAACAGCGCCGTACAGCCTTGGTGGCAACCGGAATCATGATGCTGCTCATGTGCCTGGTCACATTGATTCCCGCCCTAAGTAGCGCTCGCTCCCGCAAGTCCATCATTCGAGAGACGATGCCTGCCGTCGCCATGATCTTGGCGGTAGATCTGCGCGATGGACGACTGGTACCTGTCAGTAGCGGATCCGGAACCATCATCGATGCCAACGGCTCGGTCCTCACGAACCATCACGTTCTGTTTGACGCCAAGAACAACAAACTGCACGATCTCTTCATCGTTGGGCTCTTTCGGGCCGCAGACAAAGAGCCAGAGCTTGTCTGTGTCGGCGATCCCTCCAAGGGACTTCTCAAAGCCAAACTCGATCTCGCACTCATTCGATGCGATCGAGATCGAGCTGGAGCACCGTGGCAACCAAGTGCCTGGCCAACCATATCCCTCAGGCAAATGGATACAGATGCCATTGTACCGGGCGAACAAGTTTGGGTGCTCGGCTATCCAGGCGTTGGCGGCAGCACCATCCACGTCACCGCAGGGCTCATATCGGGCTTCACGGGCGAAGAGGGGGAGACAGGGTTTCGCGCTTTCTTGAAGACCGACGCCTCGATTACCCATGGCAACTCAGGCGGGACAGCTATCGATGAAGACGGCAACTTCATCGGCGTGCCAACGGCTTTTCGCCTCACGACGACAAAGCAAGGTGGCGAGGTGGTGGCGGCAGGACGAGTGGGCTTGATTCGCTCCCTCGACCATGCGGGCGACCTCATTTCGGCCGCCCGTATCACAGGCGGGACATCGCCCACTCCTGCGGCGAAGGCAGGAGTCGTTATCACAAGCCGAGTACAGGATGGCACCACCGGCAAGCCAATCGAGGGAGCCGTTGTGATCATTTTCAAGCCTGGGATCGCCGCGAAAGAGGTTAATCTCGACAAGCTTGACGAGCAGGCCCTGGTTTGGACACAAACCGATGGAGCTGGGGTATTTCGAACGCCCTCGGCCATCTCGAAGGCCCAGCGCTACACCGTTGCGGTAGCAGCAGAGGGATATCTGCCATTGCTTGAGAGCGGAGTGCTCTCGATTCCAGAGTCGGCGACCCCTGAAATGGACCCTTGGCAGAACATCTCGCTGCAGCCTGAGTCCAAGTAGTCCTGAATCCAAATAATCGTGTGAGAATCAGGAGATAAGGACCTACATAGGCGTATCCCAAGTAATCAACCCTACAAATTCTTCGCCGTGTTTAACCAGCCAAGACTATTTATAGTTTACTCTTGCGCAGTGCGTCGAAAACCGAATAGTCTATCTCAGCCGCACGCACCTAGCGTTCGCAGGCGGACCGCAGAAGGCCTCCCCCTTTGGGCCGCTGCGGTCTTTTCTTTGTCTTCGAGTCGGCGTTCTGGCAGGTTCGCAGCTCTCTGTAGCTGTAGCCCCTTCTGCCGATTCACTTGCGACTGGTCGAGAATGGACCACTTGGAGCTAGGCACGTCATCCCATTCGACCACGCTACGTGCGAGGCGAGAGCGGATCGTCTGGAACAGTGCGGAACGAACCTCGCACACAGCTCGCCGCCCGTCCGGAGTGTTGCCGGCGCAGTAGCCTACGTGATAGTCATTTCGCAACGATGCACATCGCCCACGAACTGATCGACCAAGACGCCGGCGACGTTGTCAGGCGCTTGTCCCAGAGCGGCTACCAGGCATACCTGGTTGGAGGCTGCGTGCGTGACTTGCTACTCAACCGAAATCCGAAAGACTTCGATGTCTCATCTAGTGCGACTCCCTCCGAGATTAAGCACCTCTTTCGAAACTGCCGAATTATTGGTCGACGCTTTCGCCTCGCGCACATCTTCTTTGGCAGCAAGATCATCGAGACGGCAACGTTCCGCGCCAATCCCCGAGTCAACGCAGATGGAGACGCCGAACTCCTGATTCACCGAGACAATGTGTGGGGAACCGATACCGAAGACGCCCTGCGCCGAGACTTCACGATCAACGGCCTTTTCTACGATGTAGAAGAAGAGATAGTAATTGATCATGTCGAAGGCATGGCCGATCTTCGCAAGCGTCTTATCCGAACCATCGGTGAGCCCGGCATTCGCTTCCAAGAAGATCCAGTTCGCATGTTGCGAGCAATCAAGTTCGCCGCGCGCCTTGGCTTCAGCGTCGAAGATGAAACGTACTGCGCCATCCTTGTGCACCGAGCTGACGTGAGCAAGTGCTCCCAGCCGAGGGTATTGGAAGAACTCTACCGATTGCTACGAGGTGGCGCCTCAAGGCGCTCCATTGAGCTTCTTAGCGACACCGGGATTATCTCGGTACTCTCACAACACCTCGCCACACTCTACCAAGCTCGCACCGATCGTTCTATCGACTGGGAAGCATCGCACGCAGCTTCCGCCTCCGATAAAGAGAAGGAGACCAAGGGATCTCGCACCTCAAGAAGTGATGAGTGGTCCGCGACCTGGGCCGCATCGAATGACGATGGCAACGATGACCATTCTCTCCTTCACGAACGACTGCCCCCATTCGTGCCCTCCTTTGCCAGCGAAGAAGAACGTGACGAGCGCATGGATCTAGCTTGGAATCTCCTTGGCCAGCTCGATCGCCTAGTTGCAGAGGAGCGTTCCACTAGCAACGCACTCGCTCTCTCGGCGACGGTGGCGGCGTTTGTAGTCCCCGAACTATTGGACGATGAGATTCGCCCCTCCGATGCCAGTGACATGGTCCAAGAGGTTCTCCAGCCACTGATTTCCGAGCTTGGCATTGCTCGTCGCGACGCCGAGCAGACTCGGCAAATCTTGCTCGCACAGAAGCGCCTAGCGCCATCGCAGAAGCGCCGCGGCAAACCCATGGCTCTTGTGAATCGCGAGTATTTCGACGAAGCGCTAGTGCTCTACGAGATCATGGCAGCGGCCCGCGGTGAAATTGCCGCCGACTTGGATACATGGCGAGGGATGCAACGCGAAGCGGGCGACGGCCACTCCGGACGCCCGGAACGCAAACGCAGGCGCGGCGGCCGCCGTCGCAGCCGTACCTAGAATCGAGACGTTTGGGCTTGGCCAAGAAGCGCAAAAAGGACCTGGTTCGGATGGGACAAGACGAGCACTACGTCGATGCCGATCTCTACGAGCACGAGTACAAGCGTCGCCGAGAAGATGTGAACTACTATGTCGCGATGGCAGCCGGCGAGCTAGCCCCGGGAGCTGAGATTCTCGATCTATGCTGCGGCAGTGGACGCGTCACGAGGGCGCTGCTGCGAGCGGGCTTTCACGTCCAAGGGCTCGACACATCAGAGCCGATGCTCGAGCGAGCTCGCCAAGGCGTCTCTCGCCTGCCAAAGCGCTTTCGAGACAATGCAGACCTCGAGTCTGGAGATATGAAGGACTTCGACTTCGAACGACGCTTTCCCCTCATCGTCTGCGCCTTCAATTCGTTCGAACATCTCTACTCACGGGCTGACATAGAATCTGCGCTCGCTTGCATCAAGAGGCACCTTGAACCCGAGGGAGTATTTGCCTTCGATGTGCAAATGCCCGATCTGGCCTGGTTGCAGAAGGATCCCGACAAGAAGTGGGCGCGGACAAAGTTCAAGCATCCAGTCACCAAACAGCGCCTCGCCTACTCAACCAACCACGTCTACGATCCGGTTCGGCAAATCGCCTTCATTCGGCTGTATTACGAGCCCCTAGAAGACGGTCCTCTCAAGGAGACCGCGGTTGTCAACTTGAGCCAACGCAAGTTCTACCCCGCGGAACTAGCCGCCCTATTGCACTACAATGGCTTCGCGGTGAACCGTCATCGCGGCGATTTTGGTGGAGATTATTTGGATGAATTTGCAGAGAGTCAGGTTCTGCTCTGTCGTCACGCCAGGGATTCGGATTAGCTTCTTCGCTACTGCCATTTGGAGAGCTATAGCGCCATGTCTGAAAAACTGATGAAGCTCGGAATCGAGCGAGAAACCGCGTATCTCTACTTCGTGCGCAACGGTGCGGTCTGGCGCGTCGCACGCGCTGAAGGCGCGGAAGACCGCATGCCCGAGTTGATTAACGAAGCGGGCGCTCGCATGTCGTCCAAGCACATCCTCTATCTCGACGCGGACGGTGACATCTCCAGAGTGCTGCGTAGCAGTACGCCTGCGAAGCCGCGTTCTAAGAAGGCTCCCTACAAGGAGAAACCTGCAGGAGAAGAGCCTGCAGGTAAGAGAACCGCGGCAAAGCGAGCCAAAGCTCGCAAGAAAGCACCCAAGGAAGAAGCAGCTCCGGCGAAGAAGACTCCGGCAAAGAAAGCTCCGGCGAAGAAAGCTCCGGCGAAGAAGACTCCGGCAAAGAAGACTCCGGCAAAGAAGACTCCGGCAAAGAAAGCTCCGGCAAAGAAGACTCCGGCAAAGAAGACTCCGGCAAAGAAAGCTCCGGCAAAGAAAGCTCCGGCGAAGAAAGCTCCGGCGAAGAAAGCTCCGGCGAAGAAGACTCCGGCGAAGAAAGCCGGCAGCTCGCCCTCCAAGACGCAATAGAAGCCAGCCAAGGCAAAGAGCAAGTAG
>JAAEPE010000185.1 GCA_024222395.1 Myxococcales bacterium
GCAGCTAGCGAACTCTCACTCACTGCATTCGCCCGACTGCATGAGATTCCGAAGCAGCGGCTTTGTTATTGGCGGCAGCGTATCGCCCTGATCGAGGCGGCGCAGAAGCCGCGCTTGGTTGAGAGCACAAGTAGGCAACCAGGTATCGCGCCGATGATCGAAAAGTAGAGTTCGCAAATCGAGGCGCGAATGCCTTCGCCAGAACCAATGCAGACACTTGAGACTACACTGCCGGGAGGCAGCCGGGTCATCGTGCACGGCCAGTGGGATTCGACCTCTGTGCAAGTTTGCCTCGCAGCCATCGCAGGTGGCCAATGTTAGGCGCCAGCGATGTTCGGGTCTTCTTCAATCTCGCGCCTTGCGACATGCGACATGCGAAAGCAGATGGATGGGCTGAGCACCTTGGTGCGGGAGGAGATGAAGCGCGATCCGCAGGACGGCGAGCTCTATCTCTTTCGCAATCGAACTCGCGGTCTCATCAAGATCCTCTTCTGCGATCATGGTGGCTACTGCTTGCTTGCCAAACGTCTTTGCAAAGGACGTTTTAGGATCAAGATCGAAGAGCTTGAAGGAAAAGTGCAGGCGAGTTTATCCAAGTGCGACCTTGCCGAACTTCTGTCAGATACCAATATTCAGAAGAAATCCGATCGTAGATCTTGAATAGCGCGCGGCAGCAAGTTAGAGGTAGTACGGGTGTCTACTTCGCAGGCAAGAAATATTGAGGCACGCTGAGCGAACTTACCGCGCTCAAGGGCCGGCTTGAAAAGGCAGTCACGAAGCGGACGTAGAGCTGATCGGCGAGACTAGCGAGCATCTTGAATGCCTGCGTGGCGAGAATGCGCGACTCAAAGCCCAGGTCCGGTGGCTCGAAGGCAAGCCCTATCGCTCCAAGCCCGAAGCGGTGGCAGCAGGACAGTTTGCATTCGACCTCATCCAAACGATGAAGAACGGTGGCAAGGATGATGCTCAGCCTCTGAGCGACGATGATTCGCCGGATGACGCCCCAGAAGCTCCGCGCACGGACGATAAGCCCAAAGCCAAGACCAGACGCAAACGCCGTGGACGCGACTTGCCACGAGAGATCATCGAGAGTCACCTGACCCAAGGCGACGCAGAACGTCAATGTACATCCTGTAGCCTACTCAAGGCGGAAATCGGCGGTTGTGCATTATTGTTTCTGTATATTGGCCTCGGCGTGAGCCGCAGGCCATGTGTTAGCCGCCAGGCTCGATAGCCCCGTAGGGGCCCAGCACGTTCACGCTGCGTGATCTCAAGAAGCGACCCGAGGATCCCAACGGGATCAATTTGCGGGAAAGTTGAGCCGGCCTCGTGAGTGTCGTAGTGGTGGTCGCCAAGCGCCCAAGAGGGCGGTCATGGGGCCGCCCGAAACGAAGATGACGACGAGCCCATTTGGCGGTGGACCACTCGTCGTCGGGTGCTTCACCAAGACATTGAAAGATGACGCAACTCCGACTCTGATCCAAAACTCGCACCGGGTCAACTCTTGGCCGAAAGAGAACGAAAGAGAACGACTGTGTGGAGGCCGCCATGCCGGCCAGCTTCGATCGCTGCGGCTAGGGCGCCCGGCAAAGTGGCAGGATCCGGCAATTGTGGCAGAGAGACTCCGGCAAATTATGGCACCCCGACCGCTCCTAAGACTCGACTCGGAAGACACTCCAATCTTGCTCGATGCCATGCCCGCCGTGCATGAGAGGGTCGCCGAAGAAACTCCACAGCTGATGCAGGACTTGCGCGAAGACTTGTAGCGTTGATGAGTCTGCGATCGATGGTGTGGGCGTGCCAGAAAAGACCATCGCGATGACAGGGCTGTTGCTCTTCTCTATCAGTGCGGCACCGTGCCGCAGAGGCATAATGCCACGCGCTGTACTGCTGCGAAGCAGCTATACAGAGGCACACTTCTTCCGGACGACATCAGGAACTTCGAATGCGCATTTTCTGTAACTCTCTTATCTGCGCTGCGGCTCTAGCGACGCTTGCTGTCACTCATCGAACTGCCGAGGCCAATTGCGGCATTGACTACTGTCCACTCCCCGAAGATGTGACCAGCACTCCTGACTATGGTGCTGCGCAATTGCTCGTTCGGCACGTTGAGTTCTCTCTGCCTGAAGGAAAGGGCTCATACCTGGAAAGCTCGCTGAGATTTGAGGTGCAGCGTTTTGACAATTGGAACTTCGGAGCGTGGATCGCACCGGTCTTGCTCAGCGTTGACGACGAGAGCCGCAGCGGGCTCACAAACCCGGTATTCTTCGTTGAGCGCAGGCATCCCCTCGGAAGCTCCCTTCGACTCCTGGGTGGTCTTCAGGTCGAATTGCCGCTAGGCGAGAGCCATGATGGCATTGCATCAGGGCATTCGGAGGTGCTCTCGTATCTCGGCGCACTCTACGAGCACAACACTGTCGAAATGCAGGTGCAGGCAGGCTTTGCTATGGCCGTGGGTGATAGCCATGAGCATGCGGCGGACAGCGCAGTTTTTGTGAATCCACACGAGGACCAAGAGGCTCAGATGCGAGTCGCGGTGATAGCACCGCTATTGGATGGCAAGCTGCGACCAGGCGCCTATCTCAATGGTCGGATGGTTATCGAAGATGTTGATCAACGGAACTTTCTAACCGGCGCCCTTGGCGCCAGCTACAAGTTTACGAGGGCGCTTAGTGGGCTTGGCCAGGTTGAGTTTCCTCTCACGAGCGATCAGCGATTTGACTGGCGCGCTGGTGCGGGCGTCGCCTTTCGCATGTAGGCGCCATTCGATGCGGCACGGTGCCGCGGTAGCGGTAGCATGGTGTTGTGGCGACCTTGTGAAGCATGAGCCCTGGCGTCGCGCTCTCGAATCATTACTCTCGCCCGATCCTGGTGGGCGTTGGAACTGGCTTCTCGGCCTCATATCTCTTGGTGTGGCCTCCGTTTTGCTCATTCTTCTCACCCGCAACGCAGTCGCTCGGGTGCCCCCACTGAAGGTAGTGCACCCGGAGTTTGATGAAGAACTACACTGGCAGGAGCGGCTCGAGGATGAACTCATTGATTCTGATACTTGAGTTGCAGCAGTGGGGTGGACGGGCGTGTATTGCAGCCCTATATTGCCGTCAATATGGCTAAGGAAGACACAGCACGCGGCGGCGGTAGCGACACATCTGTCCGAATCGCGCTCGAGGGGCTGGTCTCAGCTCGCTGGGTCTTGCTACTTATTCTGATCGCGGTTGGAATCTTCGGCGAGCTCGTGCCAAGTCTTGGCACTGACTCTATTCGATGGTTCGGCGAGCGCTCAAATCTGCCAGCGATCATTGCCACCGTGGTTTTGTGGGGGGGCAGCAATCTCGCGGCGCAACTCTGTAGCCATCAATTGGCCGCATGTGGCCACCGCGTAGCTGGGTTCCACTTGGTGGTGGACATTGTGGCGCTCACTGTACTCATCGGCCTCACGGGCGGGGCCGCCAACCCCTTTACGGTGCTATTCGTCGTACCGATCACTTTGGCTACACAAGTTTCTCCTCGGTGGACATGGGGCGTTGCTATTGCCAGTGTCATAGCCTTCGGCATACTCCTTGAGTTCGCACCGGGCGACTCCACAAGCGAGCGTTATATGGTTCACGGCAGCATGGGGGGGGGCCACGGAGGCATGGGAGATCATCTTCGCGGGATGTGGCTCTCTCTCGGATTGGCTGGCGCTCTTATCACCTTCTTCGTGCACCGAATCGCTCTCGGGATTGCGCAGCAAAGGGACGAGCTCACAAGGCTTCGCGATGCAGCTAGAGCAGACCGAGAGCTTGCTCGCATCGGCAGTCTCGCCGCTGGCGCCGCCCATGAGCTTGGAACTCCACTTGCCACCCTCGCGGTACTAGCGGGCGAGTTGGAGCACATGGAGGGAGATGAAGAACGCGAGGCGATGAGCGTTATGCGAGGCGAGATTGCTCGCTGCAAACGAATAATCGGTTCGATGGCCTCTTCGGAGCTTCGGGCCGAGGCGTTGAGTCTTAGTGATATCGATCCCTGGACGCTTGATGAACTCGCTGATGGATGCGGCAAAACGACCGCTTGCACCTGGGAGGGAGGCGAACTCGAGGTGTCCTTTGTGCCCAAGGCGCTCGTCGAGGGCATCTTGGAAGAACTTGTTAAGAATGCGCAGATTGCGTCCGATACTCTTGATGGAGTGCGCGTCGTAGGCACAAGAGATAGCGCAGGCATGCGATTGCAGGTCATCGACAATGGACGAGGCATGAGTGACGAGGTGTTGGCGGCGGCAACCGATCCTTTCTACTCCACGAAGGAAAAGCCTGAGAGCATGGGACTGGGACTCTTCTTGGTGAGCGCCCAGCTGCGTACGTACGGCGGCGAACTCTCAATCCAATCTGCGCAAGGGGAGGGAACGACCATCGAGATCTTCATCCCGGGAACCGAGACTGTATGAGCGATGTAAATGACGCGATCCTAGTTGTCGATGACGACGTCCCCTTCTGTACGGTCTTGCGAAGCGCTCTGCGTCGTCGTGGCATCAAGTGCCTCGTTGCGCATAGTTTCGAGGATGCGATTGAAGAGGCCCAAGCGTGGACTCCTGGCAGAGCTGTGGTCGATCTACGTCTAGCCGAACGTTCCGGTCTTGAGCTCGTTGGGCAATTGAGTTGGCAGCATCCTTCCATGAAGATTGTCGTGCTCACGGGCTACGGCAGCATTACGACGGCGGTCACGGCAATCAAGCTTGGAGCCATCAACTATCTGACGAAGCCTGCGGAGGTCGACGAAATTCTCCAGGCGTTCGACTCCGAGGCCAAGCCCCCGGTCGCCTTGAGCACTGACGAGAAGGAGCCTCTATCGATGCGCGAGCTCGAACATCAGCACATGCTCAGTGTATATGCTGAGACCGGAGGAAACGTCTCAAAGACAGCTCGCATACTTGGTATCGACCGTCGAACGGTTCAGCGACATCTTGCGAGATTGCGAGAAGACAATAAGGACCAAGAGGAGACGTAGACCTTGTCTCGCGGCCTGGTTGAGCTAGCTTCGATAGCAGGACGCTGTCATAAGCCAATTATCGTTGACGTCAGCATCTTCTGTGCGCCAAGTATCCATGACGTATTCGCGCAAGATTCGCTTGTGCCTCTCTGCAGCGCCAACAAGCTTGAGTCCGGTACTGCGAACCATGCCAGCGATTCCGATGGTGCAACCAGGCGGAGCGTGCTTCACTTCGTCGAAGCAGACCTCTCCGAGAGCCCACATGACTTCGTCGATTTCGGGAATCTCGAACTCGACGGGAATCGTCCGACCATGGCGCCCGCCGAGGGGGCGAAACATGCAAAGGCCGCCCGCGCTCAGGTCGGTGATGATTGCATGCTGCATGCGATCCCCTTGAAATTCTGAGCAAAATGTCTCCACACCGACACGAGGAGAGCCCCGCCGGTGACTGTCACTCCACATAGTTCCCA
>JAAEPE010000186.1 GCA_024222395.1 Myxococcales bacterium
AGGGCTGGATCTGTGGATTTCGATCTGGGCTGGCGCTGAACATTGAGCGGTCATACGAATGTATCGGCCTGTCTACGATTTGCCCAACTCGACCACAGCAGCAAGCAGGGTCATGGGGCTCCCGAAGGTTTGAACTTTTGAAAGTCCCTTGTGGCCTTGTCGGCTGGGCCCCGGGCCGCGTCAATTTGACGTTGCAGCTCGCCCTGCAACTCTGCCAGCGACGCCATCTTGCCGTCTCCTCTGGGCGCGTGACTAATTGACGAACAGGCGGCCGCCACGATCTCGATCACCAGAGCATTGGCTCCTCCCTCCGCAATGCAAACGACACCGGGGTCGCTGCGCATGGCGACTAGCTTTGATGCTTTTCCCGCACTCGTTCTCCAAACTTGGATCCAGCCGCGCTCATCGCGATGATAGGTTTCGGCGGTCAGCCCGTCCATGTCCTCGCGATCGCCGGTCATCAACGTCGCGTAGCCAGCTGGTGTTTGCTGCTCGGCTGCGCCCGGTGCCAGCTCGATGGACATGCTGGCATTCCCTAGCGAAAAGGACACGACTGGGTTGGCATCGTGCGCATTGGTCGCGCGAACATTCGTTCCCACGGGAAGGTCGATGACCAAGTTCCAGCCCTTGTCGGCGAGACTCATCGGGGTGAGCTTGCTCGGTTTGGCCTCTGGCTCACCTTGGCTCTTAGTGGTCGTGTTCGGCGGCTTTGCTGACCGCGTGGAGGGAGCTGCTTCATCGTCGTTGCAGCCAACACTTCCGCAGAGCGCGAAGACGGGGCCAACTGCGGCAAGAAAACGAGCGAGGTCTCGCCGACTGCCAGACGAGAAGACAGAGCGTACTCCGCGTGCGTCAACGTTAACTAGCATTTGCGAACTATGGTCGACCAATGTGCTTCTGGCAAGCGGTCGGAAAGAAAGGCGGGCGGTTTGCGGCCAACCGTGACGAACCGCACTCACGTGGAAGGGAGCGCACTGCCGTCGTCCCCGTCGCGGTTGCCGGTATGTGTATCCGGGTCGCCGCTGTCTGGCGGCCAGGGTGTTGTGGCGCTATCGTTCGTCCGATGCGCAGTATAACTCTCGTAGCCGCGGCGACTCTTGCCGTTGCATTTGCATGTAGCTCAGCGCCGAGCCCACGCATGGACCAACGCGCCTCTCCGGACGCGGTCGCCGCAAATCCCGTGCGACCTCCACCCGTGCAGCTTCCTGACGGACTCCACCATCCCCAGGGTGCTGGTGCGCTCGTCTATTTGGGCGATGTCACCGACGCGGCGCGAGCCTATCTAGCCAACTACAGAAGGACGCCCCTTGAGCGCAATCCCGGGAACGATACCTACCGCATTTGTGTGAAGGACATTGCTGTCTTTGGAGCCAAACGTTCAGACAGCCAACACGAGGGGGAAGACGATACGTTCCGCGACACCATTGTGACCTCGGTCGCCAAGGAGCTGGGGGCGAGGCGAGAGGGGGACGGCATCGTTGCGTGGAAATGGGTAGTCTACAAGGACATGCTGGACGGATTCACGCGCACGTTGGATGACGGCTCACAGGGGGAAGTCCGGGTCCTCAACCCCGGTCACAATCTGGGTGACCTGGAGCGGCTCGTAGCTCAGAAGACGCCCGGCTACCTGCCGGTATTGTCGCTGCGGTCTCAGTGCCCACTGTGGTGGCTCGAGGCCAACACCAACCCTGAACGCTTTGACCAAGAGTTCAAGCGACACAACGAGGGTCTGCGCACCGAGCCGTAGTGGAGTCGCAACCCAGATTTCGATGCCACTGCCTTTGTTCAAAGGGGCGGCGCTTCTCGATGCATGGTCAGGCATTTCTTGGGCACAGCTATGCACCTTGTTTTTGGCCAGGTGGCGCGGGTCTAAAGGCCACGTTTTGAAGCTCTTGGTTCTGAGTGTTTGCGTGCTGTGCAGTGCTTGCGACTCGACCGCGACCACTAAGGTAGCCGACGATGCGGCGCAAGAAATACCATCGTGGGACGCTGCTCACTCGCGCCCACGCTTTGGCGGCATCTTGAGTACCTCCATGTCCACATCGCTGCGCAGTGCGGGTGTGGATCCTGACATCGTTGGCTGGCACATTGATCCCTGCGAGGACTTCTATCGATTCGCCTGTCAAGGGTGGAGCGCTCCGCACAGTGAGCGCCCCCGGGGTTTCTATCTCGCGGAGCAGAACGTCGCTCGCTCGCTCAAGTCAGTGTTGGAAGACGCCTCCGCGCATGGGGCACTGCCGGGCTTCTATGACTCGTGCATGGACGTTGATGCCATAAACGAGGAAGGGGTCGCCGCGATCGCTCCACTTCTCGACCCGCTACGAGCGTTGAAGAAACCGAGTGACCTGGGGCATGTGCTCGGCATGGTGCATCGGGCGGGCATTCCAGCGCTATTCAGACTTGAGTTCGATCCGGAACCAGAAGACACGCGCTGGGGCGTGCGCATGGAAGCCGACAATTACGCGTACGAGGGGCAGGCCGAGCGAGTGGAGCAGCTTTCTCAGATGGCCGGCTATGGTGCGCGGCAGGCACGACAAATCGCTTCGGACTGGAGCACACTGCACGAAACGCTAAGCCTGCACGCTCGCGATCACTCGTACGGGCCAGGGGCAACTGTTACCCTGCGGACGCTACAGCGTCAAATGCCGCTCGTTCGCTGGGGTGACTACTTCCGAGCTTTCGCTGGCAAGCGACCGCGCTCTGTCCGCGTGCCGACTAACATCGGTTTGCGTGCCGACAGCTATGTACCGACGCTTGAGAAGCTTCTCCGGACAACGCCGTTGCCGCAGTTGCGTCACTACCTGATTGCGGTTGTATTGTTCACAACGAGGCATTGGTGGACGATAGACACCACCGAGCCGCGCTGGCGCTATTGCGTTCGGCGTACCGACCGGGCATTCGGACAGTCGCTATCGGCACTGTATGTGGAGAAGACCGACAGCGCGCTCAGAAAGGCTGAGGCAACCGCCATCGCAAGCAGATTGCGCACGACGCTCCGTACTCTCCTCGGAAGGGTGCCATGGATGGACAGCGACACCCGACAACGGGCGCAGAGCAGACTCGACAAATTGAAACTACGGGTGGCGTACCCGCAGCGCTGGAATGCCCTCGCGGCGCGGGCAGATTCGAGCGTCTACGCAACCAATGAGCTGCGCGTTCACGCCGAGGCGACCAAGCGTGCAGTCGCACGAAGTGGTCGCCGAATGGATCGCTTCGGCTGGCGGGAAGCGATTACGAGCGTCGGCGCACATTTCGATCCGGGTACCATGACGGTCACGGTACCTCTGGCTGCGCTTCAGCCTCCACTCATGGAACTCGACGTAGAGCCCGCCGTCACGTTCGGTAGCCTCGGGGTCATCATTGCCCACGAGATGAGCCATGAATTCGACGATGGGGTGCTGGACGCTGAGGCTCGCGGGGCAGGGTTGAGGTATTGGTGGTCGCCGACCACGCGGTCCCAGCATAGGCGAGCCCGCGTATGCCTGAAAGCACACTACGAGCGCTACGAACGTGGCCGGGGATCCGTCGGAGAGAACCTGGCCGACCTGGCTGGTGTGCGAACGGCGTGGGGCGCTCTGGGAGGTGACTCGAGTGACGAGCGGACAGCTCAACTATTCTTCCTCGGGTTCGCCCAGGTTTGGTGTGCCGGCGCTCCCTCCTACGACGACCGGCACCTACGACTCCACGCGTCGCCCGAGGCCCGCGTCAACGGCACTCTCTCCCTCTTCCCCGAGTTTGCCGAGGCGTTTGCGTGCGAATCTACGGCCGCTATGCGAGCCCCCACGACCTGTGAGCTTTGGTAGCGCCAACGGGTGCTTGTCCCGGTGCGGTTCATACGGAGTCTCGTTCACTTACGCGGACAACGTCGCAGCCTGGCTGGCACCAGCCATCACAGCGTTGGTTCTGTCGAGCATCACCCGGCCACTCGGCAAAGTTGCGGCCCAGGGCGGCTACTTCGACACCGGGGCTTGGCGATGAGTCTAGCCTCGCAATCAGACTGATGCCCAGGGCGCTACTGAAAAGTGGACCAGCGCCGGCGACTACCGCCTTTCTCGTGCTGAAGCCATCCAGCTTGTTTGCGGCACTCCACACACGACCACCGGGTTTCCAGGCCATCGAGACAAAAGTCGAGCCGATACGAAACGTGGCAAATGGCTCGCCAATGCCCAGCTCCACCCGGTAGACCCGCAATCTCAAGATGCGAGCGGCTAGTACGTGACCGAACTCGTGTAATGCGAACGTCAGCGGGATGCCGACGACGAAGGTCGCAACTACCAGGAGGATGTCCAGCACCCGATCACCTTAGCCCGGACATAGCACTTGGTCCATCAGAGGTGCCGACCCGACTTGAAAGCGAGGTCAGCTGGGCCTGAGCGGGCTCAAAAAGGTCGTGACGGGCAGGTGAGCGGTTGACGAGATCTGTTGGTGTCCTCGTACCGTGCGCGACCATGCGATACGTACTTCTCTTTGGGCTGTTGTTTGCGGGCTGCAGCAAGGACAGCAGGACGCAAAGCGCCGCGCCGAATGAAACCTCCCCGGCCACAGCAACGAAGCAGCATGAAGCGTCGGAACAAAAAGCCCTCGAGTCCACAGAGCCCGTGGAATTCTGCGGCAAGACCTGGCCTGCGGCGACAACCGTGGTGGAGTGTGACGGTACCGATGCTAGTCTGGACTTCGGGTCGCTGTCGCGGTTGACCAGGCTGCTTCACCTGGATCTCAGCAGGACTGCGGTCACTGATCTGGAGTCATTGGTTGCGGCTGTGGCTGAGTTGCCGGAACTAAAGGGAATCTACCTGGAAGGTACCGCTGTCAAGGATGTGTCCCCGCTCACGAATCTGCCGCGCCTTCGTTCGCTCAGCGTCGCCGGGACCAAGGTGTCGAGCATTGCACCACTTGCCCAACTCAGCCAGCTACAAGAGCTACACCTCCAGTCGACATCCGTAGCCTCCATCGAAGCCCTCTCCGGGCTCACGGAGCTGAAGAGATTACTCCTGGCAAACTCTGCGGTGACCGAGATAGGTCCCATTGCCAGTCTTGTAATGCTTGACTCTCTCAGTCTCGAGGGCTTGAAGGTCGACAGCCTTGAGCCTCTGGTGGGACTGACGAGCCTGGAGCGTTTGTACCTCAGCGACACAGCGGTAAGCGATCTCAGTCCGCTCGCCAGCCTATCAAAGCTCAACTGGCTGCAGCTCACTGGCACTAGGGTGACTGACCTGCGACCTCTGGCGGATTTAGAAGAGCTGATCTATATCGACCTCGGGCGCACCTCTCCAAGGGATTTCGCTCCCCTTACCGGGCTGCCGAACCTCGAGACGCTGCTTCTCGAGGGAGCCAAGGTCAAGGACCTTCGTCCACTGGCCTCACTCGGTGAGTTGTCTCATCTCGACTTGCGTAGAGCAAAGGTGTCGCAACAGCAGCTCAAGAAGTTGCAAGCTGCTCGGCCCGAGCTGAGTATTCAGCGATAACTCCTGACGCGCACAACGCCGATATTCATGCCGTGAATACCAGACGCTGAGGCTAGGTAGAATAAACCTGTGAGGCTAGGCCTTTGGACGGGGTCTGGACCAGAAACCGACCTAGCTTTCTGCGAGGGTTACGAGGCGGGGAGCTGGTCTGTGATGCCAGGCAGCTTGAAATCGGTTGCTCTGCCTGAGGGCGCGAATCGACAGGACCGCAGATAGACCTTGTGGTCGCC
>JAAEPE010000187.1 GCA_024222395.1 Myxococcales bacterium
CGCCAAACGCCAATGCTCGGGCCGGCAACGCCTGGCTCGTCAGGTCGCGATGAGGCGGGACGAGCCAGGCTATCAAGTAATCACTGACCCTGAGCTGCGATCTAGCAGTGTAGCTCTCTCAACGAGGACGTTACAGGTCGGTTTCACCCACAGATTCTCCCGAGGAGCCACAAAATCCGTTATCCCAACGTCGACACACTGGTTCTTCTCCAGGACAATGACCCCGAGAACAGTGGACGACGAACCCAGTTCCTAAACCGAATGGTGAGCTTTGCTGACCGCTATCAGCTCAATATCCGACTTGCCTATTACCCGCCCTACCACGGCAAGTACAATCCGGTAGAACGCTGTTGCGGAGTCCTGGAGAACCACTGGAACGGAGCGCTGCTCGACACCTTGAAAGCGATTGTTGGTTACCCCAAATCGATGACCGGGAAGAAGCAAAGACCTGTCGTGCGACTCGTTACCAAGACCTACCAATTGGGCGTCAATCTATCCAAGCAAGCAATGAAGGACGTTGAGCACAGGCTAGACCGACTGTCGCAGCTACCTGCAGGGTTCATCGATATCAACTGGCACCCTGCTGCATGATCCGTTTTCTGTAAATCCCTAAACAGTCGTTTCACGTAGCCTTTGAGGCCTCCAGCAGTCTCTTGAAGAAAGTTCTTTCGTTCGTCGTGTTCGGACATACTTACTCAAGATCACGAGTAGATCACCGTGGGCAATCTTTCTGACCTGTTTGTTTCTGGGAAATCCCTTACTCGGTGGCTTTCAGCACTCGATCAGTGTTCGCAGCCCGTAGCGGTTTGTAGGTTGTCTTGCTGCGCTTCCCGCTCTGACCAATCTGAGCTTTGATGGCGCGCTTACCAGTTCCGTGACCTCTCAGGATTTCCAATACCGTGCCAACGTGAGCATAGCTGTACTCGCGCTTGCTCCTCTCTTCTACTGCCTCGGTCCACTGCTTGCGCCCCATGCCGGGCTCTAGTACTGCCATGAAGTCGCGGCAAGCCTGCTCCCAGTCTAGCGGGGTGCGCTTCTTGCGAGTCTTGCCACCCGGCTTGCTAGTCGTCCGGACTCGGGCCTTGGGAGCCTCCGTTGCGCCTAGGACCCCCTTGGCTAGCTTGGCTAGGGCCTGCTTGTGCTCCCTAATCTGTGCGCGGAGTTCTGCCGTCTCCGCCTCATAAGCCTTGGTAGCTCTATCCAAGGCCTTCTCTGCTTTGTCTAGCTCACGCTGAACAGATGCACCTTGAGCCCATACGTCTTTCCTATTAGCCATTGATACGTATGGTGGCTCAAATTCGTAGGAGTTAGCAAGGCCAATGGGACCATGGGGTGCAGTTCCTGAAAGTGGGGGCTATGCCGGGCTATGCCGCCGGCTGCGTCCGGGTTGTGGCCTCCCAACGTCCGTTAAAGAGATCGGCAAGCAGTAGCGCCATATCGCAGGCTCCCCGCTCCGTCCAGCGCATTCCCTGGAGCTTCAGTCTTGCTCCGGTGACATGGTAGTTGGGAGGCTAGACAATATTCCCTCGGTGACTGGTGTTAATCGATGAAGCTGGATGAAGCTGTGGTCCGCGCTGGCGAAATCCCGCTCGCGGACCCCATATCTGAAGATCGCTGGATGTCTTCTGAGCGGCCACACGACGTTCGAGGAGGCGAACAGGCGGAATATCAGCGTGAGCGCCCGCCAAGTGGCGCCGGTGCGGCGCACTTCGAGCTTCGCGAGCCGTTTTAGGTTCACGGCTGCGCACAGAAGTGAGAAGTCTGCCTTGACTCGATCCGTTCCGCGCATCCGAGCTCGTATTCCGCCATGCCTCCTCCTCATGAGGTGGCTGATTCTTCGTTCCACTTTAGGACGAACCGAGCGGTACTTTTTCTTCCATTCCTCGGTGTCTTGTCGAAGACGTGACCGTTGAAAGACCGCTTCCTTCTTGTGGATGCGAGTGGTACGCCCAGTCTTCGAAGTGGTGCATTTGCTCTTCAGAGAATAATTCTCACAGTGCGAACCGAACGATGCAATGCCAACGCGATCGTGGCTCTCGCGTTTTCGAATTGAGACAACAATTTCCTGCGGACAACGAACGGTCTGCTGTTTCAGATCAATATCGAATGCACTCTTTGCAACGAGACCTTTGTTTGGCGGTGCTGGTGCCTGGACCTTCACGTTGGCTTCGATACCCACCTCCTCGAGTTTCTCGACGATGTCGGCAGTGCCGTAGCAAGCGTCGCCATACCCCTCCTCGACCTTTTCCGCTTCTGGTCGCGTCGTAGCTTCTTTGATGAACGACTCTGCTCCCTGACCATCGCCAACATTCCCCGCAGTGACATCGTTTGCGACGATCACCTCAGAGCCGGGGTCGGATGAGATATGGCCTTTGTAGCCATCAAAGCCACGTGCACTCGTCTTGTGTCCATGACGCGCA
>JAAEPE010000188.1 GCA_024222395.1 Myxococcales bacterium
ACGATGATCGAGAACGTGGTTGGCCAGTACAACCTCCCCTTCGGCATTGGCCTCAATTTCCGTATCAACGAGCGCGACATGCTCTTGCCAATGGTTATCGAGGAACCATCGGTGGTCGCTGCTGCGTCGAATGCAGCGCGCATGATTCGCGAAGGCGGTGGCTTCTTCGCGGATGTCACGGCCCCGATCATGATTGGCCAGGTGCAGCTTCTCGACATTGCCGATCCAGAATTGGCCTGCGAGAAAATTCGTGAGCACAAGGCTGAGATACTCGGGCTAGCTGCAAAGCACACATCGAGCCTTGTACGACGCGGCGGAGGGCCAGTGGGTCTCCAGTCGCGCATCCTCTCCAAGCCTACCGACCCTGATGGCGGCATGGTGGTGGTACATCTGCATATCGATGTCTGCGATGCCATGGGCGCCAATCTGGTCAATACCGCTGCGGAGGGCGTTGCCAAGCGGCTCGCCGAAATCACTGGTGGCTCCGCCGGCTTGCGCATCCTTTCGAACCTCGCGGCGGAACGCACAGCGACAGTTCGAGCCTCTATTCCGAGTTCCATACTCGCGCGCTCTGGCGCCAAAGACGGCGAGTCCGTTCGCGACGCCATCGTCAGTGCCTCGCGCTTTGCAGAGCTTGATCCCTACCGTGCCACGACCCATAACAAGGGCATCATGAATGGGGTGGACGCAGTTCTGCTGGCCACGGCAAACGATTGGCGAAGCGCCGAGGCGGGCGCCCACGCCTATGCTGCCAAGGATGGCACCTACCGTCCGTTGGCGGTCTGGACTGCAGTTGACGATACTCTCCGCGGCGAGATGACCCTGCCTATGGCAGTCGGAACCGTTGGTGGTGCGCTGCAAGTTCACGATGGCGCCAAACTCGCCCTCAAGATTTTTGGTTCGGACGCCGCCAGCGACTTGGCTGCTGCGAGCGCCGCAGTGGGGCTTGCGTGTAACTTGGCCGCTCTGAGAGCGCTGGCCACAGAGGGCATTCAGAAAGGTCACATGGCCCTTCACTCTCGCATCGTCGATCGCGCAAACAAGAACAACGAGGATAGTCCATGATTCATCGCGCCTTCGGCCTTGCAGAGGTCGCCAATCTCACTCCAAAGGAAGCTCCGAGCCTGCCCGAGAACCTCGACCTTGGCGCTTGCTATCGCTACTGCGAAGCGATGGCCCGGGCGCGTCACCACAACTTCCCGGTTGCCTCGCGCTTTGTCCCGGCGCACCTTCGCAAGCACATCTGGGCGGTCTATGGCTTTGCACGGGTAGCAGATGATTTCGCTGATGAACCAGAATTCGAAGGGCGCCGCTCCCTAGAACTTGACCGCTGGGAGCAGCGGCTCCAAGACTGCTTCCACGGCGAGGCTCCGGAGCATCCAGTCTTCGTCGCCCTCTCCGACACCATTCGCCGCTTCGACCTCCCCATTACTCCCTTCACCGCACTTCTCTCCGGTTTTCGCACCGACGTAGACAGCGCGCAATTCACCACGTATCAGGAGCTTCGGGCGTACACCTCCCTCGCGGCCCAGCCCGTAGGACAATTGTTCCTCTATCTCAGCGGCTGCCGTGAGCCGGGCCTTCTGCGACACGTGAACGAGCTCGCCAACGCCTTGGCTGAGGCAAAGTTCTGGCAGGATATGGCCCACGACCTACGCCGTGGCCACCTCTACGTTCCAATCGACGACCTCCGACATTTCGGAATCACCGTGCCTCGTCTCCAAGGTCTCACCCCAGAGAACGGATTCGCCGACTTGGTACACTTCCTAGTCGCTCGCACCCGAGCCAGTTTCATGCGTGCCCGTCCACTCATCCAGCAGGTTGGCGACGACATCGCAGTGGAGATGGCAATTTCGTGGCACGGCGGCATGCGCATACTAGAAAAGATCGCTAGCAATGCGGCCCAGCTCCTGAGCAAGCGCCCCCACCTAGGCAACGCCGACAAGGCGATCGTAGTGTCGAAGGCCCTGGCCTGGCGCGGAGGCTCACTCCCCCGCCGCCTCTGGCTCTAGTGATATTGGTGCCAAAGCATCAACATCACTAGAGCGTTTTGCTTCGCAAAACACTCCATATTCCGCTTCCAGCTGAAGCTGGCGGGTGATTCGAGAGCGAAACACCGTTCTCCGACAAGCCGCGAGCCCTCGCAAGCGGCCGCGCCCCTCCTGAGGCCTCTTTCCGCCACACGAGGCGGAGTTTGACGAACGAGGCGCGTCGTATAGGCAAGCAAGGCACGAGGCGAGGAGCCGAAATGGAGGCTATACTGCGGTAGCTGAGCTAAACGACGATCCGCAGCATACGGTGGTGCATCGTTCGTCAAACCGAGAAACGCCGCATATGGTGATGCCCCGTTCGTCAAAATGAGGGGTTTTCAGACGGGTGGTGAGTGTGATAACTAGGCCGCCAAATGCTTGAAGACAACCCGCTAGAGCGCACGGTAGTGGCGATTGCCCACGCACTTTTCATGAACCGACTGCACGTCCTCCGCCTCACCGAAGTGGTCCGGCTTGGCATCAAGCCCGACGGAGCCGACGGAGACAACTTCAGCCTTCCCGACGGCCTGGACTCTGAAATGCGTCAACAATCGGTAGATTACGTACTCACCTGCCTTCCAGAGTACGCCAAGGCCATCAACGAAGTTAAGACCAACTGGCTACGCCCAGCGTAGGGTTGACCGCAGTGGGCCAGAAATAGGCCCATATGCGCGGGAGTTGCTAGTCTCACAAGATGGCAACTCGCCCTATGCGGCGCGGCACGCGAGCAAATGATTGGCTGCTTGCCGGGCTAGTCGGACTAGTCGGGCTATGGCTCCTGTGGCCAAATTCGGGGCAGTACGAAACCCGTGAATCCGAGGTCCTAGCCCGCATCATTCAGAGCGAAATTGGCTCTGGGACCAAGAAGCAACAGCGCCATGTGGCCTGGACCGCTCGCAATCTAGCTCGCGAGCGCAAGCAAAGCCTTGCCGAGATGGTCTGCTCGCCCTGTGGTCCTCAGAAGCGAGGCCGCCCCATGTCCTCGAGACAACAGCCCAAAGACTCACATCGAGTTCTCGCCAAGGCTGTACTCGACGCCCCACAGCGCCGCGATCCCACCGGAGGTGCGAGTCACTTTCTGAATCCCCGGCTGCAGAACCACCTGGCCCGAAGCGGCAAGCGCCCTGGCTATCGCGGCAACTCCTACAGCAAGGTCAGGCGCAGATGGATTCGTACCTACGGCTGGCAGCCGTATTACCGCCTGGGAAACAACTTAGAGTTCTGGGGGCCCAAGAAGCGCAAAGGTAAGAAGCGCAAAGGTAAGAAGCGCAAAGGTAAGAAGCGCCGCTAGCTCTCTTCGCCGCCATCGTCGCCCGGGTTTCGCCACGATTCCAATCGCGCGCGAATCTCCCGCTCATAGCCAGACTCAGAGGGCTCATACAAACGAGTTCCCGCGAGCTTGTCAGGCATGTAGTTCTCGGCCACGTAGTTGCCAGTGAAATTATGCGGGTAGCGGTAGTCCTTCGCGTGCCCCATCTCCTTCTGCAATTCGGTCACGGCATTTCGGAGTTTTGGAGGCACCGGCAACGAGCCGTGCTCCCTCACAACTTTGCGAGCGGCGCCGTAGGTTGTGAGCGCACTATTGCTCTTTGGGGCGCAGGCGAGATACGTCACGGCCTGCGTGAGGGGAAGAACTCCCTCTGGCAGCCCCATAAACTGAAATGCCGCCAGGGCAGAGGTCGCAACCCCAAGGGCCTGTGGGTCCGCATTGCCAATGTCCTCTGAGGCGAAGATGACCATGCGGCGAAAAATGAACTTTGGGTCTTCCCCACCCTCAAGCATCCGAGTCATCCAATAGCAGGCCGCATCCGGGTCCGAGCCTCGCATGCTCTTGATAAACGCACTCACAACGCCGTAGTGCTCTTCCCCGGCCTTGTCGTAGCTCAGAGACTTCTGCTGCACCGCCTCATCGATGATCGCTTGCTCAATGACCTTGATCCCCCGTGCTTCCAAGAGCCCGGCAATGATCTCTAGTGCTCCCAAGAGGCGCCTGGCATCGCCACCCGTGCGTTCGATCAGGGTCGCTGCACAGTCGGCGTCAATTTGAATTTCGCGCGCGCCAAGCCCTCGCTCTCGGTCTTCGAGGGCCCGCCCAAGCAGTCCTAGGAGCGCCTCCTCACTGAGGCTCTCCAGGCGCACAACTCGACATCGTGAGAGAAGTGCAGAGTTCACTTCAAAGCTGGGATTCTCAGTAGTGGCCCCGATGAGCGTCACAGTCCCGGCTTCCACATGAGGAAGGAGTGCATCTTGCTGCGACTTAGAGAAACGGTGAATCTCATCTAAGAAAAGTACCGTTCGCCTACCGTATTGATTGCGGCGTTCGGAGGCCCTGGCCATGACAGCCCTGATATCCTTCACGCCACTCATCACGGCACTGAGGTACTCGAGCACGCAGCCATCTCGCTCTGCCAAAATACGGGCAAGTGTTGTCTTCCCCGTGCCCGGCGGCCCCCACAGCAGAAGCGAGGGCAATTCGCCGCCAGCGGCAATATAGGAAACCAGTTTGCCGTCGCCAATAAGGTGTTCCTGGCCGACCAGCTCTTCGATACAGGTGGGGCGCATGCGCTCAGCCAGGGGTTGATGCAGCTTGCGTTTGTTGGCGCTGTGGCCGAAGAGATCCATGCGAAGGCCAGTCTACTCCACCCACTGGCGCTCGGGGCGGTTACTCCCCCTCTCTCGTCTTCACCACGTTCGCGAAGCCCGCCAGTCTGGCGCTGGGGAGAAGCGTGTAGCCCGAGAGGCTGCGATTCATGACGACAATGTTGTGCTCGTGCCAGAGCGGCACTATGGGCAAGTCCTCGGCAACGATCCGCTGCACATCCGCGTATATGCTCTTGCGCTCGTCTCTCTGCATCGTCACCCGCCCCCTCTCGACGAGTCGGTCCAGAGAATCGCTTCGATACCTCCAGCGATTGTGAACATGTAGATTCTCCGGGTCGGGAATGCGCGAGGAGTGGAAATACGTGTAGTGGAAGTCGGGTTCGGAAATGGCGGAGGTCTGCATACTCGCGAGCTGGTAGTTGCCCTTCTTTACATCAGCAAAGAAGGTCCCAAACTCAAAGGACTGCACGTCCACAGCAATGCCGACCTCAGATAGTTGCGAGGCAATGACTCGGGCCACGGCCAGACGAAACTGCGAGGCACTTGTCTTGTAGCTCAGGCGAAATCGTGGTTTGCCTCCAGGGCCATCGGGATCGGGATACCCTGCTTCATCCAAGAGTTCTCCTGCTCGAACGGGATCGAACTCGTAGGTTGGAACGTCCCGCTCGTAGGCCCAGTGAAATAGCGGCAAGAGCCCCGTGGCTAAGCTCGCCCGCCCGCCATACTTCGCCTCGACGATGCGCCTCCGGTCGATGGCATAGGCGATGGCTTTGCGAACCCGAACATCCGAGAGCAGCGGGTCCTCGTTGTGCATCATGAGATAGGTGAGAATGGCCGACTCACCGCTCTGCACTTGCACCCGTTCCCGCTTCTCAATGAAGTCAACAAGATCCACGCGAACCGAATTCTGACTGATGTCCGCAGAACCTCCGACCAACATGAGATTACGAGCGTTGCCATCGCGCACGGTCCTAACCTCGATGCGAGGCATTCGAGCAACAGGCCCAAGCCGGTATTGCTCGTTGCGCACCAAGACAACCTTCTCTGGGGCAAAGGAGGACAGAGCAAAGGGGCCCACGCCAACAACTCGACCGTCCCTTGCGGCAGCCTCACTCAAGATTCCGAAGTCCAAATCGCTCAGCAACGTGGCGATAGGGCTGTGCAGGGTGAATTCGAGGTCCCGCTCGTCAAGGGCGCGAACGGCGGTTAGGCGTTCCGAAAAGCTCTTTCGGTACAGACTCTTGGTCTCTTTCGCGAGCACAGAGTTGTAGGTAAATGCAACGTCACTAGCTCGAAGCGGTGTGCCGTCCGAGAAGAGCAAGTCGGGCCGAATGCGAACCCGCCAATGAGTATCGTCTACCTGCTCTATCGACTCGGCGACATGCAAGCGGGGCTCTAGATCTTGGCTATCCACTGTTGTGAGCCCTGGTGCAATAAGTCGACTCAGTTTGACGTCATAGTTGGTGATGGCAAACCGTGGGTCGACGTCACGCAAAGTGGTCTCGAGAACCATGACGAGCGTGTCACTTGGCGTGCGTCGCCCGCGCTTTCCACATGCGCCTGCAATCACGCCCCAGCCAAGCAGGAGGGCGCAGACTGCTAGTAGCCGCCGAGGGCATTTGCTAGTCTTGTCTGCGTTGTTCATGTTGTTATTGAAACCGCCGTTCCACACTCGTGCGCGCTACATTGCGCTCAGCGCATTAACGATTTGCGCTTCGCTCAGTATTCCCTCACAGACGACCTACTCGCAAGAAACTCACCCAAAGGCGGGTGCTGCAAGAGTCTCAGGCCTGCGCGCTGCTTTGGCAACGAGCATCGGCGCCCGCGTCAAGGCTAGGCAGCGCGCCCTGGGAGATGAAGTTCGCATTGGCATCGCAGTTGTGGACGGTGAGACAGGCGAAGTGCTCTACGAGAAGAGCGCCGACGAGGCCTTCGTCGCCGCCTCCAATGCAAAGCTCATCACTACGGCCGCCGCCCTGG
>JAAEPE010000189.1 GCA_024222395.1 Myxococcales bacterium
GCAAAGGCAGAAGGTGGCTTGACTGCGAGAGATACAACTCGAGCAGGTGCGAAAGCAGGTCTTAGTGATCTGGCGGTGGCGAGTGGAAGCGCCGTCACTTAACGGACAAAAGGTACTCCGGGGATAACAGGCTTATCTCCCCCAAGAGTTCACATCGACGGGGAGGTTTGGCACCTCGATGTCGGCTCATCACATCCTGGGGCTGAAGTCGGTCCCAAGGGTTTGGCTGTTCGCCAATTAAAGTGGTACGCGAGCTGGGTTCAGAACGTCGTGAGACAGTTCGGTCCCTATCCGCCGTGGGCGCAGGATACTTGAGAAGAGCTGCCCTTAGTACGAGAGGACCGGGGTGGACGTGCCTCTAGTGTTCCGGTTGTTGAGCCTATCAGCATTGCCGGGTAGCTACGCACGGAAGGGATAACCGCTGAAAGCATCTAAGCGGGAAGCCCACTTCAAGATAAGGTATCCCTCCAACATAAGTTGGCTTAAGACCCCACGAAGACTACGTGGTTGATAGGCCGGGTGTGGAAGCGTAGTAATACGTGAAGCTAACCGGTACTAATTGGTCGTGAGGCTTGACCACCTTTTTTCTTGTTGTTTTCCGACATTTGTCGCGAAACGCAGGGTGAAGGTGCTCTGCGCCATTGATACACCAGAGCAACTGGCTTGTAGTGCTCACTTCTCGTGACTAAGGTCCGGGAAGACAGCTGCAGGCTACACAACACACACTGAATTGATATTTCAGTCGATTACAAACTTCTCTATAGCACTGGGCTGCAACCGTTCGCGCTTCGTACCTTTTTCCTGGTGGCGATGCCGAAGGGGCCACACCCGTTCCCATCCCGAACACGGAAGTAAAGTCCTTCTGGGCCGATGGTACTGCAGGGGAAACTCTGTGGGAGAGTAGGATGCTGCCAGGTTTTTTTCTTAGAGCCGCTCACACGTGCAAACGTGCTGAGCGGCTCTTTTTGCGTTTCGGACGTTCCGGCTCGATGTGCGCGCTGGGGCTCGTAAATGGAGACGCAACCAAGTGTGCTTTGGGGCGATACGTGCGGCGTGTTCCAAAGCACCCTAACTCTTTCCCAGCCATTTCCCGAATCTCCGCTGCAGAAGAGCACGCGTGGCAAGGAGGGCCTCGATGTCGTCGGGATTCTCGGCGCTGGTGGCATGGGCGTGGTCCATCTCGCCCATCAGAAGTCGGTAGACCGATTGGTTGCCCTTAAGACCCTCGAGGCGGGAGACTTCGATGATCTGCATAAGGAGCAGCTAGTGCGCGAGGCTTGGGTGCTTGCTCAGCTCGAGCATCCCAATATTCCTCCGATCTACACGGTAACAAGCTATCAGGGCGGGCCCGCTATCGTGTTCAAGCGAGTGCTTGGGCAGCAATGGTCGACGTATCTACAGGAGCCGAAGTTGCTTGAGAAACTGAAGGGCACCAAGGAGGCGTTTGATTGGCACATCGAGGTCTTGCTGAGGGTCATCGACGCTGTTCGCTTCGCTCACAGCCGGGGAATCCTGCATCGTGACCTCAAGCCATCGAATGTGATGATTGGTGAGTTTGGAGAGGTCTACCTCATGGACTGGGGATTGGCCGTGAGCATGCGCCCCGAGCACGAGGGGGCAATTCAATTGGCTCGAGATGTACATCAAACCGCCGGCACGTACTGCTACATGGCACCTGAGATGCTGGATCCACAGGGCGTCGGCATCTCTGAGTTAACGGATGTGTACCAACTTGGTGGACTGCTATACGAGATTTGTATGGGCGCGCCCCCACACTGGGGCGACAACTGGGACGAGATCGAAGCGTGCATTCGTCTCTCTCATCCATTCTTCGAGGGAGAGCTACCGATTGAGCTCATGCTTATCTGTCGACGTGCCCTATTTGCCGACCCGAGCAAGAGATTTCAATGTGCTGACGAGTTTCGAGCTGCGGTCGAGGCATTTCGTGAGCACCGAGTTGCCAATCACCTTGCCGAGGAAGGAGACGCATTGTTGCTGGCACTCGGTTCTCGTAGCGAAGTTGATTCTTTGGATCGGATGGACGCGTACCAAGTGATTGCTCAGGCACGGTTCGCTTTTCAACAGTCGCTCATGGCGTGGCAGGAAAACGAGAGAGGTGTCAGCGGCTTGATACGGTGTAATGAGGTTGCAGCCGAGATTGAGCTAGCTGCAGGAGAGCCAGGGAGAGCACTTGCCCTGCTGCAAGGACATGAGGAATCTCCCCTACTCGGCCATTGCAGGGCTGCCCAAAAAGAAAGAGAGAGTCGAACGCGCGAAGATGAGCTGCTGCGCAGACGAAACTGCCGCGAGCTTGATCGTCCAACCAGACGAGCGGCTATTGCCAGTATCGGGACACTCTGGTTTCTTCTACCACTACTTCTTCAGTGGCTACTCACCAATACAACCTACCAAACACAGGCATCGAGCCAACTCGCGTTTCTCTCGCTGTGGCTAGTCGTGGGGCGCTACGGCGAGCGCTGGATTCGGTCGACAGAGACCAACTACCGCTCGTACGGCATGGTGTTGGCTGCGACCGTATTGGCCTTGGTCATCAAAGGCGGTTCTCATGCCATGGCCGTGCCTGCTGATGTGGCTCAGGTCTATGATCTCTTCATCTTCTTCACCGCGGGGCTGCTCACGAGCGTATTCATCGACTGGCGCATGTGGCCGTCGGCTGTCGGGTATCTAGTCGCTTTCGTGCTTTCAGCGGTCAATCCGTCTTGGTGCCTGGGTGCTATGGCCGCATCGAACGCGGTACTAGGCCTTACTGCTGCGTATGTTTGGCGTGGTCAGAAGCGCGAGAACCACTAGCTCACGTGGACGATGTGATATTTCTTCTTACCGCTGCGAAGTACGAGCATGGTTTCGGTGCCGAGGTCGTCTAGATCTACACGCTTCGCCGCGTCGTGTTCACGGATGTTGTTGATGTAGACGCCGCCCCCGGAGATCAACCGTCGCGCCTCGCCTTTCGATTTTGCGAGAGCGGTCGTGTGCAGGAGTTCGGTTAGTTCTATGCCCTTGTCTAACTCCGATTTCGACAGCGTGGTCGAGGGCAGTTCGGCAAGAAGCGGGCTTAGATCTGCATCTCCGAGCTTCTCGAGACTACCTCCAAACATTACTTGGGACGCCGCAATGGCCCGCCCAAGTGCATCTGCGCCATGCACCCACGTTGTCATGTCTTCTGCGATCGTCTTCTGCCCGACTCGTCTGTGTGGTTCTTCGTCGTGCTGCTTGCAGATTTCAGCAATCTCGTCGAGAGGCCGCCACGAAAACAACTTCAAGAAGCGCTCTACGTCACCGTCTTCGGTGTTTAGCCAGTACTGGTAGAAAGCATAGGGAGAAGTCTTTTCTGGATCCAGCCACATGCGTGTGCCGCCCGCTGTCTTCCCCATCTTCTGCCCCTTGGAATCCAGCAGAAGAGGTGCGGTGAGACCATATAGTGACTCTTTGACACCCATCTTGCGGGCTAGTTCGATACCCGCAGTGATGTTGCCCCATTGGTCGGAGCCGCCAACTTGCAGGCGACAGGCGTGCTCCCTGGCGAGGTGAACATAGTCGTACGCTTGCAAGAGCATGTACGAGAACTCTGTGTAGCTAATGCCTTGCTCGCGGTCGTTCAGTCGGGATTTCACCGAGTCTTTGGCCGTCATGTAGTTGACGGTCATGTGCTTGCCAACATCGCGAAGGAACGCGATGAAGCCGATGGGATCGAACCACGTTGCATTGTTCAGAACGATGGCCCCGGCGGGGCTATCGTCAAAGTGGACGAAGGGTTCGAGCTGCTTCTGAATGCCAGCGAGATTTGCCGCGAGGGCTTCGTCGCTAAGGAGCGAGCGCTCATCGCTTCGTCCCGAGGGGTCGCCGATCATTCCAGTGGCGCCGCCGACTAGAATGATGGGCTTGTGGCCAGCCTTTTGTAGCCGAGCAAGCAGGGTTATGGGCACGAGACTGCCAATGTGAAGGCTTGCCGACGTTGGGTCAAAGCCTGCGTAGAAGGGGATGCCACTTTCGATGAGCGCTTTTCCAAGCTCCTCGTCATTGGTAGTGGCTTGAACCAAGCCCCTGGCTTGGAGCTCTTCGAGAATTGTAGTCGCCATGCGTCGTTCCTATTGTGCGTAGTCGGATGCGCGAGTTTCGCGGATTACTACCACGCGAACCTGTCCTGCGTACGTCGCCTCTTGTTCGAGCTTCTTTGCAACGTCGCGGGCGAGAAGCTTGGATTCTGCATCGCTAATCTTGTCGTTGTGCACCATGACGCGCACTTCGCGCCCCGCTTGCACGGCGTACACCTTGTCCACACCTGCGAAGGAGGCGGCCTTTTCCTCAAGGTCCTCGAGTCGCTTTATGTAGCTTGCCAATACCTCGCGACGAGCGCCGGGACGTGCAGAACTAAGCTGGTTGGCTGCGTCGACTAGATTGGCGAGGACTGTCCTTGGGGCCGGCCTGCCGTGATGGCTGGCAATAGCGTCGCAGACCTTTGGGGCTTCTCCGTGCTTGCGCGCAAGCTGCGCTCCCACTTCCGCATGATCACCTTCCAGTTGATGATCAACAGCCTTGCCAATGTCGTGTAGTAGCCCTGCACGTCGCGCGGTCTTCACGCTAATGCCGAGTTCGGCAGCGAGTAGTCCCGCCAAGAACCCCACCTCAACGGAGTGGTCCAAGACGTTGCTGGCAAACGATGTGCGGAGCTTGAGTCGACCCAAGTGTTGGATCAACTCAGGATGCACGCGGTGGAGACCGAGATCGAAGACGGCTTGCTCTCCGGCTTCTTTGCAAAGGGCAGCGATTTCTTTCTCGCTGGAAGCAACGACCTCTTCGATGCGGGTGGGGTGGATGCGACCGTCTGCGACGAGCTTGCCGACGGCGAGTCGGGCAATCTCTCGTCGGACCGGGTTGAAGCATGACACCGAAATCGCTTCAGAGGTGTCGTCGATGATGAGGTCGATACCGGCCGCTGCCTCGAGAGCGCGAATGTTCCGGCCCTCGCGGCCGATTAGACGCCCCTTCAAATCATCGGAGGGGAGAGGCACGATAGCGACACACCGCTCGGCAACAAACTCGCTTGCGTAGCGCTGGATCGCTGTTGCCACAATCTCCTTGGATTTGGTCGCGGCAACCTTCTCCGCTTCTTCCTGGACAGCGACTACCTCGTCGGCTGCGGCCTTTCGCGCGTCCCCGACCATGAGTTCTTGCAGCTGCTTTCGAGCCTGCTCTGCTGACATGTTGGCCACGGCTTCAAGTTGCACCTTGGCATCGGCCAGAGCTTTCTCTGCCTTCGCAGCCATCGACTCAGAGTTCTTCTCGCGCCCGCTGATGGAGCGCTCGCGCTTCTCCAAATCCTTCTCGATTTTTTGGGATTTTCTCTTTTGGCGATCGAGATCCTTCTCTCGCTCACCAAGCTTGCTTTTCTGCTCGGAAATTTGCTCCTTGTGAGCTCGAGTGCCTTCTTCAGCCTCGCCCTTGATCTTGCGAGCAATCTCTTTGCCCTCGATCTGGGCCGACTTCTTGAGCTCTTCGGCTTCGGCATTTGCTGCGTCGATGATGGCTTGTGCTTCGGACTCGGAAGCGCTTTGGGCAGCTGTGCTCTTACCCCAGCCGAGTAGTCGCATCAGGCCGAGGGAAACGATGATGCCTCCGACGAACGCCAGTACTGCGTAGATTGGTGTCATGTTTGCTCTCTTGAGAGGGGCCCCCGTGGACGAGGTGCTCCCTGGTAACGCTTCAAGTCTGTGATGACGATGTCGATTTGTGCATCGGTGGGTTCACAGGGGAGAGAAGCGAGGATTTGTTCTTGGAAGCAGATGCCGACCCGTAGTGCGAGGGGACATTGCGCGAGGGTGTGGTCGTAGTGGCCTTGTCCCCAACCGAGCCTCTGACCTCGAGGGTCAAAGCCGAGAGCGGGAATGACGAAGGCGTCGATAGAATGGAAGGCGAGGGGAGGGAGGCTGGGAATGGGTTCTAGAAGGCCGAGCGCGCCCGGAGCGAGCTCTCCGTCATCTTCAATAGTGCAGAACTCAAGGACGCGCGACGGTCGGCATACTCGGGGAAAGGCAATCGCCACGCCTTGTGCTCGCAGGGAAGCAACTAGGGGCGATGGGTCGAGTTCTGAACGAAATGCGCTGTAGACCGCGACACAGCGTGTCTCCGATAGCTCAGCCAGAGCCAGGTCGCTCGCCGCCTTCGATTTGGCCGCTCTCTCGTCTTCCGAGATGGAAGCACGCACAGCCTTGAGGTGCGAACGGAGCGTGTCTTTGTCGGCCATGGGACTGTCTTTGGGAGGTGCAGAATCGAGAATGACTTGCGAAGGTTGTGCTGGAGTGGACACCTACGCCTGTGCCTCGCGCTCTAGAGTCTTCAATATCTGGTTGGAGCGCTCCCGCACTTCACGCCGAGATTCGCGCTGCTCGGCCTGCAGTTGCCGTAGGTCGTCGGCGATGCCCATAGCTGCAAGCAAGGCAAGTGTTTGTGTACTCATACTCATGCCACTGCCGCTGCCTTCGTCTCCGCCATCTTCTCCTCGACGTAGGACGCCAGATCCCGCACGTATTTTGGCTTTGCGTCCGTGCGAACGGAAAACTGGCTTCCGGCGATGGACACTCGTACTGAGCGACTCACCTACGCATGATAACCGCCCGAGATGCGGAAGCAATTATGAGAGGCGTTGAGAATCGGCTTCTTCGAGAAAGCGCGTGATACAGACCTTACTGCGCGGCGAGAGATCGGTGAACTGGATGCCCATGCCGGCACTTGGCGCTATCGTTTCAGCACGTGCGACCCGACCGGCGAGATGCACACACTCGGACTCCGTCGGCAGCTTGAGATCGAGAGCGACCATACTGCCTTCTTCGTCGAGGTAGTCGGAGCAGAGAAACAAGCCCGTGCGACTGATGCACAGCACGGAGCCAGCAAGTTGCATGGATCGCGAGTCGTAGCGAACGCTGAGCTGTACCCGCTTGCGGCTCGAGCGCCGTCTCGCTGCTAGTGCCTGTGCCATCACGCCGAGGAGCCCAGAATAGACCTGGTTTGCAGATCAACGCTAACTTCCATGGGAAGATCCACGTGCCAGGAACTCTACAGAAATGGCGACAAAGCGCTTGCACTTGAGGCACGACATCGACATAGTGCCGGCCACCAAAGCAAAGGGGTCTATAGCTCAGCTCGGTAGAGCACCGGACTTTTAATCCGATGGCCGAAGGTTCGAATCCTTCTGGACCCACTCTAACTTAGTTACACTTAACTATCTCCCTCAGTGTCGGGAGAGCCTGTGAAAACTGAAGACCCGACCCCATCGTCTAGTTGGCCTAGGACACTGGCCTTTCACGCCGGCGACACGGGTTCGAATCCCGTTGGGGTCGC
>JAAEPE010000190.1 GCA_024222395.1 Myxococcales bacterium
AATCGACTGGAAGGTGGTCGTACTCCCATCCAACAAGCCCGAGGCGGCTGCCATCAACAGCGCTGCGGACGCCGAGGAGGCGTACCCAGGAGAGCTCGCTGACATTCTCGAGTGGCTCAAGTACTACAAGACGGTGAAGAATGTGAACGGCACCCTGGAGCCCTCGGGCGACCCGCCGATGGAGTTTGGCTACGACGAGGCCTGCGTTGATGGCGACGTGCTCGCCTCCGTCATCGAGTCGAAGGCCGCGCTGTACGACGCCCTCCCGTCTGGGCAGAGGAACAACACGGAAGGGCTGGCGCTTCAGTTCTTTTGAGCAGCAGTAATATTGTAACCCATTATTTCGACCCAGAACGTTGCCGATACAAGCGCGACGGGCGCTCCGAACCCAAAGCGTTCTTTCAACCCTCATGCGGAACGTCCATGCGCGCATTTCTCGCCACCGCCACGCAGCGACGCCTCTCCCTCGTCAGCGCCAGGCGGATATACCAGAGTAGGATATCGACGTCGGTACAACGCGGACTAGGATTGCAAGTCCGCGCAAACACCTCCGATGCGTCCACGGGCAGCGAGGGTGCCGGGCGGTCCGAGCGATCCCCCGAGCGATCCCCCGAGCACCAGGGGCGCGGGGAGCGGCAGCACGCCCGCTTCATGGACCAAGCGATCGAGCAGGCTGGAATCGCGTATTCGATCGGCGAGGTACCCGTGGGCGCCGTGCTGGTGAACCCAGGCGGTG
>JAAEPE010000191.1 GCA_024222395.1 Myxococcales bacterium
ACTTGGCTATCAGACTCCCGCCGAGTTCTACGACGGCTTCCGCCAGGGCGCCGCTTGAGGACATCGAGAATTGTCCACTCCACAACAGGTCTTGCCGACCAGCGGAATACAGAACAAAAATCCCAAAGGCCTAATTGGGGGGCCTTTGGGAGAATAGCGAATACGGATACTAGATGCACTCAACTAGAGCAGGCTACTTACTCCTTAGCAACGCCCGATTTTGGTCCTAAGAATGGGGTCCACCTCACTCCTACGATGGACTACAACGACACGGGGTGTGGACTCACTGGGAGCGAGGCGTGAAAGCTGCTGCAGGGCGCTATGCCAGAAGCAAGAGAACGGGTTCTTGGACTACCTGGAGGTTGTAGGGAGCAAGAGCGTGGGGCCCTATATCGATGGCAAACGTCATGGTGTATAGCTTGGTTCATTCGTTGTCGATGTCGCTCATTTCTAGCCGAGCTCTCGCATTGCTCTTGGGACGCCTCAGCACTACGCTCTCGCAGTGGGAGCAGAGCTAACGATATCGGCCGCAAGACGCATCTCGCTTGGGTCGCAAGGCTTTGCTGGCAAGCCGACTGCGAAAGCCATAACCTCGTCACACTTCGCGTCCGTCATGACGCGACTCGGGCTCATTCAGCTCGATTCAGTGAACGTATGCGCCCGCAGCCACTACATGCCGTTTTACTCGCGTCTAGGTGCCTACAAGCAGGACGCATTAGATACGTGGCTAAACACAAAGCACCGCCACTTTGAGTATTGGGCGCATGAGGCCTGTGTAATGCCGGTCGATAAGTATCCGCTCTGGCGTTGGAAGATGAGGGAATGGGTTCCGCGGAGGGTAGTGAGAACTCTTATGAGTGAGCACCCAGGGTTGGTGAAGGAGGTGCTCAAACAAGTGAAGGACTACGGACCTATCACCATTCGAGAGTTAGAGGCACCGAAAGCTCGCAATAGGCCTTGGTGGGGGCACGGCCCAGGAAAGATAGCTCTGGAATTCCTCTTCGCTCAGGGCGAACTCACCGCCCTTCGGACCGACAATTTTCGACGGCTATATGATCTTCCCGAACGCTCGATCCCAAAGTCGCACAGGCTCGACGAACGCTACGATAAACACCTAGCGCATCGTCAGTTGCTACTCGACTCCGTACGCCACTTCGGCATCGGAACGACCAAAGACCTCGCTGACTACTTTCGTCTCAAGGCTGGCGCAGCGGCTCCCATTTTGGCGCAGCTTGCCTCGGAAGGCCATATTGAGGAAGTCGTGGTGAAGGGGTGGAAAGGGCCGGCATATCGAGATCCGGCAGCGAAGTGCCCGCGGGCGATACGAGGGAGCTCGCTCCTTAGCCCCTTTGACCCGGTCATTTGGTATAGAGATCGTGGAGAGAGGCTCTTTCAGTTTCACTATCGAATCGAGATCTACACACCGAAGGAGAAGCGCAAACATGGCTACTATGTGCTGCCTTTCATGCTCGATGGGGAACTCGTCGGGCGAGTCGATGTGAAGGCGGACCGAAAGGCCGGAGCACTCGTGGTGCCCTCAGCCTTCGTCGAAGCGCAACAGGACAAGGAGCGCGTGGCGAAGGCCCTGGCCAAAGAATTTGAGCGCTTTGCTGGATGGATGGGCCTCGGCTCCATCGTGCTTGGCCGAAAGGGCGACTTGATGCGCGCCCTTCGCAGTGCTTTGTAGACCTTATCGGAGCCGGAACCGCGCTAGGAGGTGCCCTAGCCTGAATCGATCACCTTCGGTGAGAGAATCAGGCTGGTTGACGCCAAAGCGTCAAAGGTTATGAGTGTTTGTGGTTGGCGAGAGAAGAAACTCTCCCAAACAGTCTGTAGTGGGAATTTCGGCAAGGTGGAAGGTGTTGTTGTTTCATGTGTGCATTGCCGAAGATCTCTATTGTACTCGCGGCGAGATGGAAAATCGCATCAAGGAAGTACAGCTCGATTTCTTTGGAGACCGAGCGAGCTGTCACACGTTTCGCGGCAATGCTCTTAGGCTCTGGTTTGCGATGGCGGCTCAACTCTTGACGGTGACCATTCGCAACGTCGGCCTAGTAGGGACCGAGTTGGCCCGCACCCAGGCCGGCACGCTGCGCAACAAACTCTTCAAAGCTGGGGCGATCGTTTCCCGCTCCGACATCAAACAGACCACTGAGCCCCAACTCGTCGCCTGGCAAGCTGACGATTCCTTGATTTTTTTGCTTTCCCCGACATCGTCGGGCGCTAGCCAGAATCCGGTGACGGATTCAGGCTAGCGCATTGTAATTACGATGCTCTTTTGGGGGCACTCGGGCCATGGGTGATCTCTGGTGAGCTTGCCCCCACACAGCCCCACCGGAGCCGAAAACGAAGCAGTGGCCCAGGGCTGGCGCCTTGGACCACTGAGTTGGACCGGAATCTGGCCGGCGGAGCTATTGGCAGATGCCAGTGGTACAGGTCGTGCCAGAGGCGCAAGTGAGAACGCCGGCAGTGATTTGGTCAGGGTCGCAGGCCTCGCCCGACTTGATAACGCCAGTGATGGTGAGAGTGTAGGGGCCGCTGTATGTGGAATAGGCGTCCACAAATATGAAATAGAGCCCAGAAGGCACGTTGGTCAGGTCGATTAGAGACTGTAGTCCATCGCCGTCATCGTCGTCGCACTCGAGGTCTGTAGCGACACACGCCGCAGGTCGAATGTAGAGTACGGTGTCATACATCGTTCCATTTGTCGTGACACTGAGGCTATCGAGTTCGCCTGGGAAGGAGAACTCATGAGCGACTTCTGGCGCTGTCGAGCTTATTTGGCAGGTTGGGGTGAAATCGTCAGTGGCGCCGGTTGTCGTGCCCGAGGTTACGCTCGCTGTGATCGAGACCAGCGGGTCGGAGTCTTCGCAGTCAACCTCGCTTGTGTCCGATGCTTTTGAGCAGCCAGGGTCTGCTGGGAAGTCGGTGGCCAGGTCTGCGTCGTTGTCCACCCCATCCGCGCACGCAGGGAGTGGATTCGGGTCATCAGATTCGTCGTTGTCGTCGAGGCTTGCGCAACCTGGGTCGAGGAAGTCGACAAGGCCGTCTGCGTCGTTGCTAATGTTGTCATTGCACTGGGTAGCTACGCATGTATCGGTGCCGTCGCATATGAAGCCTGCGGAGCAAGTGAACTGACCATCGCCTTGGATACAGGCGTTGCCTGGCGAGATGATGCCAGAGACATTGAGTATATAGTCGACGGTTGCCGTGCTGAAGTCCGTGTCTACGAAGACAAAGTAGAAAGCACTTAGAACAGGCGAGGTGATGGTGATTTCCTGGCCGTTTGCGCCAGTGCCGTTGCAATCGATCTCAGCAGCTTCATCCCCACAGTCGTCCTGGCGAATCGAAAGAACGGTGTCTCCACCGGAACCGAGGGTCGAGAATGTGATTGTCTCTAGGTTGCGTGTATTGCGGTAGGCGTAGATGTCTTCGCCCGCAGTTAGGGAGTCGCAGCTAGGGTCGAAGCTGTCTGCGGCGGTGTCGGTGGTGCCGCTAGCACCCACGTCTTGCAGATCCAGGACGGTTACACCAGCAATGCACTCGTCGAGCTCAAGATTGTCGGATGCGGCCTTGCAACCCAGATCTGCAGGGAAGTCGGTGAAGGTGTCCGTATCGTCATCGATGTTGTTGGAACATGCCGGACAGCCAGCGCCGCTCGGGCAGTTATCTGATTCGTCATCATCGCTGATGGAGTCGCACCCCGGATCGTTTGGGAAGCCGTTGCCGTCGCTGTCGTTGTCGCCGTCTACAGCGTCGTTGCAAGCTGCAACAACGCAGGTATTTGTCCGGCAGGTGAATCCTGGGGTGCAGACGAATCCGGGCTCACCCGGGGTGCAGGCTGCGCCATCTGGCAAGACGCCTTCAACGCTAAGGGTGTAGGCACCGTCGCCGAAGAAGGAGCCATCCACGAAGACGAAGTAATCACCCTGGGCCGGGGTTGCCAGCACAATGGTCTCGCCAGCGCTATCAGGATCTTCGCATGCCAGTTCAGCTGCGACGTCGTCGCAGACTGCGTATCGCACGGAGAGTACCGTGTCGTAGCTTGAGCCAATTGTCGAGAATGTAAGGCTATCGACGGCGCGATCGAGGTCGAACTGGAATATGTCCTCGGCGCCGCTATTGCCTAGGATGCAGGTTGGGTCGAAGCTACTGGTCCCAGCAGTCGTGCCACTCACGCCGGCAGCTCCCAGGGAGATGACCTCCACGCCAGGGATGCAATCGTCGACCTCGAGGTCGTCGCTAGCAGCATTGCAGCCTGGGTCGTCTGGGTAGTCGCTGATGGTATCGCCATCATCATCCAGCTCATTGGAACACTGAGCACAGCCAGGGCCGGTCGGGCAATCGTCGGTCTCGTCGTTGTCAGCTGGATCGAGACAACCGGGCTCAAAGGGGAAATCCACGAGGCCGTCACCGTCGCTGTCTTCACCGTCGGAGCATTCCGGTTTCTCGCAGGTCTCGCTGGTCGCTGTCACACCGCCTTCGGTGAAGAGGCGGCACACAAGGCCTGACTTGCAAGTAGAGGCCGCTACGACGCAGGGCTCTTTCTCTGGGGTGAACGTATCGACAGAGAGGCGGTAGTTGCCGACGGCAGTCGAGCTGGCTGTATCGACGATGATGTAGTAGGTGCCCGGCTCAATACGCTCGATATCAAGAGTTGAGACATTTAGGCCGGCGTCATCATTGCACCCGAGCTCTGTGTCGGTTTGGCGGCACTCGCCACGGACGTAGACGACCGTGTCTACGACGGTCTCTTCGAAGTCGGTGGTTACCGTGAGGGATTCGGGAACGGTCGTGGTGTAGACGTAGACATGCTCTTCGCCGGTTCCGCCGCAGCCATCTGAAATTAGCTCGTTGGCTGCTGAACCAGTGAATTGGCCCATGGCTTCGCCGTCGTTGGGAAGGGGCTGGATGAGAACAGCTGCGCCGCAAATGCTTGGATCCGCGTTGAATTCGTCGAGATCGCCAGCGGCGTTGCAGCCAAGATCGTCTGGGTAGTCAGCCTGGCCATCTTCGTCATCATCGATGCCGTTGGAGCAGTCTGGGCAGTTTGCGCCATCTGGACAGTCGTCGAGTTCACTATCCTTGATGGAAAACGTGCAGCCCGGATCGTAAGGGAAATCGATAAGACCGTCCATGTCGTTGTCGATGCCGTCTTGGCACGCCGAGACGGGCTCGTTGTATTCGTCTTCGTCTAGGCCATCGGTGCAGCCTGGATCCTCGGTGTCGATGAGCCCGTCGCCATCGTTGTCGACGGAATCGTTGCAGGCCGTCAGGATCGGGTCTGGAGACTCCTTATCACCGTTTACGGTGCATCCTGGGTCCATGCTATCGATGAGCCCGTCTTTGTCATTGTCCGCTCCATCGTTGCATTCATCGCTGCCGCCGAATATGCCGCAGCTTGCAATTGAGAAGGAGAGGGGAAGTATAAAGGAGACGAGGACTGGGTATTTCATGTTGGTTCACCACTGAGCACAGTCCGGGTACTCGGGTATGAGTACGACGAGAACTGTGCCTCTGCTCGACGAAAATCAGGCATGTAGGCCCGATACCCACGTATATATATTGAGGCCTGCGGGGGGTCAACTCTGAACCGAGTCACCCACGCCGAAAAACGCCGAATTTACAGATTCAGCCACAAAGTAAACTCGTACTGAAACTAGAGTCCCGCGCGAGTCGATCTCTGGCACTCAAGGCTGGCTCTGGTGGCCTGCGACCAATTCCTAGCGGCCCGAAGTTTCGACTTCCAGTTTACCATCTGCGTGTGCGGTGACGGCAATGTCCCCATCCCAGCCCGTGGCGTAGATTGCCCGCCGGATCGTTCGACTCTCCCACTCGGAGGGGGTCTCCTTCCAAGCGCCTCGCAGACCTATCATGGCGGTGACGGGCTTCTCGCGCATGGCACTCACACCGTGCTCGGGATCGAGGAGATGCTCGACCGTGTTCTTGTTGGGGTGTCCAAAACTGCGGGCTGTGAATTCGGGCCAGGTCTTCAGGTGTCGGTCGTAGGGGCCCACGGACATGACCGCGAGCTTGGGGCTGACATACGAGATCCACCCCATGCCGGTGGAGTTGCGAGAGCCGTGGTGGGGGACGTAGTAGATGTCAGTGTCGAGGATCGCTAGGTTGTCTTTGTAGTGCTTGCTCATCCAGACAATTGAGAGAAGTTCTAGGTCTCCGCTGAGTAGGGCGCTGCTCTTTCCGTAGTCCACCCGGAGAACGACGCTATCGTTGTTCGCATTATGGCCCTTCTCTCGGCGTCCAAGGCGCATGCCCCAGAGTGCCTGAATCTTCGGGTCGGTCTGGGAGGCTGGGCAGGATGGAATGGGATCGATAATTCCGTTTGAGAGACCTTTGTCACTGATGTCTTCGCTGCTTACATCGTAGTGGCCGATTTCGTCCTCGAACCGGATGCCGGATCCACCGTTCTGCCGACGTGCATTGTTGCGCTTGCGGATTTCCTGATTGTGGTCGTAGATCCACTGGTGCAAGGCCGTCTGAGGCCTTCCTCCGATGTCGTCCTGCACGTCGCCATTGTCTACGACATTGCGCACGCGGAAGTTCTGCAAGATCGCGGGGATGGATCGCGTGTGGTCGATGTGCGGGTGGCTGATGACAAGCGCATCGAGGGTTCGATCGAGGTCGGTTCTTCGCTCGAAGAAATCTCTGAGGAATGCAATCAGGCCCTGCTCACTGTCGAAGGCGTCGTTGTGCTCGCCGCCGGTATCGATGAGAATCGCGCCGCAGGGGAATTCGAGCAGTGTTGCAGCACCCTGGCCGACGTCGATGAAGTGCACGGCCATGGCATCGGCGTCGCTCTCGGCATCTGGCGGAGCTAGAGACTCGACCTTGGTGGCGGTAGTCCCCTGGGCCAGATAGTCCTTGTAGGTCTGGTCCGTGGGCGACGGGGCGGCATTCTGCTTCTCTGGGCCTCCGCAACTGAGTAGAAGCATGGCTAAGGCTGCTACTGCGACTCTCGACTGCATTCGCTCGACCATAGCGCGAACGCCTCTGGGCTGTGAAGCCCTCTGCGAAGTTTGCGGGGCCACAAACGACCGTGCTCCAATTGAGCCATGAGCACCCCTGAGTGTCAGCAAGTCTTGGTGAGCGTAACCGGTAGGGATTGCCCCGGAATTACCTCGCGACTGTTGACCGTTGTCGCGGAAAGCCAAGTGCGTCTGCTCGACATCGAGCAGGTTCGGGTGCATGGCCAGCTGGTCCTGGTTCTGCTGCTTGGCATGGAGCGCGACAAGAACGACTCGGTCGTGAAGGACTTGCTCTTTGAAGCCAAGGCTCTGGGGATCGGTCTCGAACTCAAGGTGGTGGAGGAGGACGAAGAGGCGCTTAGCTCGCCACCGCGTCGCTACGCTATTACGGCTGTGGCCGATCGAGTAGAGGCTACGGCTCTCCGAGCTATTTCCAAGGTACTGGCCGAGCTCTCGATCAATATCGAGTCGATCCGGCAGCTGAGCGATAGCGGTCTTGGGTGTTTTGAGATCATCGCCGCCGAGACCGGTGCTGCAGAGCGGACTCTCGATTTGCGTCGCCGCCTCCTGGAAGAAACCGATGAACTAGATGTCGATCTTGCTGTCGCGTCGGAAGATCTCTTACGGAGAAGCAAGAGGCTCGTCGTGATGGATATGGATTCGACGCTGATTCGTATTGAAGTCATCGACGAATTGGCTCGCATGCATGGCGTTGTAGGCAAGGTCTCGAAGATCACAGCGCGGGCGATGGCAGGGGAAATCGATTTCGAAGGCAGCTTGCGCGAGCGAGTGGCTCTCCTGAAGGGGCTCGAGGTTGCGAAGGTAGAGCAGCTTGCCGCCAATCTTCCGCTTACCGAGGGGGCGGAGGACATGCTTCAAGTCCTAAAGACTCTGGGGTACAAGACCGCCGTAATAAGCGGGGGCTTCACGACTGCTGCCGAAGCGCTGAAGGACAAGCTTGGCCTTGACTACGCCTATGCAAATTGCCTCGCAGCCAGAGACGGCAAGCTCACAGGGGAGCTTGAGGGGCCGATCGTCACACCGCAGCGCAAAGCAGACTTGCTCGACACCATTGTGCAGACCGAGGGCATAGGCCACGACCAGACGATTGCTATCGGCGACGGGGCCAACGACATGGCGATGATTGAGAGGGCGGGCCTTGGCATTGCCTTTCACGCCAAGGAGAAGCTGCGGGAGGCCGCGGACACTGCAGTGAGTCGTGGTGGCCTAGACCGCATCCTCTTCTTGCTCGGACTGCACGCAAGGGACGTCGACGCGATCCTGAAGCGGGGATAGCGCGCTCCTAGCTAGGGCCATGGCCTTCGTGCTGGCATCATCGAGAAGAGTGTAGAAGATAGGCACGACGAGTAGGGTGAGAGCGGTGGCTGTGGCCATGCCGCCCATTAGCGTGAGACCGAAGCTTCGGTAGCTGATACCAATAGAGGATGGCTCTCCAAGGGTTAGGGGAATCATGCCGCCAATGGTGGTGGTGGCGGTCATCATGATTGGGCGGAAGCGATGCTCTGCCGCAAGGAGGATGGCACGACTGCGCTCCTCGCCTCCTTGCCTGAGACGCCTGACGTAGTCGACAAAGACGATGCCGTTGTTCACGACCACGCCGATGAGAAGGATGACACCCACAAAGCCGAGGAAGTCGAGCTCTCGCCCCGCGACGCCGTGGGCCCAGACGACACCAATCGCTGCGGCGGGAATCGTGAAAATTATCGAGAGCGGCAGAATGAAGCTCTCAAATAGGAAACCCATGAGCAGGTAGATGAAGAGAACCGAGACCATCGCTGCAAATTTCATGGAGGCGACTTCGTCGTCCTGGCGGAGGCCGGCATCTTCGCCTCTGCGCCAGCGCACGCCCTCGGGGAGGTTCGCTGTGGCGACCACTTCGTCGATGCTCGCCCGCGTTGCGCTGTCGGCATCGGGCGCTAGATCTATCGTGATGCGTCGGGATACTCGCTTGTCTTGACGGAATATTCCTCGCGCCGACGAGAGATAGCGGAACTCGGTTAGAGCCGAAAGCTTGCGCATCTGTCCGTCGGCCGAGGGCACAGAGAAATCCGCGAGTTCGGCCAGGCTGTCCGCGGAGTCTCGGTCAAATCGAAGTCGAACGGGGATTTCGTTGCCGTCTTGCTGAAACCGGGGCAGAGACTGGCCACGGAGGCCTGCGGCGACGACCCCTGCAATGTGCTCGGGGTTGACGCCTTGACGGGAACTTTTGTCCCGATTGACCAGCAGGGCTAGCTCATTCGGCGTGAGATCCATTGTGCGCTTGATTCCGGTGACACCGGGCAACATCTGGATCTCCGCCTCCAGCTTCTTGCTAGCTTCTTCCAATGTGTCTGAACTTTCACCTGTAAGAAGAACTCTGTGCTCGAGCCGATTTTCTGACTCCTTTCCACGCTCTTCGGTTCCCGAAAAGTACTTGACGCCAGGCCGCTTGGGCAACCTCTCCAGCACATAGGCAGCTGCCTCGCTCTTGCTCGTTTTTGCACCCCGCTCGAACCAGCCCTGGAGTTCGCCGTAGCTCGCCACGTGGAAGGTGAAGTATCCTTCCATGTCGAGCTTCTCCTTGGCCTCTGCCAGTTCGGCCTCAATGATGTCAAAGAACTCCGAGGCTTCGCCTAGGGTGAAGTTTCTCGGCAACTCAACGCCGATGGAAAAGCCCTGTTGGTCCTCTTCGGAAATCTCAACGATCTTGAGGCCCGCGCCCGGGCCCATCATTGTGGCTGCGAAGACTACGAGGAGGATTAAAACTGTGTCGAGACGCCGGCGCAGAGCAACTGCGAGGAGACGGCGGTAGAAACGGCCGAGCCTGTCGAGTGTGTGATGGTAGAGGAATCCGAATACTGCATCCATGAGGTGATGAACGCGCTCCGTCAGGACCTGCACTCGGCTTGGAGGCTCATCGCCAGTGTCGCGGGATCCAAGGGTTAGATAGACGCAGAGGGGCACGAAAATTAGTGCAACAACCAGGGACGCCGCCAGTGAGACGGTGATGGGAATCGCGAGACGCAGGAGGAAGAACTGCCCTTTGCCCTCTACCAGCGCGACCGGGAGAAATACGATGATCGTCGTGAGGGTGGCGAGAATGATGGCGAGGGCAATCTCCGCCGCACCATGGATACTGGCCTCTCTGCGGGAGGCGCCGTCTGCGTAGATTCGAAGGATGTTCTCGGCGACTACCACCGAGTTATCGACGAGGAGACCCACCGAGATAATGAGGCCGAGTAGGGATAGGATGTTGAGTGTTTCGCCTGCGAAGTAGATGACCGTGAGGGAGAGGATGAGGCTCAACGGGATAGAGAGAGTGATGATGAGCGTGAGCCGAAACCTGCGTAGGAAGAAGAGTAGGGCTAGGGCTGCCAGGAGGGCTCCGACTTTGCCGCTGTCGAGAAGGGTGGATATTGATTCGCTGATTACATCACCCTGGGAAAAGAGCACGCCGGTATCAGAACCGTGTAGTTTGGGATTGTTCTGGATTTCCCGGAAGGCCTCCTTGAGGCGTTTTGAGACCTCAATCGTGTTGGCTTGGCCCTCTTTGAAGATCTGCAGCGCAAGAGCCGGCTTGCTATTGACGCGCACAATCCAGCGCTTCTCTGGCTCCTGGAGGCGGACCTTGGCGATGTTGTGAAGACGCAGGTTGGGTGCAACGAATTGGTTGCGGATTTCCTCAATGTCGGCAAAACGTGAAACGGATCGCAGTAAGAGTTTGTCTCCTCCGTGGCGGATATTTCCACTCGCCATTGAGAAGTTGTCAGCCTGAAGCTGTAGGCCGACGAGATAGATGTTGAGGCCGGCGGCCTCCGTTCGTTCTCGGTCAAGCTCAATCAGCACTTCCTTCTCCTGAAGCCCAGGGGAGGCGACGGAGGCCACACCTTCCACTCGCCGCAATGGCTGGACAATCTCGCGCTGAATGAGATTGTACGGGTCACCTACCTTGGGATCGATGGCGACGCCAACCGCCATGATGGGAAGGTTCGACGAACTCTCTTTGCGGATGCGCACGGGCAGTAGGTCGCTGGGCAGGCGTGGTTGGGCTTGTAGGATTCTGTCCCGAACTTCTCGGTAGGCCACATCCATATTTGTGCCCTGCTTGAAGGAGAGGAAGAGTTCGGCCGAACCTGTGCGTGATAGGGAGTTGAGTTGATCGAGGCCTCGGACCGTCGAGAGTTCTTCCTCAAGAGGGAGGACAATCTTGTCGAGAACCTCTGGCGGCGGTGAATCTCGCCAAGCGGCTCTGACCACTAGCTGCGGGGCCTGATAGCCGCGCGGTACGAGTTCTAATGGAATGCCCAGTGTTGCTACGGCTCCGACTACGAGGGCCGAGAGCATAAGCACAGTAACCGCGATGCGTCGGTTCAGTGAAAAGCGGGGCAGGGCTTGCTCCCATTTGCCGCTGCTGCTCATGACGAGAGGCCAGCTAGGAGCGAGCGCAAGCGCCCCATCATGCGATCCACTAGGACGTAGAGGGTTGGGATGAGAATGAGAGTGAGGACAGTGGAGACCACAAGGCCGCTGATCACGGAGATTGCCAGAGGTGTTCTGAGCTCAGCCCCGTCGCCCAACCCTAGCGCCATGGGCAGCAGACCTAGCGCGGTGGTTATGGTGGTCATGAGAATTGGGCGAAGTCGAGCGTTGCCGGCTTCCATGACGGCCTCTTCGAGGCCAAGGCCACGACTCTTTAGGAGGTTTATGTAGTCGACGAGCACAATGGCGTTGTTGACCACAATTCCGGCGAGCATGATCATACCGAGGAAGACGATGATTGAGAGGTGCATACCCAAGGCGTCGAGGGTGGCGAAGGTGCCAAGGAAGGCGAGGGGAATTGAGACCATGATGATGAGCGGGTAGACCAGCGATTCGAACTGGGCCGCCATGATCACGTAGACGAGGAAGATCGAGAGGCAAAGGGCGAGCCAGAGACTGCGTTGACTCTGCTCCCACTCCTTGTTTTGGCCTGTAATGGCGAAGTGCATATCGCTCGGCCACTCGACACGGCTGGTGAGCAGTGATTCGACTTGCCCCACGGCGGAACCCAATGACGTGCCCCCGCGAAGATTTGCTCGAACCACGGCGACGCGTTGGCCATCAACTCGCCGCACTTCACTTGGCCCCTCGCCAGGCGAGATTTGGGCGACGGAGGAGAGGGCAATGGTGCCACTAGCTTCAGGGTCGACGATGAGGCGCCCCAAGTCTTCAACAGTGGCGCGGTCTGTCTCTGCGAGGCGAACGACGACGGGGATTTTGCGGTCGCTTCGGCTAAAGCGGGTGGCCTCGCGTCCTTTGATCTCATCTCGAACTAGCCTGGCGACGTCGGCGATGTTCAGGTTGAACCGTCGCATGCGCTCGCGCTCGTAGATGATTTGTACTTCTGGGGCTCCGCGCCTGAGGCTGGTTTCAACGTCTGAGAGTGCGGTCAAAGTCTGCATCTCAAACTGCACTCGCTCAGACATCTCGCGAAGACGGTGCAAGTTGTTGCCGTAAATCTCGACTTCGATCGGTGTTTGAAAGCTGAAGAGGACTGGGCGAACGAGACGCGTATGCAAATCGGGGATTTCCATGAGGTTCGTTCGTATCAAGTCGGCAACCTTGGCTTCCTCGGATTGGTTGTCTCCGCCTTCGCTCAGGTGAATGCGATAGCGGGCCGTGTGCTCGCCTTCGTCTGAGCGCCTGGAATTCGCCGGATCGTAGCCATAGGTGATGCCCACAGAGGCGATGCCGGGGATGTCTCTGGTGACCACTGTTTCCACGTCAGCCAGGATTTGCACGGTCTCTTCGATCGTGGTGCCAACTGGAAGAGAGAGTTCGAAGGTAAACTCACCTTGATGTACTTCGGGTAGTAGTTCGGATTCTAGGCGATTTGCCAAGACGTAGGTCAGGCCAAGGCAAAGGAGCATGACGCCAACGAGGGTGGCGCCGTGCCGTAGGCTCCATCGTAGGAATCTTGGGTAGCTTCGCCGCAGTACGGCCAAGCTTGTGTCGACAAGAAAGAGCGGCACGAACCATACGATGGATAGGATGGCTCGCAGTGGCGGTAGTAGGCGCCCCACGAGGCGCAGTGGCCAGTAGAGCAGTGCCATGAGCATCCAAGCAATCAGGGAGAGAACCATGGCCAAGGCGAGGCGCAAGAGCAAGAGTGGCAGAAGTGGCAACTTCGCTACCCACGGCAATGCCCCGAGGTCGGCCTTGAATGTGTGAAAAGGCTCGACCGAAGGTGAGTAGGGCAAGCGACGCGCCTCTTCGTTATCGCCGGCATCGCCGCTGCCGGTGATGCCGCCGCGACTGGCGAGCATGGGCAAGAGGGTGAGCGAGACTAGCAGAGAGACCAGTAGGGAAATCACCACCGCGAGCCCCAGGTCTCCAAATGCCTGACCGGCCACTCCGTCGACGAAGACCATGGGCAGGAAGACACCGATGGTCGTGAGTGTGGAGGCAATCACAGCTCCGCGGACTTCGTGGGTGCCGATGATTGTGGCCTCGATGCGGGGCTTGCCTTTCTCTTCATTGCGATAGATCGATTCGAGAACCACGATCGAGGAGTCAACTAGCATGCCGACCCCCAGGGCCAGGCCGCCAAGGGACATGATGTTGAGGCTCACCCCCATCAGGTTGAGGGGCGCAAATGTGACGAGAAGCGATATCGGAATGCTCGCGCCGATGATGAGGGTGCTCTTCACGCTCTTGAGGAAGAGGAAGAGCACGAAGACGGCAAAAAGGCCGCCAATTATCGCCGTATTGCGAACTTCCGCGATGCTGCTCTCAATGAAGAGTGAGCGATCGCCGACGATTCGAAGCTGCAGGTCTTCTGCACCGTAGAGCTCTTGCACCAGGGTGTCATCCCTGCGCATTCCGCCGAGTTCGTTGGCCTCCTTCGGGGTGGCCAAAGGTCCCAGCACGTCGCGGACTCGCTTGGAGAGAGCCACCATGTTGGCGTCTGCTTCCTTGAAAATGTCGATTTGTACGCTCTCTCCGCCCTTGCCGCCGGTCATGCTGCGGGTAACCATTTCGCGCTCATGATGAGTGCTTAGAACTTCTCCCAGATCCTTGACTCGAATCTCTCGCCCATCTCGCGTCGCGACCACGGTATTGGCAATGTCTTCAATCGATTGAAACTCGCCGAGCGTTCGGACCATGTAGTCGGCGCCGCCGTCTTTGATGGTGCCCCCTGCGATGTTGATGTTCTCCTGCGCAAGGCGCTCGGTTACTCGTTGCAAGGAGAGTCCCGCGCTCGCCAAGGCACCACCTTTGAGAAGTACGTGGATTTCCTCCTCCAACCCACCACGTACGCGTGCCGCCGCCACCCCCTTGATGGGCTCAAGTGCGCGCTTGATCTGGAGTTCGGAAATGCGGCGGATGCGGCGCAATTCGGCGTCCCCTTCGCCCGTCGCAACGACTCGGGCCGATGTGACACTCAGCTCCATTACCGGTTCGAGGGCTGGATCGAAACGCAGAATGAGCGAGTTTCCCGCTTCTTCGGGAAGCACCACAAGGTCGAGCTTCTCGAGGGTGGCCTGAATCGCGTCCGACATGCGTGTATCCCAGGCAAACTCGAGTACCACGTCGCTCACTCCTGAGCGGCTCACACTGCTTGTGCGACGCAGGCCGGCAATGACGCCGAGAGCCTCTTCTACGGGGCGGCTAATATCCGTCTCGACTTCTTCTGGGGCTGCGCCTGGATACTCAGTGCGTACGGTGATCGTCGGATAGCTCATCGCCGGCATGAGACGAAGGGCGAGCCGCGAGTATGAGAAGTAGCCAAAGACGATGGCCGCAAAGAACACCATTAGAACCGCGACTGGACGAGCCGTCGCAAAACTCTGCCTTCGCTTCTTCTCTTCGCTCATTTAGCAGCGGCGGGGGCGTCTGGAATCGGCATCTCGGAGGGGGCTTGCTCTGCCTTCCTAGAGTTAGAGTCGAGGATCTTTGGGGAGACCTTTGCGCCGGCCTTTAGCCCGACTTGCCCTGCGACAACGACGCTATCACCTGCGGCGAAACCTGGGGCTTGCACGAAGTCCGGACCCGACAACGTGGGGCGCACTGGGACGCGAGCCGCTAGGCCATCTTCGACCTTGAACGCGAAGGATCGCTCGTTGTCGTAAACCAGAGCTTTGCGCGGAAGGAGGACAGCGTCGGCGGCCCTCGAGGTTACGAGCTCGACAGAGAGAAATGCACCGGGGCGCAGATTGCTTGTGTCGGGGATGGCAATAGTGACCTTTGCCGTACCACTTCGCGGGTCCACGATGGGGGCGACGCGCTCAACAACAGCATCTCGGGCTAGGGCTGGATCGCTCGGGGATACCAGACGCACGACTTGTCCCTTCTTAACGGAAGCCATGTCGTTCTCTGGAACGTAGACCTTCGCGACGAGAGATTTGAAATCGGTGACGGTGAAGAGGTGCTGGTTCGGGTTGACGAAATCGCCGCGCTTAACCTGGCGGAGGGTGACGGTGCCGTCGACTGCTGCGCGAATCGAGGTGTAGGAGAGCAGACGCTTTGCTTCTGCGTTGGCAATCTTGAGGCGACTGAGTTCGAAGGCAGCATTTTCCCGTGCGTCGTCGCTGACCACTCCATGAGAGAGCAGCGCCTCTTGACGTTTGGAGGTGCGGGCCGCGTGGGCGAGTTCTGCCTGGGTTCGGCGCAGCGTACTTCGCTGTTCAGCGTCCTCGAGTTTTACTAGGAGTTGGCCCTGCTTGACTTGGTCGCCTTCTTCCACCATCAGCCTAACGACTTGACCGGGAGCGCGAGCCAGTGCTTGCACTTCGACTTCGGCTTCGAGATTTGTGGAGAAACGGAGCGTATTCTCTAGGAGCCCGGTTTGGAGCACTACAACTTCTACCGGTACTGCAGCCGCTGGGCCGGCATCTCCGCCGAATAGCGGTGCGCCTGAGGGCTTGTCTTTGGTGCAAGCAGCTTGGGCGGCAACGATGCAGAGCAGCACGCTAGCGAGGAGTCGAACCATGAGCGTGCAAGGCTAGCTTGGATTCTCGATCCGACCAGTGCCTTGTGCCAGTAAAATTCGTTGAGCCTGGAATACTGTCGCTAGTAACCCGAATCGAGATTCGCACACGGGGTACTAGTCGCGGCTGGTGGCACCGAAGCTCCAGTCGGAGGCCTGGTAGGGGCCGCCTGCGCCCGCGACCGCTGTTCGGCGCAGGGAAACCTCACCACTTTGACCCGCCGCATTGATGGGGCCGCCGACGAGGCTAGCGCATGCTGGCCCGCCCGGCAGACTGGCGTCCGAGGTGTCTTCGTCTCGTTCAACGTAGTCCAGGAGGTTTGTGCAGTTAGTTGTTTCACAGACCCCGTTGCATAGCGCAGTCGAGCCCGCAGCCGCTGGAATGTCGAGAATGGACTCGCCAGCGTTGATTTCGTTCGAGAGGAAGGGACCACCGCTGCTCTCCACCCAGCGCATCACACCGCCTGCGGAAACGTTGCTGGCGCCTGGAAATACAAAGCTCTGTGCCGGGGAGGTTAGTGAGGCTTTGTGCAGGATGCCGAGACCTCCAAGGTCTGTGTCGCAGGCTCCGTGGTTTCGAACTTCGACAAAATCTGTGGCGCCGAAACTCACTTCGTTTAGTAAGAAGTCTTCTGTTGCGCTTTGTACCCGGAGCGTGAAATTCGAAGTTGCGCCGTCGAAGCCATCGACAATGATGTAGTAAGTAGTTCCGACAATGGCATTGAGACGGACTTCCTCATCAGCTGTGCCGCTACGATTTGAGCTGCCGTTTTGAACACAGACGCCTGCGCTGGCAGGGTCGCAGAGGCCGCCCGAGCTAGCATCTTCGATGAGCAGCAAATCGAGATCTGCGGCTAGACCTGTGAGGCTAATCGTGGCAATTCCGCTGGCATCAGGGCTGAAGGAGTAGACGATTTCGGGCCCGGTGTGGGGGAAACTTGAGCAAGCCCAATTGTCGACTAGGTCCGCACTTCCCGCCCCACCATTGCTGGCGCTGAGTTGGCCGCCGCAAGCGAGGCTACTCACAGGATCGCACAGCAGGTCGCACTGAGCGCCGTCGCCAGTGGTTCCTGGTGGGCAAGCCCCACAGCTGAAACCGGTCAGCGGAGCTACGGCATCCGTGCACTCGATATCGCCAAAGCAAGGGTCGCCCGTACACTCATCGATATCTGTACAGCTGAGGCCATCCCCTTCGAATCCCGTTGGGCACGTGCCGCAGGTGAAGCCCTCCGCTGGTGGCACGTTGTCGACACACGTGGCTCCTGGAAAGCACGGGTCGCCGTCGCAGCCATCGATGTCGGTGCAGATAATCCCGTTGCCAAAGAAACCCGTCGGGCAGTCGCTGCAACTCGCTCCTTCGCCGGGGGCTGGAACATCGGTGCAATCGACTCCGAGAAAGCAAGGGGAGGCATCGCAGCCGTCGACCTCACTGCAGGTCTCGCCGTCGCCTTCAAGTCCGCTCGGGCAGTCGGAACACTGATAGCCGCCCTCCACCTCGGAGCATGCCACGTCTTCGAAGCACGGCTCGGAAGCGCAGGCCAGGGTGGCGGCATCGGATGAGGGCTGGGCTGCATCGATGTTGTTACTGCCGGAATCGGCGGCGGCCTGGCCGCCATCACGGCTTCCTTCTGTGCCAGTGGCGCACGCTCCCATTGAAGCCCCGACGAGCAGGGCGAGCAGGAGAGGGGTGCCGGTAGAATTGCCGCGGTGCGCCATGGCGCGTACCATAGCCCCACTCCCGCACAGGCCCAAGGGCAAAATTGAGCGGTGTGCCTAGAGTTAGCGCAGGTTTACAATGGTCTCGCCATCGAGGGAGATGGCCTCGGCCTGAGGCTTCTTTGGAAGGCCAGGCATGCGCAGAATGTCGCCAGTGAGAACCACGAGGAAGCCCGCACCCGCATTGGGGAGGATCGATCTGACAGTGAGGCCCCAATCCATCGGGCGACCGAGTAGTTTGGGATCGTCGGAGAGTGAACTCTGTGTCTTCGCCAAGCAAATGGGAAGTCCTTGGAGGCCAAAGCGCTCGATTTCCCTCATGTCGCGCTCTGCGGATTTCATGAACGTCACATCGTCTGCTCCGTAGATCTCCTTGGCGACCTTGTGAATCTTGTCAGGGATGGAATCGCTGAGCTCGTACACCGGACGATTGGGAGTGGTGGGCTCATCGCCGAGTTCCACAACCTGCTTTGCGAGCTCGATGGCTCCTTCGCCGCCGTCCATGAAGTGAGTTGCTGTCGCGAATCGCACGCCGTGGGCTGCTAGGTGCTCGCGAACCACTGCGACTTCCTCGTCCGCATCGGAATCAAATCTATTGAGGGCGACCACGGCCTTCTTGCCAAAGTGTCCAATGCTCTCTAGGTGTTTATCTAGGTTCGCGAGACCTGCCTTCACCGCGCCGACGTTGGTTGCTTCGAGGGCGTCAGCTTTTACGCCGCCGTGCAGCTTGAGGGCACGGGCAGATGCCACGAGTACAACCAAGTGCGGATCGAGCCCAGCGGAACGGCATTTGATGTCAAAGAACTTTTCGGCCCCTAGGTCAAATCCAAAGCCAGCCTCGGTGATTACCCAATCTGCATGCTTCAGCGCGGTCCGTGTTGCCATCACGCTATTGCAGCCGTGTGCAATGTTGGCGAAGGGGCCACCGTGCACAAAGGCAGGCGTGCCTTCCATGGTCTCGACTAGATTGGGGAGCAGGGCGTCACGGAGAAGCGCCATCATCGCCCCAGTGACCCCCAGTTGACCGGCACGCACTGGCTCCTTGTCGAGATTAACCCCAATGATGGCTCGATTGATGCGGGCCTCGAGGTCTTCTGCGTTCTCGGCTAGGCAGAGCATGGCCATGAGTTCGGAGGCTGCGGTAATGTCGAAACTCGCGTCCCGGGGCTGGCCATGGGGACGCCCGCCAAGGCCAGTGACCACGTGGCGGAGCGCTCTGTCGTTGACATCGAGAACGCGAGGCCAGGTCACCCGGCGTCCATCGAGATTTAGGTCGCTTCCATGGTGGAGGTGATTGTCGATCACGGCGGAAAGCAGGTTGTGCGCAGAGGTGATCGCATGGAAGTCACCCGTGAAGTGCAGGTTGATGCGGTCCGAAGGAACGAGCTGGGCTCGGCCTCCACCGGTTCCTCCACCTTTCACGCCGAAGCAGGGGCCGAGCGATGGTTCACGCAGCGCAACACACGAGTTCTTTCCAATCTTTCGAAGTCCATCTGCCAGGCCGATGCTGGTCGTAGTCTTGCCTTCACCTGCCTTCGTGGGCGTTATCGCCGAAACGAGAATAAGTTTGCCAGCGCCCGACGCCACGTCTTCCTTCGAAGCCGGATAGACCTTGTGCATGCCAGGGCCAAAGGGCAGCAGTTGGGACTCTGGAATGTCGAGTAGAGAGGCGGCGTTTTTGCTCATAGCGAGCAATGTGCATCAGAAAGGCGCATTTGGAAAGCGAGAGCAGCCGGCGTCTGCGCTATCCTCAGCACCAATGGAAGATCGGGCGAAATCGGTGTGTGACTTGCTCATGGGAGCGGCCTTTGCGGACAAGGAACTGCACGAGGGTGAGCGCAAGACCGTCGGTACGACTTGGCTGAGGATGAGTATTCGATGGCCGTTGCCGTGGCGCTGAACCTGAGTGAAGGTGACGTTGGTGACCACGCCTTGGATTACGAGGTCGAAAGCCTCAGAGAATACATGGCAAAATCCCGGCCAACGCCTCCACCGACTCCCCTGAACTCGTATCCCGGGCCGAACTCTGGATACGGGTACTGGACCGCCGAGCGTAAGCAATGATCGGGCTGAGGGTCCTGCTTTCCCGATTGCAGCGTTGCTCATTTCGTCATTTGCCCCGGCAAGATCCTCATTCGCGCCTTGCACTCGAAAAATCAGAACTCACCATTCTCGGTCATTCTTTCTGCTCGACGGTCTAGGCGAGAATCTGTTACTCGAAATGGTAGTGGCGCCTCACCGAGCTTCACCGTGAGGAGCTCTAGATCGCCTACTTCGAGGGATGCGCCTGGCTCTCCTGTCGCGAAGAGGATGGTAGCCGCGCCTGTGCCGGCCTCGATGTCGAAGCTGAGGTCCGTTTTGCAGTAGGTCGCGCTCCCAGTTCTCTGTGGGAGCCGTGGGAGCTGCATCGCTCAGCTCACCTGCATCGCGCGCCGGGGCTATTGCCACAACCAAGGGAGAGCAAGAGAAGGATTGGCCAGGACCGCATGCGGCTCATGCTTATCAGCTACACTGCGCCCTATGGGAATGAAAGTACGCGGAGACGCGGGTGTGAGCATTTATCACAAACCTACTTGAAGCACTTCAAAGCATGCCTTGGCGGTCGCCAAGGAAATGAAGGTGGATCATCTGGTCGTTCTCTACATGAAGGAGGACCAACGGCCTGATAGGGCAGCGCTGCAATCCCTCGCGTCGATGCTCGATGGCCCAGTTGAAGACATGGTGCGCAAGGACGGAGCGTTCAAGGCTCTCGGCCTGACGGCAGCCGACTACGTGGGCAATGCCGAAGCCGTGGTCGATGTTTTGGACACACATATTGAGCTGCTCCAGCGCCCTATCTTGGTGCGTGCCGGCAAGGCGATTATTGGGCGCCCGAAGGAGCGCATCGCAGAGTTTCTTGGCTAGAGCAGCCACGGATTGGGAAGCTGGGGCTAGGAGAGGGAGCCTTGAAGGCGTAGTCGCTCTTCGTCGCCAATCTTGGCAATGTCCGCCATGATGTGATCGGCAGCTTGCTGATGCACCTTCCGCGAATTGACGTCTGCGCTCGCAAGATCGCCCAAGTCGACCGGCGCACCAAAGGTGACCCGCACCGGGGTTCTCCCTACTGTATCGGCCCGGAAGTTGGATGCGACTTGCTTGGCGAAGTCGTTGCTCATGCCCGAGACCCAAATCGGGAGTACCGTTGCCTTGGAGCGAAGGGCCATCTGGCCCACTCCTGGCTTGGCTGGCAGCAGGTCGTATGGGCTATCGCCCTTGCTTCGGGTGCCTTCGGGGTGCACGCCCACAACGGCGCCCGGGCGTTCCAGCAAGTTCACGATGCGATTGACGGCGACCTTGTTTAGCCCGCTCTTGTTGCGGTCTCGGAAAATGGGCGGGTACATGGCACCGCCCGAAATGGCTAGGTTGATGGCGAGGCCGCGCCACTGATCGTAGAAGAACTTCGATCGCACTGGGAAGTAGACGTCCCGGAACCAAGGCAGCCTTTCGTTTCGCAAAATCGACGTCACCATGTACATGTCGAAGAAGGAGCGATGGTTGGAGCACAGGAGAACGCCACGTTCCGGGTCCATTGCCTCGGCGTGCTCGATCCCATTGACTTCGAGCAGGTTGCTGCTCACCAATCGAATGAAGTGCTTCCCGAAGGAATTGTGAAAGACGCGCTGCAACCTCTTTGGCAGCGGTTTTTCGTTGATGCTCTCGCAGACCCCCACGAGGACACGTTCTGTGGGAGTAAGTTCCGAAGTTGCTGTGTAGCTAACGTCCATCGCGGCGGAAGCTAGCACGCCTTGTATGGGATTCACCGAGAAATCGGCGGGTGGGCCTAGCGGTACGAAATTGCTAGATCTCGTGGCCACATGTGGTGCCAGAGACCGCCGAGCAGGACTCGTGTGCGTTCATCTTGCAGTGGCCCTCATCCGCGCCGGTGATGTCTATGTCCCCGTCAATATCGAAGGCGGGCCCGGTCGATCCACCGCAATCGCGGAAGTTGAATTCGAGGTAGTCGATATTGCCGTTGAGAGTGCGTCCATCGACAACGCAGTCGACCAGAGTGTGGAGAATGCCGCTAATGCTCTCGTCGCTCCGATAGGTAGTCAGCATGTCGATGGACCCACCGCCGGGGCAATCCCAGTCGAAGGTCGTGGGCCATTCTTCGAGTTCTAGCCCCGCGAGATGCATCGCGTGCAGCTGCCCGTTTGAGGATTCGAAGATCGACTGGCTAACCGAGTTTGAAAAGTCACTATCGGCCCCGCACGCTGAGAGCAGGAAGAGGCAGGGGAGGCGATAGCGTCGGAGGCGAGAGGGCGAGTACCACATAGGAAGCACGATACTCTGTGTGGGCCAGGAAGCCTAGTGCCTGGATTGCAGCGACCGAGTGCGCTCGGACGATGCGGATACATAGAGGTCGTAGCCCATCATTTGGCCAACTTCCTCCTCCGAGACTGTTTCCACGCCTGAGAGCCCTTGCTTGATGCACCCAATCTCAGATCTTGAAAACGGAAGTCGACCTGTGAAGCTGCGCTTGACCGCGCCTTCGGCACTCGAGCGCAGGCTGCTTCCGAGACTCACGCCGACTTGCAGTTTTGCGGATGGAATGCAGTCGCGCACGACATCTACGGCTTGAAGATCAGACGGCTTCTGGCTCTTTGCAGCGTGTGAGACTTCTGCGGCTTCGGCTTCTTCGCCGGCAGCGAGAGCCACCGTCGAGCGAGCGTCAGTTGAGAATTCGAAAAGCTCGCAAGAACAAACAGTTGCAGTATTTATGAAGGGTTAGCACTAGGAGCGCTCAAGTGAGGCGTAATGCGTATAAGGGAGAGCACGCTGATTACTCCGATCTGTCAGGAGATCGATGATGTGATTCCCTCAGCGCGTCCATTTTTTTTGGGCTCGTGCACGAAGTGCAATCCCAGGAAGACTGAGAGCACGAGCCAGATTCCAATGCCCGCCACGGTGGCCACCGTCACCAGTGCGGCGAGACCCGACATGGCCATCAATAACCCCGAAGCAGCTCCCTTCGCGGCGCGGTAGCCAAGAATGTCGACGGCTGCTTTGCCCAGAGTGCGCTCCTCATAGCTGAGCGGGCGGTAGAGCAGCTCCTTGGTGGTACGAAAAAGGCTGTAGTCCAGGCCCTTGTTGACGATTTTGAGGACGGCAAGACCGAGAAAGGTGGGGTGAATCGACGCGTAGATGGCGGCGCCGCCAAGGACGATGGGAAGGACGATGATGAGGGCTCTGACTCCAATGACTGTGACGATGGCACCGGACAACAATTGCAATACGAGCGATCCGAGACCGATTGTCATGTGGACTTGCGTGAAGACCTCGGTGCGATCATCGAGCAGGGGGTAGGCCTCGTATGTGGCGGTAAGAAAACGAAAGTCGATGAGAGTGGTGACGATCTGAATGACTGTGACTAGTGCCAGTAGCAGTTGAATAGACCGAGAGGCGCGCACAACGGAGACGACTCCGTCCAAGGTGCCCTTGCCGCTTGGCTGAGGCCATCCGCAGGCGTGAGCGGCTTTGAGGCCAACCACCGTAGTTGCTCCGATGGTGGGAACAATTATCCAGAGCAGTTCAGCGCTACCAACGCTGTGCGCAAGCTGGCCCGACGCATAGTTCCCGCTCAGTTCGCCAAGAGTTCCGGCGACACAGAAGAAACCGTAAGCCCACTTTGCCGTATTGGTCTTAAAAGCCAAGTTCGCCAAGGTCCAGACGAGTTCAACGAGGACCACGACGTAGACATCTTTCCAGATGTAGAGGGCATAGCTCGCGAACGGCACATGCATCATGCGAGCGCCCAGTAGCAGTGAGAGCGTGCTAGCCGTCGCAACAGCGCAGAGGGCTATCACAACACCGATGGGCAGCTTGCTTGCTGCCCGGCTGTAGAGGGGCACAATGATGGTGACGCTAAGCGCTACCAGGGCATAGGCGTACTTCGTGGCGTCCTTGCCGTTGTCTTCTTGAAGCAGAGCATCGATGGCAGAGCGCGCCAGCCCGTAGCTAAATAGGATCAGGAAGGCCAGGGCGGCCACCCACAAGAGCGGTCTCCACTGGCTCTCCGAAGAAGAGCTCTGGTCCATGTGTCTACTTGACGACCATGCCGGCGGTTGCGCCGGAGTCAGGGGAGAGAAGGAAGATATCCTTGCCGCCGGGGCCTGCCGCGATGATCATGCCCTCACTCATGCCAAAGCGCATTTTGCGAGGGGCCAAGTTGGCGACGACGACGACGTGACGTCCGACCAAGTCTTCTGGAGCGTACGCGTCCTTGATGCCCGCAAATATGTTTCGCGTATCCCCTGGTGCAATCTTCGCTGTGATTTGCAGGAGTTTGTCTGCCCCCTCGACGTGGTCGGCAGCCACGATCTTGGCAACGCGGAGCTCGACCTTCGAGAAGTCGTCGAAAGAGATGCAGCCCTCGGGCACAGTGGCAGCCTTCTTGGATTTCTTCGCCTTCTTCTCCTTCGTTGCTTCTTTTGGCTTGTCTTCAGATGGTGGCTTGGAAGCCGCTGCCATGGCGGCGACCTTGTCTTTGTCGACTCGCTGGAGAAGCGGGCTGAAGGCCTTAATACCCACTCCGAGCAGCGGCTTGCGAGCGCCCTCCCACGTGAGTTCCTCCCCGAAGAGTTTGCAGGAGTCATCGAAAATGCGGGGCACCACAGGTGATAGGTAGGTGATGAGCATGCGGTAGAGGTTGAGCCCCTGGGTGCAGACGGCTTGTGCTTGCTCCAGCGTGGCTTCCTCTTTGGCGAGCTTCCATGGAGCCTGGTCCGCAATGTACTGGTTCGCCTTGTCGGCGAGCGCCATGATCTTGCGCAGCGCCTTCGAGTATTCTCGCCCCTCGTAGAAGGTGGCGATTGCGTCAGCCTCTGCCGCGAACTCTTCGTAGACCTCGGGTGCCGGCAGTGACGCCGAGAGCTTGGACTCGAAGCGCTTTCCGAGGATGCCTGCGGTACGCGATGCGATATTGACAAGCTTGCCGACAAGGTCCGAGTTGATGCGCTGCTCGAAGTCTTCGAGATTGAGATCGATGTCGTCGAGGCCCGAGGAGAGTTTTGCGGCAAAGTAGTAGCGCAGATACTCTGGGTCGAGGTGGTCGAGATAGGTCCTCGCGGCAATGAAGGTGCCACGCCTCTTGGACATCTTCTTGCCATTAACGGTGAGAAACCCGTGGCAGTAGACAGCGGTCGGTGTGCGGTATCCGGCGCCAGAGAGCATGGCCGGCCAGAAGAGGGTGTGGAAGTACGCAATGTCCTTGCCGAGGAAGTGGTGCACTTCGGTGGTGGCATCTTTGCCCCAGTAGTCATCAAAACTCTGGCCATTGCTCTCACAGTACTTGTGTGTCGTGGCCATGTAGCCGACAGGAGCATCAAGCCACACGTAGAAGTACTTATCTTCGGTGTCGGGAATCTTGAAGCCCCAGTACGGTGCGTCCCGGGAAATATCCCAATCTCGAAGGCCACCATCGAGCCACTCTTTGAGCTTGTTGCGAACCTCGGGTTGGACGTGGCCGGCCCCAATCCAGCCTTCCAATATTGATTGGAAGTCGCCGAGCTTGAAGAAGTAGTGCTCGCTCTCTTTGCTCACAGGCGTCTTGCCTGAAACTACAGAGACCGGATCGACGAGCTCGCTTGAGGCGTAGGTCGCCCCGCAGCTTTCGCAGGAGTCGCCATACTGATCCTCTGCCTTGCAGCGGGGGCAGGTTCCGCGAATGAAGCGGTCCGGTAAGAACACCTGGGCCTCTGGATCAAAGGCCTGTTCGATCGTCTTTGTGTGGATGTGCCCGCCCTCCCGGAGGGCCAAGTAGATCTTCTGAGCTTGGAGTCTGTTTTCCTCCGAGTGAGTGCTGTGATAGCAGTCGAATTGGATGCCGAAGCCGGCAAAGTCGGCCTGATGCCGCTCGCTCATGGAGTCGATGAGCTCTTTTGGGGTGATTCCCTCATCACGAGCCCGAAGCATGATTGGCGTTCCGTGGGCGTCATCCGCGCACAGGTAAATGCACTCGTTTCCGCGCAGGCGCTGAAAACGACACCAAATGTCGGTCTGCAGGTACTCGACCATGTGGCCGATGTGAATGTCACCATTGGCGTAGGGAAGGGCTGCGGTGACCAGGATACGGCGCTTGGAGGTGCTCATAGCAGTGCGGTGACGGTAGCGCGATTGTCCTCAATGATCTCTTGGATTGGGCCAAAACCTTCGTGAATTGCCCTGTTGGATTTCACTGAAGTCTCTGCTCCCGGGTCTGGAAGGCTTGGCTCTGTTCGGGCTATGGTCTCGCCTCGTGCGTGGGGGGATTCAGCAGCAACGAGGGGCCGTCTCATGATTTTCGCCATTGGTGACGTGCACGGTTGCGCCTACGAGCTGCGGCAGTTGCTCAACAAACTGCCACTGACCCCCGAATGTACGGTTGTCTTCCTCGGCGACTATATCGACCGAGGCGGGCACTCAAAGGACGTGATCGATACCATCCTCGATCTGCAGAAGCAGTGCCACGTGGTTTGTCTTCTCGGCAATCACGAGGCGATGTTTCTTAACTTCTTGGACAATCCCGGGACGGAGAGAGCGGGTCTCTTCGTCGTCAACGGCGGCTCTGCCACGCTGGCCTCGTACGCGGATGACCACGGCAACTACGCCTTTCCCGAGGAGCACATCGCGTTCTTCCGCTCGCTGCGCCTCAGCTTCGAGGACGAACACCACTTCTTTGTGCACGCCGGAGTGCCTGATATTCCCCTTGCGGAGCTGGATCCTGCCCTGCATGGCAAGAAGATGATCTGGATTCGTGGAACCTTTCTCAAGAGTGAGTACGACTGGGGTAAGGTTGTCGTGCATGGCCACACCCCTGTCGCGGAGGTTGAGCTTCGGCGCAACCGCATCAATGTGGATACCGGCTGCGTCTTCATGCGCTCCCTTTCGGCAGTGGCGCTACCTGGCCAGCAAGTCTTTAGCGTGCCTCGGCAGCGTATTGTGAAGCCTGTCTACCTCACGGATACAGCCTCCCGGCGTGTCGCCATTCGTTTCGAGGGTGCGCTTCCCGTGCTCATTGAGCATTCGGGCAAGGAGTTCCAATACGAGACCTTGGACTACAGCGAGGTGGGGCTATACATCCGCGAGGTCAACCCCGGTGCGGTTCCACAACTCCACGAGGGCGAGCCAATTCGCGGGCGC
>JAAEPE010000192.1 GCA_024222395.1 Myxococcales bacterium
ACTCGTGGGTTGATGGGCTGCCTCGGGCCCTTGTCGTCAATGCCTTGCCAATACAACTTGCATTCCAGAGGGATGACCCTTAGAACAGACATTGTTGGCAATGCCGCCGGTGGCGCTTTAACGGCTGGCCCAGCTAATGCAGCTGGCGCCGCTTTAGCGGGTGGCCCCGCTAATGCAGCTGGCGCCGCTTTAGCGGGTGGCCCCGCAGAGCCTGCGGCTGACGAGGCAGCTTCTTCGGATGACTCCGCGCCAGGGTTCGGGTGACCTTTGTCAGTAGCTGCATCATCGGTTAACTTCTGTTGGTCGCCAAACTCTTTGAGGACTCTGAAACGCTCTTCTCTTGAGAGAGTACTTTCTGCGGGTGTCCCCGCTGTTGCGGCTGGCGCCGCTTTAGCGGGTGGCCCCGCAGAGCCTTTGTCCTCCTTGGCCTTGGCGGCCTCTTCTGCCCGCACCGACCTCATCCCGGCTTCGGGCTTCGGCTGCGCTTTCATTCGTGCCGAGCCGGGTTGTGGTGTAAGGCGTGGCTGATGCAGCGTTGGAGTCCAGTCACCTCGGAAAGCGGCTTTAGGCTTGTCACGAACTTCGTCCTTGACATCGCCTTGGGTCGCTGGAGGCATCGGGGTCGATGGTCCAGCAAAGACTTTCTTCCTCTCTGTCACGGATGGACCAGGAGGATCTGCCGGCTCAGGGTCGTCCGTCTTAGCGGTCGCTCTGACCTTCGCCCGCCCCTGTGTGTCTTCGGGGCTCTTGGACGAGTGCCTTTTTGCAGGAGTCGGTGACGACGAGGAGTCGGCTTTAGGTCTTGGAGGTGGTCTGCTGCCCTTGCCTGGTCGTGGACCAGGAGGGTCTCTCGGAGGGCCTTCTGGCTGGCCATGATCATGGATAACCTGCCTCATCTGGTCGATGTCGGCAATACCCTTTATGGCCAGCTTGTATTTGCCATTCTCATGGCGGTAGAGTACCCTCGTGCAGAACCACTTCTGCGCCGTAGAGCTGTAATACCAGCAGGCGCTTCCGTCAGGGAACGGATTTTCTGAGCCATCTTCTGCCGCCCATTCCTCATTTAGTTCGGTTCGGTCAGTGCCGGCGGCAGAGGCAACATCTATCCATTCATCCTCCGCAGTTCCAGCGGCTGGTGGTGCTTCTGCGGGTGACCCCGCTTCCTTGCTGGATTCTGAGGGTGACCCCGCTTCCCCACTGGATTCTGCGGGTGACCCCGCCTCCTTATGGAATCGGCGGTTCCACTCCTTGAGGCGGTGGTCATTGGGGAGCTTTGCCCAATTCTCCTTGACGGTGTTGGCCACTTCTTCGGTCATAGGGACGCGATCGGCCTCAGTGATGCGCTTCCCCCCTCCAGGAACCTCTTTGTTTGGATCATGGACGTTGCCAGCGTCGTCTCCATGAGACCAATTCCACGGGGTCTTTCCGTGGTTAGGGCTCCTGGAAGGGCGGTCCATCGGACACCTGCGCATGTGGCCTTTAAAGGGCTCACACTGACACACCTGTTTTCTGTACGTTTTGCGGTCAGTGATGATCTCCTGCTTCTTCGCCCTTTTGTCCCAGGCCTCTGGCGTCTTGGTTTTGCCGCCCTTGGTACGAATTATCGCGCCAGTCTCGTCCCTTTTAGTGCAGTATTCCTTAGAATACCAGTGACGAAGAACATCCATCGAGTAGCCGGGGTACCATCTGACGTACCAATCCGGCACATGTTGAGCAGATACTCCAACAGAGTGCTCGGTACTGTATGGATAGCCCGATTCGTCGTGCGTAGGGCGTCTAGGAGCAGAGCGGCTCCTTCCGCGGGCTGGCCCCGCTGACGCACTTCCGCGGGATGGCCCCGCCAACGCACTACCACGTGTCACTGGCCTTTGATCGTCCTGCTCGGAGTCTCGGGGAGGCGACGGTCGCCTGTCCCTCTTGGCGTACCGCATGTCATCCGAGTCCTCTGAGCTGTCCTGGGCCATGAACACGTTTTGATACGGGCTTCTGAAGTATCCGATGTCATTTAACTGCTCCATCGAGAGGTTGCTAATATCCATTTGGTCACAACCTTGCATGAATACATCCATTGACCAAGCGGGTGGCCCCGCTGTTGTATCTGGCGTCCCTTCGGCGGGTGACCCCGCTAGAGCTTGGAGTGCTGTCAGCATCTGAGATGCTGACATGTTCGAATCCAAGTATGGACGTAGACATGCAACTCCTGGGTGTGACAGCAGTTCGCTCATCGTCATCTGCTGCTGTGCTGGCGCACTCAAGAGTCGGATTGCTTCTGAAACCTGCTCTTGGAGCATGTCGTTGTAATCTTCTTCGGATTCTTCGGAATCGGAATACGCGGGATGGCCCCGCATTTCGTCATCGGCGTCTCCCATCTCCGAACCAGCCCCCGACGGATTTGGCAGCAACGGCATGCCAATCACTTGTGGGGCCAGCGCGGCGGTGAGTTCTTCCTCTGTTGCCGGGACGGTCTCGGCTTCGGAGACCTCGTCACCGGCGGGTGGCCCCGCTGGAAGACCGAACCAAGCGTTGTACGCAATCTCATCGACCTCGTCCCAGCCGTGGAACTCGTCGAAGAGGGTCACTGCGTAGTCTTCCAGGGCCACAGTTGCCTCAGCATAGCGGGCCATCACGTAGTAAGTGGAGGAGCCCGCAGCGGGAGCCGCTTCTGGATTGACGTAAAACTCGTAGTCAATGTAATCTATGTCATCCATAAAGGTGTTTTGAGCCAAATGTACGGATCCCTTTCCTTTCCCCTTCGGGCATTGATCGCGCAAATGCTCTGTGCTACCGCATGTATGACACTTCATAGTATTACCAGAAGCGTCCCTAGGGTTGCCCCTCCGTCCCTTTCCCTTACCGGAGGTCCGCCTGTGACCTCGACCTTTGCCTCCGATAAGAACTTCTTCAAAAGCCATATCAGTTAAGGACGTGAGGAAAGCAGTAATACCTCTACCATGCATACGGCGTCTGCGACCCCCTTTACCACGACCCTTTCCAAATTGTTTGAAATGTCGGCGTACTGCACGTCTCACCTTTCTGACTGGTTTCTTCATAAAGCGCCTCCAACGGCGTTTTGATTTGCGATAAGCCATAAAGGCGGCTTCCGCCCTTTGTTGTTCAGAGAGGTGAGTGTCATCCGCTGGATAGTCATTACCAGCAGAGACTATGCCATTGTGCTCATCGTCAGATGAGGTGTCCGTATCAGTGCCAGATTCAAACGGTGAGGGTGGCTGAGACCATTGAGCGGATGACTCCGCTTGGCCCCAGAGGGTTGTGCCCGAGGGCGGGCCTGCAGTGTAGGCGGCGCCTGGCGAGTAGTTCGTCCAGGCGTTCGCCTCAGCTGCCTCTGCCGATGCC
>JAAEPE010000193.1 GCA_024222395.1 Myxococcales bacterium
CGGCCTGGACTCATTATCTCGCCTTCGACATGGTCGTTGGAACTGTGGTTGCCCGTGAAGCGATTGCCTGCGGCATCCCATGGCCGCTCCGCAGCCTCTCTCTGGTGCTTACATTTCTTTCGGGCCCTATTGGATATTTGACCCATCTTGGCTTCAAGCTTCGCTGGCAGCACGAAAGTGGCGCCCCCCCCCTTGCAGACCCCGGCTCTGAAACCGACAACTGAGTGCTCTGTCTGGCTTTTTCCCTCTCGTCTTCTGGAGAACCTGTTGTGACCGAACACGAACTGATCCAAGAACTCAAAGGCTCGAATAGCTCCAAGATCATCATGCTCGTTGCAGATGGACTCGGCGGGCTGCCGTTGGATCCGGGTGGAAAGACAGAGCTTGAGACCGCTGTGACACCAAACCTCGACAGGCTAGCTGGAGTTGGTACAAGCGGCTCGAGCATCCCAGTCCTGCCTGGCATCACGCCAGGTTCAGGCCCCGGACACCTCGGCCTTTTTGGCTACGATCCACTTCAGTTCAAGATCGGCCGAGGAGCACTCGAGGCGACCGGCATTGGCTTTGAACTTGGCCCTCATGACGTTGCTGCTCGTGGTAATTTCTGCACACTCGATAGCAATGGACTCATTAGCGATCGACGAGCTGGTCGTATTCCTTCAGAAGAGAGTTTTCAAGTTGTCGAAAAACTTCAGGCTGTTGCAATCGACGGCTATGAAGTCTTTGTGAAGCCGGTCAAAGAGCACCGTTTCGTTGTTGTGTTCAGAGGAAGCGGCCTTGATGGCAGAGTTGCTGATACCGATCCTCAGGCTACTGGCGTGCCACCTCTCGACCCACAGCCGCTCGATCCAGCCGCCGCAAAAACTGCTGAGATTGCAAAAGAGTTTGTTCGGCAGGCCTGCGAAATTCTCAAAGATGAGCCAAAAGCGAACGGTCTGACACTACGGGGATTTGCTGCCAAGCCAGCCTTGCCGACGTATGAAGAGCTCTACGGGCTGCGAGCGGCTGCAATTGCGGTCTACCCAATGTACAAGGGGCTTGCCAGTCTTGTCGGCATGAAACTTGTGGGCACACCGCAGACACTCGGAGAACAGGTTGATGAACTAAAAGCCTGCTGGAATGACTACGACTTCTTCTTCCTGCATTTCAAATACACCGACTCAACTGGCGAAGACGGGAACTTTGCAAACAAAGTGAAACAGATAGAGGAACTCGACAAGATGATTCCTCGTATTGAAGAACTCAAGCCGGATGTTCTCATCGTGAC
>JAAEPE010000194.1 GCA_024222395.1 Myxococcales bacterium
AGGCTATAAGAATATGTCAAAACTGGTGCTGTACTTAGAGGCCCGTGATTTGGAGATCAACAATGCTGTTGACGAGGAGCAAATGGCCGCGTAGAAGGAACTGAGCCGCTACCGAAAGTTAACAAGCGACGGGACATCGCCTCACTTGAAGCAAGTTGCTAGAACCGAGCGCGGCGGCAAAGAACACCCGAAGATCGCTCGACATGCAATTCTAGGATCCTAGAATCAGCAACTGATGCCGAGGCGAGATGCGCGTGCGAACCATGTTTGGTGCGCGGTTCTCAGCCTTGCGTGATCTGCATCCCGCAGCTACAAGTGCTCTGGGCATACGGTTCGTGGACGCACGAGCCGTGGGGCGGTCGCCTTCCGCCCCGCCCATTTCCCAAGGCAGAGCGAGGCGACGCTCATGACGAAGAGAGTGCGTATTTCACCGAGCGCCTGGAACCCGGTACCTCCGAATACGCGGAGGACCTGGATGCAAATCGCGACGGCACCATATCCCTGTCAGAGTTGCGAGACGATACGCTCATTCGAAACACGCTGCTAAATCCCGATCTCGATCTACTCTCTGACGATCGGTTTCGGCCCAATGTTGATGGCCTGAAGGAGAGTATCTCGTTCTCTGTATCGATTCGCGCCGAACCGGTAGACGTGCGCTAGTGATCTACTAGACGGCGACCGAAAATCGAATGAAGGGATCGTGTTCGTAGCCAACCAACTCGATGTCCTCAAAGCGCATCTCGTCGAGTTTCTTATCGGCGATTTTCACAGTCGGCAAAGCCTTCGGCGTGCGTTCGAGCTGCAATCGTAGTCCCTCAACGTGATTCTTGTAGATGTGTGCATCGCCGATGGTGTGTACGAAGAAGCCCGCGTGCAGACCGCACTCATGGGCGATCATCTGGGTGAGCAGAGCGTAGCTGGCGATATTGAAGGGAACGCCCAACGCCAGGTCAGCCGAACGCTGATAGAGCTGGCAGTCGAGACGATTGCCCGAGACGTAGAACTGAAACATGGTGTGGCATGGAGGCAATGCCATGCGTTCGATGTCGGAAGGGTTCCAGGCGCTTACTATGATTCTCCTGGAATCGGGATTATTCTTAATCGTACTGATAGCGCTTTGGATTTGATCAATGCCCTGGCCATTCCAATTGCGCCACTGGTAACCATAGATTGGGCCAAGGTCGCCGTTCTCATCCGCCCACGCATCCCAAATGGGCGTGTGCTGAGTGAGGTCGTCGTTGATGTTTGTTGAACCTCGCAAGAACCAGAGAAGTTCGTAGGCGACCGCCTTGAAGAGAACCTTCTTTGTGGTGAGTAAAGGGAATCCCTCGCGCATGTCGTAGCGCGTTTGCATGCCGAAGACCGAGAGCGTGCCGGTGCCGGTGCGGTCTTCCCGCTCTTCTCCATGATCGAGTACGTGCCGAATCTGATCCAAGTAGGCCTTCACGCCCCCGAAGGTAGCACTTACCTAATACTGCCGCTAGTCGTCCTGGTTGGGCAGCATGCCCCAAGGATTCTCCTTGAGGAGAATCTCGGCGTGGCGCTTGAGACTGTCACTGATGCGTGAGTTGCTAGCGTCACGGAGGGCGTTTGCGAAGGCTTGCGCATCGGGGAAGCGATGCTTGGGGTTTTTTGCCATGCCGACGGCGAGCACTAGGTCGAGTGTTGGATCGATATCCGCCAGCACGCTCGGTTGTGGCGGTGTTCCATAGACGACATTGTAGAGGGTCGTTGGCAGGTCCTTGCCTGTGAATGGAGGACGCCCCGCAAGTGCACGGTAGACAATTGCCGCCAGGCAGTAGCGGTCGGCTGCGCCGTCTACGTCTTTGCCCTTGGCTTGCTGCGGCGACATATAGGCTGGCGTTCCAATGACGCGTCCCTGAGTGAGAGTCCCAGAATGCTCGGCGAGTTTGGAGGCGCCGAAGTCCAGCACCTTCCAAGCCGATCCTTGTGGCGTCTCCGCTAGGAAGAGATTTTGCGGCTTGAGGTCGCGATGCACGATTCCCTTGGAGGCAGCCAAATCGATCACCGAACCAACTTGCTCAACTAGGGCCACAATCTCGGGCATCGATAGCCTGCGAACTTCGCGCAGGTGCTGAGCTAGATCGTAGCCTGTGAGCTTCTCCATCATGAGATATGGCACAGCTTCTTCGGCGCCCGAGATATCGAGTACTCGTACGGTATGAGGGCTCTGCAGAGCACTTGCTGCTTGTGCCTCTCTGAGAAATCGCTCAACAGAACTCGGCTTTGCTAGCACATGAGGATGCAAGAGTTTCACCGCCGCCAGCTGAGCGGTATCGACGTGGATCGCTTCGTAGACCTCGCCCATGGCGCCGCGGCCGATTATGCCGCCGACCTTGTAGCGTCCCAGCATGCGTTCGCTGTAGTGGCCCACACCGCCCGCCCCGAGCATTCGATCGAGGTCTTCGCGAACCTCGATGAATGCCGCTTCGCGTTCCTGGGCTTTGTTTTCCGCAGCAAAGACTTTGTTCATTGCTTGCAACGTGCCAACTCGGCTTCGGCGGGCAAGCATGAACATGCCAAGGTACATGAGCTGTATCAGGATCTGCGCGATGATGCGAACATAGAGTTCGGAGGCACCGGCGGTGATGAGTCCAGGATCTCTGATGGTGCCCGCGAGAATGAGTATTGCTAGCAAGCCCTGCAAACCCGCGCAGACCAAGTACAAGGTCCATGCAGCAAAGACCGCTTGACTGCTTGCGACCAAGTAGATGCCGGGCAAGACGAATAGGGCGGCAGGGGAGTGCACTCCGAGGAAGAGCACACCCGAATACGCGACGAAGACACTGAGGAGTGTCATGACACTGAGAAGACGTTGGTCGTAGCGCTCAAGGTCTCTCAGGACGATTGTGATCCACAGCGACGTGAAAATGCTGAATAGACAGCCTCCCCAGAGCACCGTCTTGAGCATCGGGTCACCACCGATGAACGGGAGGGTGACAACGAGTCCAAGGCATAGAAGCCCAATCGCGCTTGAGAAATTGCGCAAGAGACCCACATCTTCGCCGAAGAGCGCTTGTCGAGAGACGTGGAGTCGGGTGGCTTCGTCTAGGTGCACGCTAGGCTGCGCGGAGGTCGTCTGACTTACGCCAAACCCTTTGCTCGACTGGTTGGAGCCCGCCACGGGAAACGGGGCCGATGACTGGGAGACCAACTCCTGAGCCTCGGGCCCTTGGGCCGCGAGCGAACTTCGACGGCGCTCCCTCCGATTGGCGGATGGAGAGTCGGTTACCGTCGCAGGTTCGTCTTCGGCACTCATCGAGATAGGAGCTGCAAGAATAGCGCGGTCTACGGATAGTTTCACATGCGGTACAGTGCTGTTGTGTCCTGGGTGTCACTCGAAAGCCGTCTATATTGCGCCTGTGTCTTGGTTGGCGGCAGTGGTGGCCGTAGCGCTCTCATCGGGCTGTTCTGGCGGCGAACCTGCGTGTGTCGAGGCGATCGCGCCCGATTGCCAGCCGCTCTACCAGCCGACCTACCAAGAGGTCTTCAGCCGAACCATTGTGCCCCGATGCGCGGTCGAGGGCGGCGCTTGTCACGGCGGCAGCGGATCACAGGGCGGTTTGCGCATGGACGATATCGATGAGACCTACGCCCATCTTGTTGGTGAGGGGAGAGTCGTCCCTGGCGACGCCTCCTGCAGCTTGCTCGTCATCCGCATGGAGGGTGGCGGCGGATTCATGCCTCCCGGCACTCCACTATCAGAGGCGGAGCGATGCGCTGTGCAAACTTGGGTGACAGAGGGAGCACAAAGGTAAGGATATGAAACGAAGGTTTCGTGAAGCCTGCGCGGAATCAACTCTCATCGTGGGAACGTTTCTCACTAGCGCTTGCGGTGACGATTATCTCTCTCGCACAGAGATGATGAATCCAGAAACCTGCAAGGATTGTCATCCCAAACACTTTGAAGAGTGGCAGTCGAGCAGATAAAGCAACATTGTCTCTGTAGAAGTGGTTCACCCCGCATCCTCGGGTAGATAGCGTCGCCCGGTCTCCCACTCCTCGGAGGTTTCGATGAGGATCGCCGAGACCAGTCGCAGGCACCAAGCTTGGTTTGGGAACATCGTTGCTACTCGGGTTCGTCGCCCAA
>JAAEPE010000195.1 GCA_024222395.1 Myxococcales bacterium
ACCTGCTGTTCTAGGCCGAGAGAATCACCACGGATCCAAGAGCAAACGAGGAACCGAAGTCGCTGCGCTCTTTTACTCCCTCATCGGAACGTGCCGAATGCTCGACGTCAATCCCACCGAATATCTGCTCGCCGCCGCGACAGTCGCGATCGAGAGCCCTGGCGAAGTTCTGCTCCCCCACGAATTCAAGCTACAGAAGCGCTAAACATAGCTTCGCGACTCTCGAAAGAGGGGCAGGGCGAGGTCTTACCTTTGAGTTGGGCAGGGGCGTACTCAAGTACTTCGCTAGAGACTTCGCTGACTTTGCCCATTGGACCTTTGCCCTCGACTTGCTCGGCAAGGGGCACAAGGCGGACCTGGATCGATTCCTTCAAGGACGAGTGCAAGCTCCGCCGCCTCAAGCTCGATCACACCATCGGCGCGCGTCTTAGGTATGATGAAGGTCCCACGCTCAAGCCGTTTTGCGATCAGTCGTAGCCGTTCCTGTCCCAGTGCACCGCTTTCATCATCGTGAAACGTCGATTGAAGAACACAAATAGATGACCGGAGAGCGGGTCTTCATTGAATCACGCAGCGAGAAAGCCCGACCAAGCCATCGAACGACTTCCGCATATCGGTCGATTTTGTGTAGGCGAAGACGCGCATGGTCGACGGGATGCTCAGCACGATCGCCCCTCGATGACATTGAGCATGAGCTCGAGTTGATCCGCAGGGGTTCCGAAAGGAAGAAGGACGCTGCGGCCGTTTCGTAGCCTCACTTCGATGCGAGTTTCTGCTGGCGCCTGGCCCACAGAATCGATCTCGACAAAGCCTGCGTGCTGCTCGCCGCGCTTGGCTAGGGCTGTCCGTTGAGCACTGCCGCGCCCTCGCCGCTGTCGGCCGAGCTGCTGTCTCCACCAGGGGATCCGGCCGATCTTCAGGTCACGCTTCCGAGCAAATTCACTGTCGCTCAGTTCCAGGGCTTCGATCTCGTCGAGAATGTGTCCAGCCTCCAGGGCTGTCCATCGCCGCGCTGCCTTACGTGCTGATTTCTTCTTAGCCATCGGCGAAATATCAAACCAGATGAAATCTCAGGCTAGATTTACATCGCCGGGCGCTTACGGCCCTGCATCCTGGCTACCAGGATCACCGGGGGCACCGGGGGGTGCCGAGCAGCCTTGCATGACGACAAGAGCGACGACGGCTGATCCTAGAGTATTCATCAGATGACGCTTCATGCGTGAATCGGCGCGTGGCTCGCTCGCGCGTGTCAATCCAGGCCGAATCAACCGGGTTTGGTCGTCGCTGATTGAGGCATTGGTCACTCGTGGGCGCGCCTACTCCCAGCTCATGACAAAGCAAGTTGACGACAGCCGCTTCGCGCCCGAAGGTCACCGAGACCTAATTCGGTGCCTTCGTCGACAGCTCTTGTCGAACTTTCACGATGTCATTCATCATGCTCATCATGAGTCGCGGGTCGGTGAAAATATTGAGCGTCGGCGCCAGAAGTTTAGCGTAGCGATCGAAGTAGAGGAGCTGCTTTGTGATCAGGACAAACTCCTTTGGCATCGTCATGCGATGCTTGCGGGCGACCTCGTTGATCTTGGGTATGATATTCGCGTAATTGACCTCGGAGAAGGACATCGTCAATAGCGGCGTATAGACCTCTTTGAGATCCTCCGCGAATATCTCCATATTGACGCCATCAGAGACGCCGCCCATCTGGCTAATCACTTCTGCAACCTTCTTGAAGTCTGAGGTCGCGAAACCAATCATGTAGTCGGTGACTTGGTAGCGCTGGATATCGTCAAACCGCCCAACGATACCGAAATCGAGGAATCCAAGATCCTCATTGTCGAGAAGCATCAAGTTTCCTGCATGCACGTCGCCATGGAAAAAGCCGTGAAAGAGGACACACTGGAACCATGCCTGCATGCCTTCGACCAGCGCGTCTTCAGCGTCAACGCCGCGAGCACCGAGACCCTCCACGTCGTCGACTCGTGTTCCGTAGAATCGCTCCATCACCAAGACGCGCTTTGTGACCAAGTCCCACTGAGGTACGGGAGCGTGAACTCGCGCGTGGCCATGCTGCTCCATGATCTGATTGAACTGCTCGAGGTTGTTGGCCTCCTTGCGGAAGTCCGTCTCTTCGATGAGAGTGCCCGCCAAGTCCTCAACGATGCCCACGGGGTTGAAGAGTTCGGCGTCTTTGACGACTTTGCGGGCGATGATGGCGAAGAAACGCATGATGCGCATGTCTGCATCAATAACCTTGTCGATGCCGGGCCTCTGAACCTTCAGGACGACATTGGTGCCATCTAGAAGCTCGGCCGAGTGCACCTGAGCAACAGAGGCTGATGCGAGGGGCTTGGCTTGGATATTGGCAAGCCTGGATGCGCTCTCGCCGAGCTCTTCTTCGATGGTCTGCTCCACGAGGGCGAAATCGAAGGGCCGCACTCGATCGAGCACCTTCTGAAACTCCTCAACGTAGGGCTGGGGAAAAACCCCAGATGACGAAGCGATGATCTGTCCGAACTTGACGAAGGTGACTCCCATGTCCTCACAGAAGAGGCGCAAGGCCATGGGCCTAGTGAGGCGAACGTAGCGCTTGCCAGAGAGTTTGAGGATGAGCGGGCGAACTCGCAAAACGTCGCCCAGTCCAAAGAGCATGTACTTGAGCACCAATAAGTGAAAGCCCCACACTCGCCTGAGTGTGGGGGAGACAACACTCAGAAGCAGGAGAGCGCCGAGTACAATTAGAATGATGCTGAGGGGGCCCATGGGACAGAGTAATGGTAGCTCACCTATCCCCGGCACCCAAAGCTCTTAGTCATTGGGCTGCGCTCTGAAACGTGAAGGGATACCGCACGTTTACGACTGAATCACCCTTGGTCCTTGGAAACTCAATACTTGCCACGGCGCCGGCCACACAGTCTTGCAGAGGCGCATCACCAATTCCCTTGGCGGTAGAGCCAATCACCTTGCCATTGCCGCCAATAGCAAAGCTCGTCGCCACGGTCCCAGCGAGCTTTGGTGCTGCGAGTAGGCGCTCTTCATAGCAGTGCCGAAGGCGGAGTCTCTGGCTTCGTATGTGCCTGCGGATGATGCTTCGATCGAGGCCAACGGAGGAGACTGCGTGGCCAATCTTCACCGCTAGTTTTCCCGGCCTGTGCTTGCGCATTGAGTCGCCGACGAAGTCTCCTCCTTTGCAATCCCCACCTCACGTGCCGTTCGTCGGACTGAGCGGCCCAAAACGATTGCCGGCCTTCACGGTTCCCCACTTGCCCATGCCCTCGATGTCGCCCCCCAAGTGCTAGAGAGCTCACCGTCCAGGTGGCCAACCGGCTCATCATTGATTCCCCCATACCAGTCCTGCATCGCGTCGCCAGAAGCGAAATCCTCAGGCTAAGCAAGACCGACAAAAATCTGCCGTTCCGACATGAGTCCAAGGATTCCCTGATAAGCCGCTCTGGCACGCACTTGTTCGCGCGAGGTCCGAGGCGGTGTATCGCGATTCTTGATTTGCATGCGTGCGTGGGTATTGCTCGCGGTGTTGATTCCTGTGGTTCCCGTTTCGCCTGCTTCAGAGCGCTCGGCCGCTTCAGTCTCTCCTTCACCAGATTCGCCATCCACCCGCTCAGTAGGCGCCTCTTCTATCGGTTTGGTGCTGATCGCTGCGAATCGCACGCTGTCGTCGAATCTATCGCCGTAGAGGCTGCCTTCCTCGACGGGGAGATTTCGCAGCACCACCACCATCAGCAGGGCTGCTCCGGAGCTTGCTCTGACGTACGCAGCAAAGCACCCGACGTACGCAGCAAAGCAACTGTCGAACTTCAAGCCTGCGACAAGAGCCTTGCCCCGGGGGTTCGCTGTCCAACGCATGTGCACGGTGCGAGCGCCCTGCTCCAAGCGAAGTGCACTCTTCGCGTCAAGATTGAGATGCGTCCCCCCCAAGGCATCACGACGCGCCACGCCACGTTTACACAACGTTTGGGCGTCGAGTATCTCGCCAGCCGACTGCTGAGTCGGTACGAATTCTGGAGGTAGCAAGATGTGGGCCCCATCCTCATCTACTCGGATCATCTCAAACGTCTCGCGACCTCCTCCCTCGATCTGCTCCCTCACGACGTGCTCTCGCCGCTTGCGAGTAGCGAAGAATGCTAGCGTCAGGCCCAGACCGGCAAGAAGCGAGCCTCCAGCCCCTACGAAGATAAGAGGGGAATATTCTTAGCTCGGAAGCTATGCGACGCTTCACCGCCAAGCACATGGTGATGCAAAGCCCGCACGTTGACCGAGGCCGTAGACACTGCAGAGAAGAAACACCCACCGGTGACAAGAAGGAGAAGCAGAGCCACTGGGAGATAGAATGAGGAGGCGCCCCTGCCCTCCGGCATTTCCAACTGTCGTACGCGGACAACGGTGTCGCCAAGGCCGTCGACAGCTTCAACAACACGAGGTGATTCAGATTTCGGATACACGGATTCCATGATGTCCTCCCAGAGACAAGTACGAGAGCCCTCACGGCACACATGCGTGCACTACGAAGAAGTTGGACAACGGCACACCGTCATCGCGATTGAGGTCCGAGGAACGTTGGCAGTCGCAGCGCAATTCGCCATCTCAGCCGCCCTCAGAATCCTTGACACCGAGACTCATCAGCGGTTCCAAGAAATCAGCTCTGCAGGGCAACTTTGCCCAAACGTCTCCGAAACGGGGCAAACTGCAGCAGATCCTGCTCACCAGAAAATGCGGCTATACTCGCCGCCTCGTGAAGTCTGTAATCCTGGCAACTACCTTGCTCCCATGCGCTCTGGCCTTCGTGGCGTGTGACGACTTTGCGTCCCCCGCGGAGCTCAGCCGTCCACAGATTCTCGCCATCCAGAGCGAGCCTGCTTCTGTGTCGCTGGGCGGCAGCACCGAGCTCTCCCTACTGCTTGCCGACGAAAATGGCCCGGTCGATGGCCCGGAAGTCACGTGGAGCATTCAGTCTGATTTCGGGCTGACTGCTCTAGGAGAAATCGTGGTGCAGGACGGTGTTGCATCGTACGTCGCCCCGGAGACGCTCTCGGAAGCTCCAGCCCTCGTGAGCCTAGAGGCACGGCTCGTTCAAGGGGGAGAAACTCTGATCGGGTTGAAGGGCATCCTAGTTGGCGGCCCGACGCTTGTGAATCCAGAGATCAGTGCCGTCACACTGGATGGTACAGCTGTTGGCGACGAACTCTTGCTGCCGGCGGGAGCTGAAGCCACGATTGCGGTGGAGATGGCGTCGCCGCTCAGCGCCGACGCAACCTTCGCTTGGTATGCACGACCAGGTACGATCGATGCTTACCGCTCTTCTCCGACGACGATACTGGCGCCCGAAGAATCTGGCGAGGGTTGGCTCTTCGTTGTGGTCCGCGACCGCGGTGGCATCACCTACGAGTCCATCCGAACCCGTGTGCAATAGAGCGTCATGATCACCCGTATCAGTGTTGGTGGGCTCACGTTGCGTGGCGTCTCACTGGGAGGCGTGTACACGTCTATCTTCTGCCCAGAGCTAAACGCCCTCTTTGACGTGGGAATTTCTCCTCGTTCTTCTGCAGCTGCGGACTTTCTCTTTGTCAGCCACGGCCATGTCGATCACGTTGGTGCGCTCTCAAGCCACTTGGGCATCCGCGCGCTCGTTGGCAAGCAGCGGCCTCCAAAGATCTTTCTCCCCCAAGAGATCGAAGAGCCCATCAAACACGCCCTCGAAGCGATGACGGTGCTGCAGCGCTACGAACTCGCCATTGATGCAATCCCCATGAAGCCCGGCGAGACGGTACCAATGCGCGGAGACCTCCATGTTCGGGCGTTTCAAACCCATCACGTCGTGCCCTCGCTCGGCTACAGCCTGGCTCGCAAGATCAAGAAGCTCAAGGACGAGTTCAAAGGCCTGCCTGGGTTTGAGATAGCGGAGATGAAGCGAGCAGGTAGAGACCTCTTTAATTGTATCGAGCGAACCGAGCTGAGCTACTGCACTGATACCCTCATTCAAGCCCTCGACAATAACCCAGAACTCTACAAGAGCCGGGTGCTAGTCCTCGAATGCACGTTTCTCGACGAGCGAAAGCCTATCAAGCTCGCACGGGCCGGCTGCCACATTCATCTCGACGAGATTATTGAGAGGGCGGAGCGTTTTGAGAATGAGGCACTCGTGCTGATGCACTTCAGCCAACTATACAAGCCTGCTGAGGTTGTCTCCATCCTCGACAAACGCTGCCCTGCTCAATTGCGCGAGCGGATCATTCCCTTCGTACCCGGTACCAAGGGCTGGCCAGGATAGCTTGTTGAAGACTGGCTCTGCTTCGCAGAACGCGAGTGCTGCGCACTTTCGTCGCTAAGGTCTGGTGCTCCACACCTAGGGCTCACGACGAAAAATTGCGCAGAGGTTGTTTGCTGGCATCTGAATCCGCTCATCAAATACCAGCCCCTCCGCCCTGGCTGCGGCTTTGACCTCTTCCAATTGGCGCAGTCCCCAAGTGGCATTGCGCGACTTGAGAGACTTATCGAATCTCAAATTGCTCTCTCCCGTCTCGACATCGTTTTCGATGAAGGGGCCATAGAGAATCATGGCTCCGCCTTGAGGCAGGAGTCGCCCTGCCCCGCGGAAAAGGCCCAAGCAGCTCTCCCAAGGAGAGATGTGGATCATATTTGCGCAGAAGATCGCATCCACAGCATCAACGGCCCACTCGTCCGCGCTCACGTCTAGGAGCACCGATGGTAGGAAATTGTCCATACCGCTTTCTGCGCGCCAGGCATCGATACTCGGAAGCACCGACTCGTCGATGTCGGAAGGTTGCCACCGCACAGCAGGCATGGCTTTGCAAAAGTGTGCAGCGTGCTGCCCAGAGCCACTAGCGATTTCGAGGGCAAGACCAGGAGCGGGGAGGACCTTCCGAAGTACTTCGAGTATTGGTGCCGCATTTCTCTGTGGCGCCGACCAAATCTGCTTCATTCGTCTTCTTCTCTCAACACAGCTTCTCTCAACACAGCTTCTCTCAACACAGCTTCTCTCAACACAACCAAGGTCGCTCCCCAGCCACCCGCTCCTGGCTCGGCGAGGGCAAAGCTCTTCACCGCAGCGTGACGCTCCAAAGCGGCATGCACAATTCGTCGCTGAACACCCTTGCCCTTGCCGTGGACGATACGCACTTGGGGAAAGCCTCTCACCACGCACTCGTCAATGTAGTCCGGCACCAAACTCTTGGTGTCTTTTGGACTGAAGGTATGCAAATCGAGTTCATCTCCAATTTTCCAGGTGATTTCCTCTTGCTCAAAGTAATCGTCGTCTTCGTCGGGCACGCCTGAGTATCTCCCACCTCGCCACAAGGGCAAAGCAACTGCTACCATTGCCGACCGTGGAAGAGGAAAATGGTGAGCGCCCGAGATCGCTGTGGGGAGGTTCGACGCCAAGCGAGCAGCAGCTCCAGCGTATTGTTGAGCATTCAGCACCGGTAATACTGCAGATTGACTCTGGAGCCATCATCCGCTTTGCGGCCGGCTACCACCTGGATTCCCTAGGTCTCTCCGCTGAGAGCTTGCTAGGAACTAGCTTTTCAGAATTTATCTCAACCCACGAGCCCACATTACTTGTCCTGCAGCAAGCACTCGGAGGAGAGTTCGGCACCTCGGAAGTTCCGCTCTCCGGGTGCCAATTCGAAATTCGCCTCACGCCTATGGTCGACCAAGTCGGCGCTATTGCCGGCATCACGGCAGTATTCGTCGACATTACCGAACGCTCCATAGCGGCGGAGGAGCTAGGTCGATCCGAGGCCAGCTTCCGTGTACTCACCGAGTCGTCGCCCGATGCGATCATCGTCCATCGCTTCGGTCGAATCGTCTACGCCAACAATGCCGCAGGTGCTCTGCTCCAGCACGGCTCCGTTTCAGAACTCATGGGAAGACCAGTCTTGGAGTTCTTCTCCAAGGACGATAGGCCCCAGGCCATGCAGCGGATCCGTGACTCTACTGGAAGCTCGGAGCAGTATCGGGATCGATTTCGCTTGGTCCGTCGCTCTGGTGAAGAAGGGTCTTTCGAAGTAACGACAATGGCGGCGCAATACGACGGGGGCACAGCAACCGTGCACGTCGCACGGGACATCACCCAAGCGCTGCGAATGCAAACGAAGCTCGCGCAAACTGAACGACTCGCCTCTCTCGGAACCCTTGCTAGCGGCGTCGGACATGAAATCAACAATCCGCTGGCCTACATGACGGCAAATCTCAGTTTCCTCATAGAGGAACTCACGCGGCTCTTACCGCCAGATCTCAATGAGGACAACGCAGAACTCCATCACGCGCTCAGAGATGTGCAAGACGGCACCGGGCGCGTTAAGGACATCATTCGTCAACTCAATGAGTTCACCCGAGTCGACTCCGATGTCGAGGAACTCATCGATCCCAGAAGTGCCATCGAAGCGGCGGTTCGCATGTCATGGAATCATGTTCGTCGGTCCGCTCGCCTAGAAACACATCTTCTTCCCATAGACTCTGTTCGTGGCAGTACTTCCCGGCTTGGCCAAGTGTTTCTCGCGCTGCTGCTGAATGCCTCGGCCGCTCTGGCTGAGCAGCACATCTCTGAAAGTGAGATTTGCATATCATCACACCAGGAGGGCGAGAACGTCGTGATTCGTGTTTCTGACAACGGCCCGGGAATCCCCGAAGAGATACTCACGAACATATTCGACCCCTTCTTCAGTGCAACCCCAGGTGCACAGGGTACAGGGTTGGGACTCTCTGTAGCGCATAGCATTGTGGTAGGCATGGGGGGCAGCATCGATGTCACGACCAAGCCCAATGAGGGCACCTGTGTCGAAATCAACCTACCCCGCGCACAGGAGCGCCGGGGTGAGGTGGCGGGGGATAGGCGCATACTCGTCGTTACAGGCGACGTGCGCTTCCTCGAAGCAGCACAGATCGCTCTGAGAGGAAATCGTATTCGTATTGCTGGCAGGATGAGCATCGCCAGCCCTGAGCTAGATGGCGAATCACTCGACGCAATCCTGTGTGACATCAGCAGCGCCGACGTAGATCTGCCAACTTTCGGAAACCGCGCAAACCGCCACGGAGGAGTGCTTTTGTGGCTTTCTCAGCAACTAGATCAAGTCCCTCAAGAGCACAGAGACATTGCCTCACTTTGCCTACAAAAACCTATTGGCGCCGACCGCATATCGATGCAATTGTCTAAACTCTGGCCTACAAATAGCTCCTGACATTTTTCTGCAATGCTCATGAGTAGATGAGGTATTATCGGACCTGGGACTGGTGTTGAGTACGAAGAAGACTATACAGAGCGCCGAGCGCGAGACGACGCAACTTGAGTCGCTAGTGGGTTCAGTCTTTGCGGAAAAGTATGAACTCACCGGGCTAATTGGTTCCGGTGGCATGGGCTTTGTCTACGCGGCAGAGCAAATCGGCCTCGGTCGCTCTGTTGCAATCAAACTGCTTCGCCCCGACTTCGTCGAAACACGCATCGAGTGGTTTCGCGCTGAAGCAATGGCGGCCAGTCGAATTAATCACCCGCACGCAGTCACCATTTACGACTTCGGCGTAACGGCCGACGAGGTTCCCTATCTCGTTATGGAGAGGCTGCGCGGCCGCGCACTCTCTGCAGTCATCGAGGAAGAGCCGCTAGGTCCCGAGCGAATCGTACGCATCGCCGGCCAATGCCTTAGCGCCTTGGACGAGGCACACGCATGCCGCGTCGTTCACTGTGACCTCACTGCCGACAACGTCATTGTTGAGCGACTTCGCGACGGAGACGATTTTGCAAAAGTGATCGACTTCGGTCTCGCCCGCCTTCACGACGTGCCGGGGCAAGACAGGCAACTCATCGGGACTGCGGAATACGTCTCGCCTGAGCAAATCGAGGGCAAGGCGCTTACGCCGCAAACCGACCTCTACGCCATGGGCATTCTGCTCTATGAGATGATCGTTGGCCGAACTCCCTTTGCCGGGGCGAGCACGCAGGCTGTGCTCCAAGGCCACCTCACTGCCGAACCAGACGCACCGCATCACATCATCCCGGGTTGTCCGGCAGAGCTCGGTGAGCTGATTCTCGATGCCCTGAGTAAGAAACCAGATGCTCGCCCAGCCAGTGCCGCCGCCATGCGCGAGCACCTCTTGGCTATTTTCCCGAGCACCGCGTCTCCGACAACTCGGGGCGCCGCCCGCCCCTCGAGACCAACCCCCGTCCGCTCAGACATTCGCCGCCAAACGCCGAGTCGTCACACGACTCGGCTTACCTGCGTTCTGGGAAAGCAAGACTCGACGCTGGTCGGGCGAGCGGAGGAAGTGGCTCACATCTTGTCCTTCTGCAACGGCGAGCGCGAAGCTCGTACCATGGTTATCGAAGGGCAACACGGCATGGGCAAGGCGCGACTCACGCGCGAGGCAACCGCCAGAGCAGGAAGGAACATCAAGATCTTCGCCGGTGCTGCCGATCCGAGTGGCCTCAAACTGCCCTGGTATCCACTTCTCAGCGTAATTGAGCAAATCCTAGGTCTCTCGGGGACACCCACGATCGAGACACTCACCAAGGCCGCGGCTCGATGCGGATCGCCAGAGCGCGACGTACCGGGCCTCGCCGAAGCATTCGGGCTCGACGGCCCCGCAATGCAACTGGAACTCGCAGTTCGACATCGAGAGGCTCGTGCGGCGGCTCTAAGGACATTCCTTATCGCTGGCAAGCGCTTCGTCTCGTCGGTGATTGTCTTTGCGGATGCCGACCGCTACGACCACCCGAGCCTGAGCATCATCCAAGACCTACAGAGCAAGCTCCCAGAGAATCTGCGACTAATTGTGACCTGTACCAAGATGCCCACCCTGGGCACTGGACTGGTCGACCGCCTCACGCTCAAAGGCCTGCCACCACAACACGCTAGAGACTTGGCGCGAGAGCTCGCCGGTAGCAAACACACCGTTCCCGATGCTCTAGCAATCCATTCCATCACGGGTGGATCGCCGGCCTCTGTTGAACAGCTCGCTGGTTGGATAAAGCTCGGACACGGCACCAACAACATGCCGTCTCTCTTGGTGGATTTGGTAGCGATTCGCGTAAATCGGCTACCTGCACCAGCTAGGCGCGTGCTCCAGGCAGTCGCCATTCACGGTACGCTTGCGCCGCGGGCACTGGTGGAATCAACGATCGACGAAGAAGAGTCAAAGACTCTTATGTCATCTAGCTGGACAGGCCTCCTAGTTGTCGAACTAGCAACGCTCACCATTCCGACCGACCTGGTCGCACAGGTTATTTCGGCGTGTACTCCGGCGGACGTGCGTAGGCGGCTACATCAGCGCGCCTTGGAGGCCTACGGCAACGAAGGTCCCGCAGGCATTCGCGCACACCACGCTGAGGAAGCCGGTGAATTGGCTACCGCGTACGACTTGTACATTGGTGCAGGTACCGACTCAGTTCGCCGTTTCGACGATCCTGGCGCAGCAGTCTGGTATGGACGCGCCGTTGCCTGCGCCCGGCGTATGCACTCGAGAGCTACAGACGGAGCACTTCCGCGCCTCGCAGAGGCCAGTGTTCTCCTCGCCGAAGTTCTACGACAAACCGGTGAGTTCGGCCTGGCAGCAGGCATCTGTGAAGAAGCTCAGCTATTTGGGCCAGACGACAAGCAGCGAGCCATGATTCACCGCACGTTGGGTGTTATTGCCCTAGATGCGGGTAATGCCCCCGAAGCCGAGCAGTACCTCAAGCTCGCAATTGGTGACGCATTGCGTTCGAGCAAGCGCGAGTTTCTCTGTCAGTGTTACCTCGACTCGATTCGTGCTCTCGACGCTCAAGGAAAGCTCGAAGAAGGCACCAAGGAGCTGCGCGAGGGCATCAACATCATCACCTTGGGTGAAGGTCTGCGCACCAATTCTGGGCCGCATCAGCTCTGGCGCCTTGGGATCAAACTCGCAGAGCGCCTTGCGACTGCGAATGCACTTGTTGAGGCCAGCGAAACCGCGCAACTCGCTCTTAGCGCTGCGACACGAGCGGGAAACGCTCACGCCCGTGGTCGAGTTTCGGCACTCCTAGCACAAATCTGCGAATCTGCGGGCGAGCGCAGCCAGGCATTGCGCCACCGCTCGAATGCGATCGACGCGATGAAAGCGCTTGGCGATAGGCGCTCGACGGCCGAACTACTCATCGAAACAGCCAGGACCCAAGATGCTCTGCGCGCATCCGCTAACAACGGTATACCTCAGGCAGATCCACAGTCGGCACTGCGTCTAGCCCACAAGCTCGCCATGGAAATTGGTTGGGATGAGGGCGCGCATTTGAGCAAGACGTGACAACTCTAGAGGTCGCCAAGACGGCCCACCGCAGTTTGCAATCGGTTTGGGTCCTCGTAAGCGCAAATCACGCCGACGCTGTCTCGGATGACGTTGCCGCGATGGGCAAGAAGCTCGGCGACGCAATTGCGCGTGAAGATGCTGCGGCATGTGCCGATGCAATGGAGGAAGTGCGGGTGTGGCTATCAACCTCGGCAGGGGTTGTGCTCGCCAGGCTCGAACACGTCTTCCGCAAGCGTGAGTAGCTCCTATTGGCCGAGCACGACGAGCACCTCAACCACAAGTGCAAGGCTGAGAACGACAGACATATTCTTAGACACGCTCGTCGATTTTCGAGAGACAACGAACATCGCGGCGCCGGCCAAGACCATGAGCACGAGCCCCGAGATGCCCTGACAAAGCGCCATGACGATTGCAACACCACCAGCGATAAGCACGTATCGCAGCAAGGCGCCGAAATCTTGCTCTGAGTTCTTGAGCGAGGCGATCAGCGGTGCCAAGGAAATCACCCATCGGCTCAAAACGGCCGCCGCGATGAGGGCTGCAGTGAGATCTGCGCTAGCAATCGAGGCTAGGGCTGCTGTACGCATAACAATGGCAAGGCTCACAACCGCCACGGTCGATAGGAGCGCGTCCTCCCCTTCCACTGCCTGTCCCATGGCTCGGCGCCAGCGGCCGAGCGCTTCCTCGGCCTTGTTCGCCAATGCCCGCTCGAAACAGAGCCCACCACAGGCGACCACAGCGACAACCACGATCGCGGCGGAGACCAATGCGGAGAGTCCTACCTCCACACAAGAAGCCGCCACGAAAGACCAAAGGACTCCAAGTCCAAGCCCCACAACAGGCATCCACGGCAGTGAAGTCTTGAGATCGTCGCCCGTGGGCACGAGCCGGCCAGCCAGCGGAAGCCCGGATTGGGCCTGCGCCGCGACGACCAACGGATAGAAGACCCCCGCTCGCTCTTGCCAAATTTCACGCTCGGCGCCAACTGCACTCACAAGCGGTATTCTACCGCGAGCCGCCCAGACTCGGTGCGGCTTGCAAAATCCCCTGCAGTTTCAGCAAGATACTTAATGCTCCTTGCGGACATGACCTGGCCGCTACTGCGCTGTAGGATGCGGCTACTATCGCAATAGCGATTTATGTTTTCTGATCCATATATAAGGAGTACCCGTGCCCAATTCACTCGCAAATCGCCGACAGGCTCTCGAAGACCGTTTTTTCCAAGACCAAGAAGCTGAGCAAGTTTCGCGAATGCGCGAGAAGCTCGCAGCTCAGAAGAATCGTGAAGAACTAGCGGCGGTCTGCGGTATCGAAGATGCGACAGTACTCGACACGCTCACGAAGCTCGCTGTCGGTGCCCACGATGTCTCAGCGCTCACTCTCGTTCCTCTCGTTCAAGTTGCTTGGGCGGATGGAAACGTCACAGCAAAAGAGCGCGAAGCAGTTCTAAAGGCTGCTGTTGCACAGGGCATCGCAGACGCCAGCCACAGCCACGCACTTCTCGATGCATGGCTCGACAAGGCTCCAGGCGAAGGTCTATTCCAGGCTTGGACAAGCTATGTTGAAGCATTGCGCAGCCACATCGATGTATCAGAGATGACCGCCCTCAAAGAGAGCATCCTCGGTCTAGCCCACGACGTGGCGGACGCTGCGGGCGGCTACCTCGGCATCGGTAGCGTCTCCGGTGCCGAGAAGAAAGTGCTCGCTGCCATCGGCGCTGCATTCGACGGCTAGCCGAGACAAGACCATGGGTGAGACCTGGGCACGTATTGAAGCCAAGGAGGGCGATGTCTCGCTTACCACAGTGGTAGGCGGGACGACCCTTGCGCTTCGTCACGCCCGCACTGCGGCGCGTGTGGGTTGGACAGGGCTTCGCTTTGTAATAGACGACGAGCACGAGCTTGCACGTCTGAAGACCGAGTTTTCCAGATCTCCGGCTCCCGAGGGGTTCCAACTGGACTTTGCGCCCAGTGACACCAGCCGAACCCCGGATGCTGAAGTCGCCCTCCTGGGGTCGGCAATCTATCTCAGAGATACTCTCAGTTCGATCAACCCCAAGCAGACTCCAGAGGCCGACTTTCTTCTCAAAGACGCAGCGGACGCTGGGCGAGCGGAGTCATACCTCTACGGACAAATCCGAAAGTCGGTGGAGCTAGACGGCGTAATCGCGTATTATGTAATGCGCCCACTTGCGCGGGTTTTCACCCGGATCCTACTCAATACATCGGTTAGCCCGAACCAAGCGACCCTATCGGCCCTCGCATTTGGCATTGGAGCGGCGATTTGCGCGGGCATCGGTGGCGCAACCTACGTCGCGCTCGCCGGCATACTCTACTGGTTTGGCGGTGTGCTCGATTGTATAGATGGAGAACTCGCACGCATGCGCCTGCAGAGTTCGAAAATCGGTGAATGGCTCGACAGCATGGTCGATGAGTTCTCCACAGTTTCGCTTATTGCTGGCATTGGCATTGGCCTTAGCCGCGACGGCTACGGAGACCATTGGATGATGCTCGGCTTCGCCGGGGCGGCGGTTGCGATCATGACTCTGGGCCCCATGTACGCCGACCTTCATCGGCGCAAGTTGCCCATCGACACGGCACAGTTCCCCTGGTTCTTTGGCATCGCCTCAGCAAGCACAACCGACGGCCCAGATGGCTTCTTCGGCAAAGCCATCAATATCATCGGCTACTTCATCCGCAGAGATGCCAGCATCACAGGCACCGCCCTCCTTCTCATTCTTGGGCTCCGCCGCATTTCCCTCAGCATCATGCTCGGCGCGTTTGCTGTAGCCAGTATTCTTCTGATCACCCACTGCACGGTGATGAAGATGCGCGGCGAGGACGCAGCGGAGAACTAGGGGATACAACGCCTGCGCCTGGTGATGGCTCGGCAGACTTGGTCCCTACAGAGACTTGGCGCAACGAAAGCCTATCTCACGGCGGGTTTCCCCCTCTGCGAGTTCCCAGCGGGAACTAGATTTCGGCTCGATGCTTCGATCGCGAACCACCCGATGTACCCCCGTCTTTGGCCCCAGTGGATCCTTGCTAGGGCTGTTGGCGTAATACTGGATGTCGTAGTAGTCGGCCACCCATTCCCGAGCATTGCCGGCCATGTCACGGACACCATAGGGACTGCGCCCGGCGTCGCGCCCACCGACTGCTTTGGCATGTACTCCAAGGTTGGCCCGCGGAGGCGTTGGGGCCTCATTGCCCCACGGGTACAAGCGGCCATCGGTGCCTCGAGCGGCATTTTCCCATTCGGCTTCGGTGGGCAGGCGCTTCTTGCTCCAAGCACAAAACGCGCGCGCCTGTTTCCACGTGAGATGGGTGACGGGGAGCGTGGTGTTCTTACCGAGACGATAGACGGTCACGTCGTCCGCTGGCGGGCTGCACGCACCGGCGCGAATGCATGGCTCATACAATTTCCAACTGACCTCGTTCTCGTCAATTGCAAACTCGGAGAGTTCGACTCGATGTGCAGGCATCTCATCGGGGCTGCAGTGCTCTCCTCCCCGCGAACCATCACTCACGCAGCCCATGACAAACTCGCCCGCCGGAATCGCGATCATGCCCAGAGGTGCCGCTGCGGAGGACGTCCGAGCCGGATGGTAGTACGAACTCGGATCGAAGAACTCGATTTGGCCGGCGAGCGTTTCGGCAGACTCGGCGCCAATCCCCGTGATGCGTACTTCGAGCTGATTTCCCGCCCAGTCGCAGACTCGACGAAACCCCTCTCCTACATCGTTCGGCGCCACGCAGGAGTGCTGGCCAATCTTCGCAGGTCGAGTAGCCAAGGCGGGCCACGCAAAATCATATTGGCCCCGAACGTATTCGCTCAGCCCATCTTGAGCGAAGCATCTTAGAGTCACCGTCTTTGCCCCAGAAACGATGTGGAGTCTATCGATCTCCGCCGTAATGTAGCTCGGCTCTTTCCAAACACGTCGGCCATGCATGCGCAGGCGAACACCACAGGCCAACGACTCGAAGACTTGCTCTCTCGATTCGTCCACAGGCTCCGCCTCTTGTACCGGCCAAATTCGCACAGGACGAGTACGATGCACCTTCGACCCATCACCGACGGTACCGTATTCATTATTGCCCCAGCAGTACACCGTGCGATCTGCGAGCAATGCGCAGCTTGTAGATTCCCCTAGAGAAATCTGGGTCACTCCCTCGAGCCCTTGAATTTGCTGTGGCGTATCGCGGTTGTCGGAGTCGCCGATGCCAAGCTGCCCATCACTGTTTCGCCCCCAGCACCAAAGGGTCTGATCCTTGCGAATCGCGCAGGTTCAGGAGTTGTGCGCTTCGATCGATTGGACTCCAGTGATCTCAACCTGCGATGGATAGCCGAGGGAGGCGATTTGGAATTTGCGTGGCGGCACTGCCCCGACGCCCAGTTGGCCCTCATCGGCACGCCCCCAGCAGTAGACACGCTCATCCGACGTGAGTGCGCAGGTGTGGAACGATCCAGAGGAGAGAGCAACAACATTGTCGAGCCCGCGAACATTGCGTGGAACCGACGACTCTCGGACTGCCGCGCCGAGCTGACCAAAGTTATTGATGCCCCAGCAGTCGACCCTGCCATCATCGAAGAGCGCGCAACTGTGGCGATGGCCAATGGCGACATCGCGAACTCCCCCCGGCAGGTCGAGCTTGGCTGGGCCTACATTGCGTGCAGAGTTCTCTTCGGTGGCTCCGGCAAGCCCGGGGGTGAGACTACCGTTGTGGCTATCGCCCCAACAGGTGGCTGCTCCATCTTCGAGAACACAGAGCGCACCAGAGCGTGAAACAAGTTCCCCCTTTGACGTGGCGTAGCGCAGTAGGGGTGTTTCGCTACTGCTACCCAACACACCTCGTTCAATCGTGCAGCCAATCTCGTCGTCCCGACCTTTGACACAAGTCGAGAGTGAGCCCAAGGCCAACTCGAAGACCGACTGCACTTGTGCGACTGCTACAGGCTTGGTTGTGCTCCGCGCATCATTGGTAAGTTCGACACCAAGTTGCCCCATGTGATTGGCGCCCCAGCAGAGAAGCTCGCCCTCCTCGCGAACCAGACAGGCATGTGCCGCGCCAACACCAATTGCCACAGCATCGCTTTGCGGCGCCGCTCCGCCATTGCTGTCCTTCGCAGAGCGCGCCTTCAGCTCACTTGCGGGCGTGGGACGCGGCGTCCGCGTGCCGCAGCCAGGACCGAGAGTCACCAGGGCGAAGGCCAAGAATCGCATTGTGCACACGGCCATCAGCGTTTCTTAGCGGTGCCTCTCGGTCAAGAACAATCGCAACGGCATGCCCACTCGGATAACGTCTACGAGCGGAACCGCGGCATCGATGAGCTCATGCCGGCTGGACGGTTCTCCTCCCCAATTGCAGGCAACTCGACACTGAATCGAGCCCCGCCCAGTGGGCTTTGACTCACGCCGATCTTGCCATGGTGGTCGGACACGATGCGATGCGCGATGGCAAGGCCGAGCCCGGTGCCGCCGTGAGCGTGTTTGGTCGTGTAATACGGAGTGAAGAGCTTGTCGCGAGCCTCTGCGGAAACGCCGGTGCCATTGTCGTCAATGTGGATTGCGACTCCCTTGCCCTCGCGAGTGACTTCTGTCGTAACGCCGACTGTGCCGTCCTCTGAATCACCAATGGCGTCCCGCGCATTCTCGATGAGGTTGAGCAGGAGCTGACTGAGCGTGTCCTTGTCTCCATCCACAAGAGGCAAGGACGCGGCGAAGTGCTTCTCGATATTGGTGCTCCCCGCGTAGAGCGCGAGCTGGGCGGTGATGAGGTCGGCGACATTGAGTGGAGTCTTCTTTGGCTTTGGCATCCGTGCGAATTCGGAGAACTCGGCAACGATTCGCTTGAGTCGCCCCGCCTCTTCCAAGACTGTCGCGGTGGCCTCCTCGAAGACCTCGTCGAAGGACGGATGCTTCTTCTTGTAAGTCTTTCGGAGCGTCTCCATAGACATTTGAATTGGCGTTAGAGGGTTCTTGATCTCGTGGGCGAGACGACGAGCAATCTCCTGCCAAGCGGCAACCCTCTCGGCCATCATCAGCCTCTCCTTCGAGTCAGCAAGCTCGACCATCATGGTGTTGAGGGCCTCTGCGACCTCCCCTACCTCATCGTTGCTTCGCGTCTGGACCTGGTGCTCGAGTTCGCCGCGGGAGACAGCGTGGGCACCTGCCACGAGAAAGTCGAGATCGCGAGTCATGCGCTTGGCCACCCAGAATCCGAGCAAGAGTGAGATGAGAAGCGCTGCTAGGGCGAGCGCTGCGGAGTAGAGCGTCACCTTCTCAAGCACCGCGGGCAGAGCCTCGTTGACGATACTCATCTCGACGCGCGCTATCTCCTTGCCCTGACGCCCCATAAGAGGAAATGAGAACCGTTCTGATTTCTCGCTCCACTCACCTTCTGAACTGACGATTTCGCGTCCCCGAGGGTCGACGACTCGAAGTCTCACACCTTCGAGGCTGCGTACGGATTCGAAGACGGATGCGTCCACGCGGCGGGCACCGATGACGGAGACCGCAAAGTCGTCGTCTCGCAGTATACGAGCCGCCTCGAGAACCAGCACCTTCTTGATGCCTTGGCCTTCCAAGATGTTCTCCATCGCGTAATACGCCTGCCCTTCGCTCTCCCGGGCTGCCGCGCCAAGCGCCTCCGCCCGTTCTCCGAGCGCCGGAACGTAGTGGGGCGCATCGAGCACTCGATCTCGATGGTCGAGCAAATAAAGAATATCCAGCGAGAGCTGGCGCATCAGTGGCCCACCGGAATCGCTCAGGAGTTTCCGAGAGTCACTCTGCAGTGTGCCTTCGTGGATTTGCAGCTCTAGCAAGGTGCCGCCCGCGTATCCACTTTCGCGAGTCGCTAGCCCCGCCACTCGGCTCTCAACGTCGCCTTCAAGTACGGCCAATACGCGACGCATTTCCTTGGTGCTTACCGCCCGACCGCGGGCGGCGTCATCGCGTAGCGCGCCAGAGACGATGGAGCGAGTCACGAGAGCAGCGGCCGCAATTGGAATCAGCGCCGCAAAGCCGAACCAGAGAGTAAATCGTCCTCGAAGCTTCATCGCTTAGTTTTTCGCGGCCTCTCCATGAAAGTGAATTGCCGGGTAGTCAACAGTATTCCCGGAGGATAGTGCGATGCCATGGACGTCGGTACGAATATGCAAACGCAAGCTCCTCCGAAAGAGCGGAACGATAGGAAGGTCCATCGCGAGTTGTCGTTCGATCGTCGGTCGGCTCTTCCCTGCCAGCCTGCGTGCCGTCTTGCCCTGCTTGCCAAGCACGAAGGCCTTGCGCAACTGCGCGAGGGGGGATGCTCCACTGGTAGCGAGCTGGCCTATGAATAGGTCGCACTCTCCCCCCCGACTCCGACTGGCAAAAACCCCCGCGCGAAGCGAGACGATTCGCGTGGTAATGCCATGCTGGAAGAGCGCGGCGGCTACGCGAGCGGCGATGATCGCATCATCGGGTCGGGTCGAGTTGACGATTAGCTGCAGGGATAGCGTCTTGGCCTCGAGCTGCGGGAAGCGTGCACTCAGAGACTTCAACAGGGAGCGAGCGACCGAGAGATTCGCCTGCAGAGCAAACGCCCTGGGTTCGCGCCGCGGAACGAGGATGGTGGTAGTCGGGACGACGGCTTCGCCGCTACCGATTTGCCTCATTCCCAGACGCCCGATCGAAGAGGACACCGCGCGGCGAAACTCCGCTTCCTTGGTAATTGGTGAAGCACTTCCGAACCCCAGATACGAGAGCGCTTCGATGTCTTCTTCGACGCTGAGAGTGCGGTACTTGGGGCGATGCCCTGCAAAGGCAATACTGCCTCTTGCGGAAATGTGTGTAGTACCGGCTTCATATAGTCTGGCCTCCGCATCAGGGCTCACGTGCCACCGCATAACCAATTCGTCCAGATAGCCCCGACCGGCAAAGTGGGCATCGAAGGCTGTGAGCGTGAGCGAACGACCACTGGAGGATCGCTGTTTGAAACGCCAGGCCCCAGTTCCAACCAGACGCCGCCAACTCGGGGCAGAGCCTCGCGCGACAATTGAGCTATGCAAATCGGTGAGACGCTTCGCCAGATCGGGATCCGCACGGCGAAGCGTTAGGACAACAGTGTGGGGTTGCCCCTCTTCGACCTTGGCACCGGCTCGAATGGATTTGACTGGGCCCAGCATGAATCCCATCTCACTCTTTCGAAGCCGCTCTAGGCTTGAGGCAACGTCCTGGCCCCGTAATGGTGTGCCATCGTGAAAGGTCACCCCGGGGCGCAGGGCTATGACGACGCGTAGCGGGTCTCTGACGTCAGGCAGCTCAAGCGCTAGGTGCGGAACCACGACGGCACCGGCCCTCTTGTAGAGTGTGTCGAAGAGAAGTGCGACCACTGTCATGTCGGTATGAGTGCGCGCTGCGATTGGGTCGACACCGAGAGGCTCTTCGAGAAGTGAGGTCACCAGCGTCTGTCCATAGACAGGGCGGCTCTCCCCCGAGGCTTTTCCTGCGCGGGCCCCAACGAGAAGTGCCACCAGAGCCACCAGAGCGACGCTCCTCAAAGCTAGTTTAGCTGCCACAGCGTCACCCTTCCCGCCCGAGGCAGCCTCTCTGCCGCTACGAGTTCTTTGGCACCATCACCATCAAAATCACCGGCGACGAGCGCGACGACGCCGTGTTCGAAGTCGCGCTCGAAAATAAGACGCCTCTGTCCTCCTCCTTGAGAAAAGACCTGCACCCGATCTTTGCCACCCCTAACCGCCAAACTCGTCGTGATAACCTCGGCGCTACCATCGTTGTCTAGGTCGGCAATCAAGTGCGCGTATCCAACGCCTGAGTAATTCGTAACAGCCGGAGAGCAAACATCAGCGCCACCCGCGCACCGCACCGAGAGCTCTCCTGCGACTGAGACATCACTCAGATAGCGCACCGCAGCGCCAGTGGGGTCCACCATGCCGCGGCTGCAGCGAGCTAGATAGAGTTTGGGGCTAAGCCCCGGCCCCACCCCCTGCGGCCACGTCGCGCGCTTGCCTAGAAAGTAGTTTCGCCCGAGGGCGGCCCGGATGGTGCCCGAGTCGCACAGTGGGTAGCCGGCAAATTCCGCGATTCGAACCAGGGCGCCGTCACGCCACGCATAGCTTCCACCCACGCCCTGCTCGCTGCTACGGGCTCGCAAAACGAGTTCTGACGTCGCAAGGCTCGGCGCCGGGTCCGCTACAGCGAGCATGCCAATGGGATCTCGCGAGCGCGTCTTTGCAGGCGTTTCGGGAAGGCCTATCTTGCTTCGCACATCGAATAGACCGCGGCGTCGCGATAGTACCAACACTGACTTCGACGTCAGAGCAAGCAGCTCGTCGGGACCGTCGCCACCCAGATCTACCGCCGCCAAGTCTAGTAGCTCTCCTCCCAGTGCCCCAGACCAAATTCGCTGGGGTTTCCAGCGAACGGTCACGGGCGTCGGTGGCACGATCCGATGCGCTTCGATTAGTTCTTCCACCCGCGCATTTACGCGCTCCCACCAGTGGCGCAACCCCGCAGGAGAATCGATAGCTCCCGCCTCTGCAGTGCTGCCGGTTGTGAGGGCGAGAAGCAGGAGCAGGCCGCCAAGTCTCCTCACGGCACTCCTGATACCGAGGGGGAGACAGGAGGAGTTAACACCTCAGGCGTTGGAATCGGAGCATCAAAATCGCCGTATTGGTCGAGGATGGCATCGTCGGCACCCACTTCATCGGCGGTCGGAGCAACCTCGGTGGGAGCGCTACCTTCTAAGAATACTTCCTTGTAGCTTCCCGCAACGACTCCATCGGCCGCGAGCAAGCCACTGGCTTCATCGATGCGCAAGACCTCCACCCCTGGAGGCCGAGCGAAACGGGCAGTACGCGAACCAAGCTCTTTCATGATGTCGATAAAAACTGGCAGCGCCGTCCTGCTGCCACCTTCCTTCGACCCGAGTTCCTGGCGAAAGTCATCAAAGCCCACCCAAACGCCAATCACAACGTCGGGGCTCATGCCGACGAACCAAGCATCGCGCGCGTTGTTGGATGTGCCCGTCTTGCCCGCCAGGTCCATGCCCAGCACTGATGCCTTGGATCCCGTCCCCTTGGTCATGACAGTGCGCATCATGTCCACAACGACATGAGCCACTTCGGGACGCAGAGCCTGAGTTCCGTCGGGCCCTTCGATCTTCACGCCACCGAGAGACTCAATAGCTCGTGGCGGGGCGTGCCTACCGGCGGCTGTAAAAGAGGCGAATGCGTTCGTGAGTTCCAGTGGTGTCACCTCGCCAGACCCCAAAGCCAGAGACAGCCCCTCGGGAAGCTCGCTCTGGATGCCTAGGGCATTAGCAAGCTCTCGGACGCGCTGCGGGCCGATGTCGTGGGCAACGCGAATCGCCACGGTATTTATCGACTTGTTGAGCGCGTGTCGAAGCCGAACCGGACCGGCGAAGGCCCCCTTCTTGTAATTCTCAGGCTTCCACAAGTCGTAGACCTCTGGCGCATCATTCACGATGCTGGCCGCCGTGAAGTCGCCACTGTCGATTGCCGCCGCGTAGACAAATGGCTTGAAGGTTGAGCCCGCTTGTCGCTTGGCCATGGTCGCGCGATTGAAGCCAGCGAGACGAGTATCGTAGCCACCGATCAATGCTCGTACGCGGCGAGTCTTCGCATCAATGACAACCACGGCGCCCTCGGGCCCTGGAGCCAAGACAACCTGACGTGCCGAATGCTTGGCCTCGGTGTCTTCCCCCGCATTTCCGAGCATGACTCGAACCAGACTACCGCGAGGAAAGCGCTCGGAAGCGGCTTCCTTGTCCGGGTTGTATCGAGCTTCCATATCACCGACGAGCAGCACGCCAGCCTTGAAGTCGCCAAGGTCTACGGTGATTTCTCCATCTTCATCGTGCGCCTTGACCACCACCGCACGATAGACCTTGCCCTTCTTCGGGCCCTTCTTCGGCAGTCGCTTGGCCATGCGCACAAGCTCGAGTTTGATCTTATTCTCACGCAGCTTCTTTATCGGCCAACCGTAGCCCTTGCGCTCGTCATACTTGCGCAGATTCTCCTGCAGGGCCTTTCGAGCCAGCTCCTGGACCTCGAGGTCTACAGTTACAACGACCTCTGCGCCAGATTCAGCCAGGCTCTCCTCGCCAATATTGTCTAATAGCTCGGCCTTTGCGAGTTCGACGAACTCTGGTGCTGATCCAACTTCGGGATTCGAATCGGCGACGACGGCGATTGGCTCATCGATCCAATGCTGAGCCTCTTCTTGCATGAGATAGCCATTGTGCATCATTTCCTGAAGCACATAGCTCTGCCGGTCCTTGGCTCGCTGGTGGTTCTTTGGTTTTTTGGGCGAGTAGTTGTTTGGGCCTTTGGGGAGCCCAGCCAAGAGGGCTGACTCTCCCACGTTGAGATCGCCGACATTCTTTCCGAAGTAGTAGCGAGCGGCTTCTTGCACTCCATAGCGCCCGTGCCCAAAGAAGATCTCGTTCGCGTAGAGCATCAAGATCTCTTCTTTGGAAAGAGCCTTCTCCATTCTTCGCGCTAGGAGAATCTCTTGAAACTTGCGTCGAAAGCTCCGCTCTGGCGTGAGCAGCAGATTCTTCACGACCTGCTGTGTGATTGTCGAGGCTCCCTGCTTCTTCTTGCCCTCACGCACGTTCACCAGAGCCGCGCGCACCATGCCGATGTAGTCGATGCCCTCGTGCTTCCAGAACCCCTTGTCCTCGGCGGAGATGAAGGCATTGACAAGGGAGTCGGGGAGCTCTTCAAACGTTACCCGTGATCGACGCTTCTCGAAAATCTCACCAATGAGTTTGCCGTCTGCGGTGACAACCCGATTTACCTGTGCTGGTTTGTAGTCTCGCAGGTCTGCGATGCGCGGCAGGTTGGGGTCGGAACCGTAGTACCAGAGCATGCCTGCAAGCCCAGCTGTGCCGAGAGCGGCAAGTAGGAAGCCTGTAATGGCGCTCCACTTTGCTACGAGCAGCGCCCACTGGCCGCGGGTCCTTGGCGCACGCGTTCCACTCCCCGCGCTGCCCCTGCGCTTGGCTGAGCTCTTCTTGGTATTTGATTTGCTCTTAGGCTTCTTTCCCGTGCTCTGGCCAGCCGTACTCTTCGCGCCAGCCCCACCCTGGGAAACCGACTTCTTGGAGGGCCCGGGCCGCTTTTTCTTTGGGGATGGCGAGCCCGTAGGCTTCGCACTTCGGGCGTTCTTCGCCTTGGGCTTGGCCTTCCGAGTATTAGCTGCGGGTGTCATTTCGAGGGGACTAGGACCTTGTGCAAGAGAGAGGGCACAGTACTAACGCATTGTAACATCGGGTAGAACCAAGTGATTCGGCTCTAGCTGCGTCTATTTGGCCGCAGACTGGCCGTGTCTAGGATGACACAGATTGGCCGCTCGCAACCTTCTCTTGGCGGGCCCTTCGCAGGACTTTGTCCAATCCTCGCACGCTAGTGCCACGCCAACGGGCACGAAGCAGTTCGCGCCGCCCTGGACTCAGATCACCTACGGCGCCCAGATAAGCTCGCCGTTTAGCGGCTAGCCTATGCACGAACATCGCTACCGAGACCGAGAGATTGAAGCTCTGGCAGAAACCGTGCATCTCAATCGAGACGCGGTGGTCACAAAGGGCCTGTGCTTTAGAGCTCAGCCCATCACGCTCGTTGCCAAACCAAATCGCCAGCGGCTTGTCGACCGGAATATCTTCGAGCTCGAGTTCTGATCCGGGCACTGTGGCGCACATGACAAACCCTTGTTCACGAAGACTACTGGCGCACTCCGCAGCACTATGATGGCTGTGCAGGTCCATCCACTTCTGTGTGCCCAGACAAACATCGGGCGCCGCATGAAATACCCCGGTTGTGCCATCAACGGTGTGCAGGTCGCAGAGCCCGAAGGCTTCCGCGGAGCGAACCGCCGCTGCGCCATTGTGCGGATCGTAGAGATTCTCAAGAACGATCGTGAGGCTCTGCAACTTCGCATCGAGGCCCTCTTCGAGCCTTGCGATTCGAGTATCCTCTAGAAAAGGTGTAGCAGCCTCCAAAACGGCATCTACGCCGTATTCATCAAGCAGCGCATCGACTTCGTGTCCCTTCACGCTACCTCTTCCTTGCGCTTCACTCGGCGCACCAAGAAGATGATGAAGAATCCCATTCCCGCCATCACCAAGCCACCGTAGGCCATTTGCTTCCAATTGTAGGCATGGCCAGTCTTGTTGGGCTGCTTGCTACGCACGGAGTTCTTGGGAGGCGTCTTCTCGCCCCAGGTCTCGTCAGCCGCTGATTGCTCCTGGGCCCATGCGTTGCCCATAGGCAGCATCATGGCCAGGGAGGCCATCAGCATAATTCCTAGAATAGCCTTTCGGCCCATAGCTACCAATTCGGTGGTTTTCTGCACAGCTCTCTTACCTTTTGGGGGTTGAATTCAATCTTCGACTCTTTGGCCTCGGCAAACTCGGTCGACGTCAATCGATTGCGATTGCGCATGTTGCCCAGAATGCGACCAATTTTGGCGGACGTTCGCCTGGTCAGTCGGTCTTTGCAATACTGAAAGTAACGTTTGCGTGGCGATGGAAGGAGCTGGGCCAAGAATGCAGCTTCTCTAGGCGAGATATCCCGCGGATGCTTGTCGAAGTACGTATCCGCCGCGGCCACGATGCCGTATATGCCTGGGCCGTATTCGATGGCATTTACGTAGATTTCAAGAATTCGATTCTTCTCGAGAGTCCTCTCCACGTACCAAGTCAGAAAGAGCTCTTGGAGCTTTCGAGAAATAGTCTTATCCCGGTAGAGGAAGACATTCTTGACCATCTGCATGCTTATTGATGAGGCGCCAAACTTGAAGTGGCCGGCTTTTAGATTTCGCACCAGGGCTGAGCGAAACTCGCGCACGATGAAGCCATTGTGATCGTAGAAACGCGAATCCTCCTGTGTGAGCACGGCATTTAGAAAGTACGAGGAGATGTCGAATACCTGCGCGTAGTTGTCACTCTCCATACCGATATCAACGGTCTCGTATTGCTCGGGACCAACAAGAATTTGGTGTTCAAAGCTGCTTTGTAGTCGCTCCGCATCGAACTCAGCCGAGGGCCCAAGGACTTTGCAGCTTGGCAGACCAACATAGCCGTCTAGCACCGTCTTGCCCTCGAGGTCTTGCCAGTCGATTTCGAGTTTCACGTCTGCTGAGAAAGGCCCCTTGATTTGAAAGCCTTGGAGTTTTGGCACGAAGCCCGCGGGAATTGACCGCAGCACAGCCTGGCAATCGGTCTTTGGCACTTGCGCACGAAATGCTAGTCGGGGCTTCTGGCGCAGCACGCCCTCCTCGTCGATGCCTCCTGCCATGAGATAGTCGCCACTGAGGAGATAGTTCACGCCCCTTGAGGTGACCGAAATCGACTCTAGAGTCGCGTGACGCGCCTTGGTATCAAGCGACGCTGCCAGACGAATGTCAAAGCTCATGTCGCGTAGCCGCTGCTGGGCGAGCATGGGGTGCTCGACATTGAGTCCTGAGAGATTTAGGCCTCCAGAGAAGTCGGCGACGCCCTCATTGAGTTCGATGACCAGCTTGGCGTCGACAGAAGTGTTCTCAAAGTCCTTGATCACCGTATCGCGCAACACGGGGTCGATCCGGTCAAAGGTAAATCGCTCTGCAACAACAGAGAGCTGGCCGCGCCGCGCTCGGGGTTCGAGCCAGCCCTCAGCCTGCCAGAGCGTCTCGCTGGATCCGCCGTAGCTACCAGAGAGCGCTACGACCAGCTGCTCCGCAGTATCGCCCTGAGCGATTGTGCCCTCTATGCCCGAGAGGGACATGCCGGGCCAAAGCGCCATCTCCCCGTCTCCAATCTCGACCTTGGCACTCGAAAGTGGCTCCTTGGGATCGATGGTGACAATGAGATCGCGAAACTCAGCTCTCGAGTCAAGGCGCAACTCATCGATCTCCAGCATCGCATCTTGCCCACGGTCGGCTTGCCCAAAGGCTATATCCGCATTCACTGTTCGCCCGGTGACCTCGTCGACAAGGTGCACGGTGCCCTCGGAGAGACGCAGCTTCTTTGGCCGAAGCGAATTGCCCCCGCCCCCTGAAGAAGCGCCTTCTTCACCGGTTGGTCCGCGGAACTTCTGCATAAATTCTCGAAGCTCACTGGTGCCATCGGCACGTCGACTGGCATGTGCTGTGAGCCCCTCGGCGCGAGCCTCGAATAGTCTAACTCGCCCGAGCCACGAAGCTCCATAATCATAGTCGACTTCAAGGGCATCGACACGCACAAGGGGCTCGGTCCCGGGGGCCAGGGAGGGTACGACCACGCCTCGCAAGACAACCCTGCCGCGATCTACGTCAATGGAACCGACCTCCACGGCGCGCCCCAGACGCGCCTCGAGTCGTGGCAGCACCTTCTCGCGAATGGCCCACTCGCCAATCCGGTCGTACAGGATCCAAACGACGACTCCTGCGAGGAGAAGCAGGCCGAGCAACCCGCCGCCGGCCATGAGCAGGGGCCTGCGCATGCGCGCTTATAGCACAGGGCTATTTGATGGCGCAGCTGATAGCAAGGAGGCGAGAAGACCCGTCTTTCCCTTCATCCTGGCCCACCAAGGTGTAGTCGCCAGAGTCGACTTTGAGCGTAATGTCGGCCTTGCGCTTGCCCGCGGCGTTATCGAGGGTCATGCCCACTCGGAGCCTGGGCTTGCTGCCCTTGGCGTCGCTGCGTTCCTTGTATAGGAGGCCGAGCTTGCCGCCACCGGCCAAGGGTACAGAGACCGCTTTCATATGAGGAGCTTTGAGGCTGTGGCGCTTGACGACCTTGAAGGTCTTCCAGGCCGAGAATGGTGGCTTCTTCAGCTTGCTAGTAATGGGCTTGAGCTCGGCATCGATGCCGCCCTCACCGCCGCTGGCCTTGATCTCGAATACCGTGCAGTCGGCATCATCGGCTTCTGCGACGCCACCTGCTGCCAGGAGGCCAAGACACGCGACGAGCGCGGCGAAAATGTGCTTCGAGAATCGGAGTCTTGCGAAAGTAACTGGGAGTTGCATCGTCTTGCTCATATCGGATCCTCCACCACGTCGGTGTCGCTGGAAATCCAAATCACGGCGGTTGCCGCTTCATCGCTCTCTGCGTCAGCCGGCACGGTCATGATGACGCCGCTGCCGTCGTAAACTTCAAGTGCTTCGATTTCTGGCTCTTGGAAGCGCAGCGTCACAGGCACAATCCTTGGTTGCAAGTTTGCGCCCCGAACGGCCTCAACACTGCCAGCCCCACCCTGGGCGCCCCCTACACGTGACTGCTTGGCAACTGCCGGCTCGCTCGTATCACCGCGCTGGGCGAACATGATGAGAAAGGCCGCTGCAGCTGCGAAGGCGCCGATGACGACGTGAGATTGCCAGCCACCAAACCAGCCAGCCTCAGACACAAGCTTCTCGGTGGCCTTCTCCTCCGCCTTGGCCTGAATAGAAATGACCAGGCCATCATTGGAGGTCTCTTCTTTGGACACATTGCTACTCATCGCCGTGTCGTTGATTGCCTTGTCGATACCGGCCCAGAGCCCGGCGAGCTTGTCTTCTGCCGTGTCGGCATCGAGGTCGACACTTCCGCGAACCAACTCACTTACCTGGCCGATTGACGCAGCCACGCTGGCAGCATGCTCGTTCGCCTCGAGATAGCGAGCAACCTCCTTGGATTGCTCGCCGTCGAGCTCGCCATCGAGGTACATCATGATCTCCACATCTGTGGGCTTGATTGCCATCGCCATTGCCTAGGCCTCCACCGTGCCGCTAGGGCCGTTCATGAGTTCGAGTAGGTGCTGCTGCATGTTCTTTCGGGCGTGAAAGAGGCGCGACATGATCGTGCCCTTCGAGCACTTCATGACGTCCGCCATTTCTTCATAAGAGAGCCCTTCGAGCTCGCGCATCATGAGCACGCTGCGGTGATTGTCGCTTAGCTGAGCCATCGCTGTGCGGATTTGCTCGCGCATCTCTCTGCGCATCAGAGACTTCGAGGGGTCGGCCCCGAGAATCTTGGGCAGGAGACTGTCCTCTCCAACCAGGCCTTCTCCCTCGATGTGGGAGAGCGCGTCGTTGAAGTCGACTTGCTGGGCGCGCTTGCGCTTGCGCAGATGATCGATGGCGAGGTTCATGATAATTCGGTAAAGCCAGGTGTAGAAGCTGGAAGTTCCTTCAAATTTAGGGAGATAGCGATGTGCCTTGATGAAGCCATCCTGGACGACATCGAGAGCGTCGTCGGGATTGCGCACGACCCCCAGAGCAAGGGCATAGGCTCTGCGGTTGTGGCGCTCGAAGAGCTGGCGAAACGCCTCGTGGTCACCGGCCTTCGCCATGCGCACAAGCTCTCTTTCGTCGACTTCAGCGGTCTCATCTTGCTGTAAAGACGCTTTGGGAAGGGGCTTATTCACTCACCCGACATATATCAAATTCCGGAGATCTCCGCAGCTCCAGACTGCAGCTGGCGTCCGAGGCACGGTGCACTTGGCCCCGAAGTACCTGGTGTGGAGCGCCAGGTACCAGCGCCAACGGTGCGAAACACCCGCAGTGGCGAAGCCAGCTGCGTAGTATTGGATCCGGGCGCCAACTTGTTTGGCGCCCAAATCCAATACAAATGCTAGTGTAGGTGCAGCCCTCGTCGTGGAACACCGCCTTGCCATTGTTAGCTTTTTAGAAGCCGTTGCCAGGCGACTACGGCAGCGTGCGGCTTGCGAAGGTCTTCTATACCTGCTCGCATTTCTGGGGGGCCTCGCCCTCGCCGCGCCTCTGCTCGCGCATTGGGCTGGGCTCGACGTCCGCAGCGCGTGGGCTTGCGCAGGGCTGGCAATCAGCTCCCTCCTCGCCTGCTACGTGCTCGCCTTCACGCTCCCCCAGAGGCGATGGAGCACGACTTCCGCACAGGCGCACTACGTTGGCGACTGCAACGGCGCTCTGCGTTCGGACCTGCTCTCGTCTGTGGAGTTCCTGCAGGACGAGGCGATAGGCGGGTCGGCAGAGTTGCGCGAAGCCCTCATAGAAACGACGGCCCGACGCATCGAACCTCTGCGGCTGCAAGCCCTAGTGCCCTACTCACCTGTGCGCCGACCGCTCTCCCTCACGGCGGCCATCGCGATTCTCTATGTCGCAACTGCGCTCTTGGAGCCTGAGGCATTGGCCCACGGCTGGCAGCAACTTCTCGAAGAACCCACCGAGGCTCCATTTGGCGGTGCCCTCCTGGCGGAAGCGCCACTGGTCGGGGACGTAGACATCATCGTCGTCTTCCCGGAATATTCGGGGAAGCCAAGTCTCGACCTGCCCTCCTCGTCCGGCGACTTCGAAGCAATGGCCGGCAGCACGATCGAGATATCGACGCGCACGACCGGCTTCGTAGAACACGCGAGCATCCTCCTTGCCCAGACAGACGAACTCGAGAGTGACGACGAGGTGGTTCTCTCTAAGACTTCTTCTACATCCGGTTCCGCAGGCACAAGGCTCTCCGGTGCGTTCCGAATCATGCACGAGACGTATTATCGTTTTCAGATCCAAGATGCCTCGGGCGACCAAGTCGAGGCTCGCGCCCGCCACATCACCCTGGCTATTGACCAGGCTCCCAAAATCGAGCTCTACGCTCCGGCTGATGAACTCGATGTTGCCAAGCTAAACCGTATCGAGCTTGCCTACGTCGCTACCGACGACTTCGGCATTGAGAGAATCGACCTTGTGTATACGCCAGCTGGGGGTAAGGAGTATCGACAACCCCTCGAGGTCGCCAGCGCTGGCCATGCCCAGCCTGGTCTTCCCAGCATTGCCCCTAGAGCTCCCCGAAGCGCACAATTCAAATACGTTTGGGAGCTTTCCCAACTCCCGCTGCGCCCCGGAGTGCAGATTGAATATCACCTAGAGGCCGCCGACAACGACGATGTACAAGGCCCCAACATCGGCCGTTCAAAGAGCTACTCGCTACGCCTATTTAGCCCCAGAGAGCGACACGAAGACCTGCTCGCCAGACAGAAGGAGCTCGCGGAGCACATGCTCGCTCTGCTTGCGTCTCGGCTAATAGTAGATGCGGCTTCGACCAAGGCACACCGAGAGATTCAGAGAGCAGCTGATGAAGTCGTAGTGGAAATGGGCGGCCTGGTAGCCGCGCTCAGGGACGACGAGCTTGCAACAAAGAAACTACGCACGACTCTCGACGAGATGCGCGGACGTATGAACAAGCGGGTGCGACGTGAAGGCTCCCTCTTGGCCTCCCTCGAGAAGCGCAACCCGGGCGCGGCACTGACCGCGGGGCAAAAGCAGCTAGAGGCATCCGACGCCAAGATCATCGCCGAACTCGAGGACGATGTACTCCTGCTGGGAGACTGGCTCAGACGTCAGGACTTGGAGAATCTCCTCGCAATCTCCGACGAAGTTGACGCCAGTCGCGAGCGACTCGACAAGCTTTTTGAGGAGTTTGAGCGCACGGGATCCCAAGAAGTGCTCGACGAAATCGAGCGGGAGTTCAAAGCGCTCGAACGCAAGCTCGCCGAGATGTCTGAGAAGAGCAGTGCGCTCCCTGAAGACACGCTGGACCGCTTTGTCAATGACGAGGCGATTCCAAAGGACTGCCTTGAAGAGGTGCGCGAACTATTGGAAGCGGGTGACGCAATCGAAGCCCGCGAGCAAATGAAGAAGTGCAACGACGCGTTGGACCAGAAAGCCCAACAGCTAGAAGACTCTTTGAGAAGACTGCGAGGCGAGAGTTTCTCCGAAGAAGAGAAGAGACTCGACGAAATGATGAACGAGTTGGCTGATCTAGCTCAGGACCAAGATGATATTGCGACCGAAGCCAGCGACGTCTACCAGCGCTACGCCGATGCCGTGACCGAACTGCAAAAGGGCGAAAGCGCAGATGTGCAGAAATCGGCAGGAGAGACGCTCAAGAAGCTGAACAGGGCTGTCGACAACATTCCCCCGGCTGGGCTCACGCCATTCACGAGGGAGGAAATGACGGTTCTGGAGAAGCGGCTTGAGGACGCTGAGACCATGTTGAAACGAGGCGAGATGGCGGAGGCACTCTCGATGGCACAGCACGCCAAGGAGTCCTTGAAGACAATCCGCGACGAGCTCGAGTTCAGCCTAGATGAGGCCTGGTCTCGCAAGGGAGTTGCTGCAGAAAAGGCCGCCAGAGGCGCGCTACCTCTGGCAAAAAGGCTCATAGAGCAACTCGAAGCCGCCACGCCGTCGCCATCGGAGATCATGAGTAGCAAGGATCGTCGCAAGCTCGACAAGCTGAGGCGCAGGCAGAAAGCCACTCGCAATCGCTCAGAGAAGATGCTCAAGAAGGCCAAAACCCAAGCTGAGGGTATGCCCGGTCAAGCTGGACAGGCCATGCAGAAAGGGCTACGAGCGGCACAGGAGCACATGAAACAGGCGGAAGAGCAGATGCGCGGCCGCGCCCCCTCCGGTGCGCGACAACAGGCGAGAGAGGCCTCAGACAGGCTACAGGAAGCACAGGAATCGGCCAGAGGAGCCGCCAGGCAGAAACAGAAGCACGGCCAGGCTGGGTGGCGCGACGAGCCAGTGCGCATTCCCGGAGCCGAGGATTATCGAGCGCCAGAAAAGTTCCGAAAGGAAATCCTCGATGCAATGCAAGACGAGAGTGCCCCCTCGGGTTTCAAGGGCCAGGTCAAGCAGTATTACAAGGATATCATCAAGTGATGGCGTCCAATAACAATCGCCCCAGCAGAGTAGTGAGCTCACTTGCAAGCACCTCGTCCAGCCCGGATGGGGCTGTCTTTGCGTACCTTCGTCTGGCTCTCATGTCTCTTGCCGTAATGCTCGCAGTCGGCCTTGGCCACGGGGCTGCCCAAGCAAACGTCAGCGAGAATGCCATCGCAGCGGCCCGCACCCTTCGTGCCTGGCAATTCACGGATGCGAGAGGGCGAATCGAGACGCTCGTGGCAAAAGCCCCAAAGACCAAGACGAGTCGTTACCTGCAAGCAGAGCTCGATTTCTTCGACGGCAAGTATGCAAGCGTCGTGCATGGACTCGAAGGGCTCGATGACGACGACGTCGAGGGCAACGTCGGATCCCTTCGAGACTTGGCAGCATCATCTCTGCAGGTCACAAAGGGCTTCACCTCCGAAGTTTCCGCAGGCGGGCATTTCAGAATCTTCTATGGCCCCGGCAAAGACAAGGCAATCGTAGGCCTAACCGGGGACGTCCTCGAGGCAGCCTACGAGGCATTGGGAGACGATCTTGGCCATAGGCCCGACCATCAGATTCGGGTAGAGCTTCTCGGCAAAGCCTCAGACCTTGCGATGGTCTCCACCTTGACCGAAGCCGAGATCGAAACCACGGGGACAATCGCGCTGTGCAAGTATGGCAAGCTAATGGTGGTCTCTCCCAGAGCTACCCTCTTCGGATATCCCTGGATGGATACGCTCACCCACGAATACGTCCACTACATCGTCACGCAAATCTCCCACGACAAGGTGCCTGTCTGGTTGCACGAGGGCCTGGCTCGCTACCTTCAGGTGCGATGGCGTGGCAAGGCCGACGGCAAGCTCACAAGCTATTACGAGCACTTGCTTTCAGAAGCCCTCAAGAAGAACAAGCTCATTGGCTTCGACAAGATGCACCCGTCAATGGCAAAGCTGCCCAGCCAAGAGGCCGCGGCACTAGCCTTCGCCGAGGTAAGCACTATGGTCGCCTATGTTCACCAGAGCATCGGCGAAGACGGTCTTCAGCGAGCGCTCAAGGCCATCCGCCAGGGCACCGGCGCTCGAAAGGCGGTCGCTCAAGCCATGAACACCCAGTGGGACGAGCTTGAAAGAGATTGGATTCGCAACCTTAAGAGCGCCAAGCTGCAAAGCAAGCGTTTTGCCGAAAGGGCCAGGAGGGTCCGCTTCCGCAAGGGAAAAGGCGACGCCAATAATGTCGGAGTCGAAGCCATCGCCAATAAGAAGGCCGAGAAGTACACGCGCCTGGGGGGCATGCTCAGGGCCAGCGGCAAACCGGCGGCGGCGGCGGTCGAGTACGAGAAGGCACTCAAGCACAGCGGCCCCGGCGATCCACTGATCGGTGCGAAACTCAGCCGCGTATACCTCGAGCTTGGGCGTCACCAGGAGGCCATCGCGCTGGCCAAGCCTTTGCTTGCCCTAGACGAAATGGACCCGGTTCCACCCACCACCCTTGGCGCAGCCCGTCTGGCTATCTCCGACTACGCTGGAGCGAGCGTAGCCTTCGAACTCGCTCTGCGAATCAGCCCCTTCGACTCTCAGGTGCGCTGTGGACTTGCGGAGAGCTACGAGCAACTGAAACACAAAGCGGCAAGCCGTGAGCGAGTAGCTTGCGAATACTTGCAGCAAGTTAGATAGTTGCCACCGTCAATGCCCAGTCCAATTTCGGAGAATACGGATGTCGAAGTTATCGGCACCACCAGCGGCGACCTCGCCGCCGTGGAAGAGATTGCCCAGGCGCGCAATCAAATCCTAACGGAAATCCACAAACGAATTATCGGACAAGACCTGGTCATCGATCATTTGCTAACCGCTCTCTTCGCTCGCGGTCACTGCCTCTTCGTCGGCGTGCCCGGCCTCGCAAAGACACTCTTGATCTCGACCCTCGCCGAGACACTCAATCTCGATTTCCGACGCATCCAGTTCACACCGGATCTCATGCCGTCTGATATCACCGGCACCGACATCCTCGAAGAAGACCAGGCCACAGGCAAGCGGTCCTTCCGCTTCATCAAGGGCCCGCTATTCGCCAACATCGTCCTGGCAGACGAGATCAACCGCACCCCACCAAAGACCCAGGCGGCCTTGCTGCAATCGATGCAAGAGCAGAAGGTCACCGCGGGAGGTACCACCTACGATCTAGCTCTGCCCTTCTCTGTCTTCGCGACACAAAACCCCATAGAGCAAGAAGGCACCTATCCGCTGCCCGAAGCTCAACTCGATCGCTTCATGTTTCAGGTCGATGTGACCTACCCGAGCGAGAGCGAAGAAGAGGAGATTGTCCGGCAACAGACGTCTGACTATCGAGCAACGCTCAATCCCGTTCTCTCCCCCGAACGCATCATGCAGCTTCAGCAGCTCGTGCTCCGAGTGCCAGTCGCCGAGCACGTCATCAAATACGCGGTGGCCCTTTGCCGGGGGAGTCGCCCTGCAGATCCTGGCGCGACCGACTTGGTTCGCAACTACGTAAGCTGGGGCGCAGGCCCCCGCGCCTCGCAGAATCTCATCCTTGCGAGCAAAGCCAGGGCGATTCTCGAAGGCCGATTCGCCGCATCCATCGACGACGTCGCGGCTCTCGCACTCCCCATCCTGCAACACCGAATACTTCTGAACTACCGGGCAGAGGCGGAGGGTATTCGGACTCAGCAGATCATCTCGCATCTCTTGCAGAGCACTAAACGCCCGTAGCGCGAGGCGTTCTCGCAAACGGGCACTTCACCAATGGCATTCCTCGCCCCTATTGCTATAGCCAAGCTCGAAACTCTGGCCCTGAGAGCCAAGGTCATCGTCGAAGGTGCTCTCACCGGCTCACATAGGGCCAAGTTGCGAGGCTCTTCTGTAGAGTTTGCCGAGCACAAAGAGTACAGCCAGGGCGACGAGATTCGTCATGTCGACTGGAAGGTCTTGGGCAAGGCCGATCGCTACTACATCAAGCAGTTCGAGCAAGAGTCGGAGCTGACATGCTACTTGGTGCTCGATGCATCAGCCTCGATGAACTACGTGGGACGAAGCCTCGGCAAGCGCGAGTATGCCTGCAACCTCATCGGCGCCTTGGCCTACTTGCTCGTCGGCCAGCGAGATAGGGTTGGGTTGTCGATCTTTGGCGATGCAAGGAACGTTCGCTGGGCGCAGCCAAAGGCCAAGGCCGATCATTTGCGCACACTCCTAGCGATGCTCGAAGAGGTGAGCGATAGCCCACAAGTCGGCGACGAAGTGCTGTCCAGCGCTCTCGAGCGCCTCGCTGAGCTTGCCCGAAAGCGTCGTGGGCTCATAATCGTCGCCTCGGATCTATTCGAGACCGAGGGCGACGCTCCATCCGTCTTGGGCCATCTTCGAGCCCGAGGCCACGACGTTGTGCTCTTTCACACTCTAGATCGAGACGAACTCGATTTCCCCTTTGAGGGGCTGAGCATCTTCGAGTCACTTGAAGGCGATGGCAGGCTACTAGTGGACCCGGCCTCTATACGGCGTATCTATCAAGAGAAGATGAAGGGATTCCTTGAGCACTGCGAGCAGCAGTGCCTTAGTCAAGGAATCGAATACCACCGAGTGTGTACGGACCAGCCATTCGAAGAGGTCCTGCTGGGTTTTCTTGCAGAGAGAGCCGGGGTGGCCGGTAGTTCTTCGCAAAGGCCCAGAGGCCAAGCAACATGAGTTTCCTCTCTCCGCTCATGCTCCTCGGTCTCCTTGGAGCCATGATTCCCATCGCCATACACCTCCAGGGACGGCGCAAGGCCAAGGTCGTGCCCTTTGCCGCCCTCGACTTCCTCTTGGGAACCGATAAGCGCATAGCAAAGCGACTCATGTTCAGACAAGTTCTGCTTTTGGCATTTCGAATGCTGATTTGCATGGTCGCCGCCATCATCTTGGCTCGCCCCTACACATCGTGTAGGAGCCTGGGGCCAAAGGTTGCGCAGGGGCCCCAAGCCGCTGTGCTCATCATAGACAATAGCGCCGCCGCAGGTTACGAACTAGACGGCCAGACGCTGCTCTCTCGCTCCCTCGAGAGTGCCTCTCAGCTCCTTGTTCAGCTCGGTCCAGAAGCTGATGTGGCAGTGCTGACAACAACGGGTGGGGGCAAGGAGGAGCTTTCGCGGGATCACCTTGGACTTAGAGAAACTCTCAACTCCACCCCCCTCAGTTATCGCAAGGCGCGGGGGGATCAAGCGCTGCAACGAGCCCTCGCCCTACTCGCGGGCGCGGGCCACGAGAGAAAGAGCATCTTCTTGCTCGTGGCGCCCACCGAAGCGACCCTCCCTACGGCGTTTGAGGCTCCAGCGGATATTGGGGTTCGTGTTCTGAGCCCTTCAAAGAAGGCCTCGCTGGAGAATCTAGCAGTCACAGACCTCGAAGTGTCGACGGACACTTCCATCGGAAGTCGCGGTCTCCGCATCACTGCCAGAGTCTCCAATTTTGGAGACACAGCGCAGGTAGCCCATCTCTCGCTGCGAGTCGGAGATGAAATCGTCGCCCGTGGCGAAGTCAGTCTCGCGCCGCACGAGAGCAAGAACAAACGCTTCTCCGCCAGCCTAAGCGAGGGTGTGCGCACAGCCGAAATCCAGGTGGAGTTGCAAGACGACGCGCTAGAGGCCGATAACATTCGCTACGTCGTTGCCAACGCTCGTGACGAGGTTTCTGTTCTCCTCGTCAATGGTGATGCCCGAGCCGTTCGCCACGAGGACGAACTCTATTACGTCGAGGCGGCACTCAGGCCTGGCGACAGGTCGGATAGTGGAACGATCATCGCCAGGGCAACGCCGGAGAACCTTGGCCCCCTCACCCTCTCGGACTACGACGTCATCATTCTCGCTAACGTTCCCGTCTTGCCCGGGGCACAGGTCAGAGCACTCTCCGAATGGGTACTGGCGGGCGGCGGCTTGCTCGTCTCCATGGGAGATAGTGTGGATGCGGATCGCTACAACCGCTCGATGGGGCCCTTGCTTGCGCAAGAGCTACGCAGTGCTCTCGACTTGCGGCGAGGACGCAAACGAAGCCCACAAGCCGAGCTGCGTCTTAGCAAGCTTGAGCTTGAACACCCCGTCTTCTCTGTATTTGCCAAAGACGCCCCCGGATTGTACAGCGCGTCCTTCTGGCAGGTAATGCTGCTTGGCCCGACGACCTCAGTGAAGAATCGACGCGTCCTCGCACGATTCGACAATGGAGCCGCCGCTCTGGTTGAAGCGCGTCAGGGCAAGGGCACTCTCATGCTTCTCAGCTCGACGCTGGATCGCGACTGGAACAATCTCGCCATCCATCCAGGCTTCTTGCCGTTCTTGCAGCAGAGTGTTCGCCATCTAGCATCCAAACCGCTGCAGCGCGCCAACCAGCAAGTACTAGTGGGCGACTACGTGCCCATAGACATCGGAGCAGGTGATGTACGAATCGAAATCGCCGGCCCGGGCCGCGAGCGCATGGTCCTAGAGGGAGACAAGATAGAAGGACACAAGAGCGCCCGTCTCGATGGCATCGAAGTTCCGGGCCTCTATCACGTCTCTAGCGTCGATGGCAGTGGTGCCATCAAGGCACGACCAGAAGCGACCTTCGCCGCCAACCTCGATCCGACTCTGGGCGACCTCACCTTGAAGGCCACAAATTCACTGGAGCGAGACGGGACACGTGGCGAAGGAGAACAAGCAACTCCATCGCGGCGCATCGAGCTGTGGCACTCGATCGCCGCCCTGCTCTTGCTGCTGCTCCTCCTCGAATCTTGCTTGAGCTTGGTTGGACGCAGGACTGGCCTCGTTCGTGATTCGTAGGGCGATGTCCCGTCGCTTGTTAACTTTCGGTAGCGGCTCAGTTCCTTCTACGCGGCCATTTGCTCCTCGTCAACAGCATTGTTGATCTCCAAATCACGGGCCTCTAAGTACAGCACCAGTTTTGACATATTCTTATAGCCT
>JAAEPE010000196.1 GCA_024222395.1 Myxococcales bacterium
CGATGAAAACTCGGCGCGAATTTCTTGAGGACGTGTCACACCAAATACGGTTTCAGTTTACGCCCCGTCATTGTTCTTGGATGAACCAGGTCGAGATCTGGTTCAGTATTTTGGCTAGGCGTGTGCTCAAGCGCGGCAGTTCTACGTCACTTGATGATCTCAAGAGCAAGCTAAACAGCTTCATAAACCATTTCAACGCCACCCTGGCGAAACCATCTTCCTGGACCTACACCGGAAAGCCTCTGAAAGCATGAAGAATGACGATCACCACTTATGCCGAGGACATCTAGTCATCTTGCGCCTTCTTGCCAAACCTTGAGTAGAGGGCTGGCACGACTAGGAGATTGAGAGCGGTCGAGGTTAGGAGCCCGCCGAGAATGACGATACCCATGGGTGACTGGATCTCGTTGCCGGGCTGCTTTCCCGCCATGATTAGCGGAACCAGCGCAAGTGCGGCCGATAGCGCTGTCATCAGTACGGGCGATAGCCTCTCCATCGAACCACGTTGAACCGCCTCGGCCAAGCTGGCACCTTCTTCTTTGATGAGGTGCTCATAGTGGGTGATGAGAATCAGTCCATTGCGTGTGGCAATTCCGAAGAGCGTGATGAAACCGATTAGCGAGCCAACGCTCAGGACGCCTCCGCCCAACATGACCGAGATAATGCCGCCAATGAGTGCCAGCGGTAGATTCGCCACAGTGAGTACGGCGAGCCGCCCCGAGCCGAGCGCCATCACAAGCAACACGAACACTCCTAGAATAACGCCGAGACCGAGAGCTGTAATCCGCCTTCTGGCACTCTGTTCACTCTCGAACTGCCCGCCGTAGACAACATGGACGCCGCGGGGCATTTTGACCTGCTCCTTCACGGCTTCGCGAATATCGTCCACGACGGATCCGAGGTCACGGTTGCCAACATTTGCCATGACAACAAGCTTGCGCTGTGCGTTCTCCCTGGTGATGGTGCTTGGACCGGCATCAGAGTACACCTCGGCGAGCATGCGAAGCGGCACCTTGATTCCAATTGGAGTGTCGATCAGAGTTTCACGGATGGATTCGATGTCAGCTTTGTGCGCATCAGCGTATCGCACAAGGACTCCATGCGAGCGCTGCCCTTCGACAATATGAGTCGCGATTGTGCCGGTATAGGCCCTCTCGACAGCTTCCGCCATCTGTCCAGGCGTCGCGCCGTATCGCTTGAGTTCTTCAGACTTGAACCGAATCGCGAGCTGCGGCACATCGAAGGACTGCTCAATTGCAACATCGACCGCTCCATCCACAGCAGTAACGACTCCCCTGATTTTTTCCGCCACGTCGCGCAACTCGCCGAGGTCTTCGCCAAAGACCTTGATCGCAATCGCCGCTCGCGTCCCCGAAAGCATGTGGTCGATGCGGTGCGAAATGGGCTGTCCCACAGTTGTGGTGATGCCCGAGACCTTCGATAGCTCCGTTCGCAGGGCCTCGAGGAATTCCTCCTTGCTCCGCGTCTTCATGGAGAGCCTCACATCAATCTCGGAGGCATAGATTTCCTGTGCGTGTTCGTCGAGTTCGGAACGTCCGGTTCGTCTTGAGGTGGATACGACCTCGGGGAACTTCAACAGAGCTTCTTCTACCTGCCTCCCAAGTCGATCTGACGTCCCAAGGGAGGTTCCAGGCAACGTCACGGCACTCACCGCGAGGGCGCCCTCGTTAAACTCCGGCAGGAAGGTTCGCCCTAGGAACGGGACGAGGGCCAGGGTCGCGGCCAAGAGAGCCGTTGAGCCCGCAACCACCACCCATGGGCGTCTGAGAGAGAACCGCAGTGGCGCGGCATAGATACGCTTAAGGATGCGAACCGGAGCACTCTCGCGTTCAGGCAGGTCACGAACGCCCCCGAGCACGAAACTGCACAGTGCTGGTGTAAGCGTGAGGGCAACAGCAAGTGAGGAGAAGAGTGCAACCAGGTAGGACACGCCAAGAGGAACAAGGAGGCGCCCCTCCACCCCTCCCAGAAAGAAGAGCGGCAAATAGACAAGACCAACGATGAGAGTCGCAAAGACAATGGCGCCGCGAATCTCTCTTGAAGCCTTGAAGATGACGTAGTCGGAGCTGTGCTCCGCATCTACGCCTTGCGACTGCCGCTCTCGGAGTCTGCGATATACATTCTCTACATCGATGATCGCATCATCCACGATTGCGCCAATGGCGATGGTCAGCCCGCCCAGCGTCATGGTGTTAATCGTGAGGTCGGCGATGCTCATGACAATCGCCGCCAGCGCAAGAGACATAGGCATGGCCGTTAGGGAGATGATGGTAGTGCGCCAGTTCCACAGGAAGAGAAAGAGAATGAGGGCGACAAGAATGGCGCCATCACGCAGGGCGGTAGAGACGTTGTCGACAGCGGTCTCGATGAAGTCGGCCTGACGAAGAAGATCGTGCTCGATGCGCATTCCCTCGGGCAACCCTTCTGAGATTGCCGCGAGTTCTTCGTCGATGCGCTCGGTCAACTCAATCGTATTCTCACCAGACTGCTTGAGAACGCCAATGACCACTCCGTGCTTGCCGTTGATGGAGCCTTCGCCACGCTTGAGGGCGGCGCCAATACGGACGTCGGCAACTTGGCTCACGAGGATTGGCACACCGTCTCTCACGGTGATGACCAGACCTGCGAGTTCTTCGACAGAACTAACTCTGCCCAAGCCTCGAATCACGGATTCCTGCGCCCCACGCACCATGAAGCCGCCTGTCGAGTTCTCGCTCGAGTTCGAGATTGCGCCCACCACATCGGCCAAGGCCAAGTTGTATTGTAGGAGCCTTTCGGGCTTCACCAAGACTTGGAATTGCCTCAGCTCGCCCCCCATCACGATCACATGTGCAACTCCAGAAAGGGATTTTAGTCGCCGACGAATCTCCCACTGCCCAATGTCGCGCAGTTCCATCGGCGAGTGGGAATCGCTTGCGAGCCCGACGAAGAGAACTTCTCCCATTACCGAGGAAATCGGCGCCAACGTGGGAATCCCCATGTCCTCGGGAAATTGCGACTGAGCCGCCTGCAGTTTTTCTGCAACGATCTGCCTAGCACGGTAGATGTCGATGCCCCAGTCAAACTCAACCCAGACAACGGAGATGCCGGTGCCAGAGCTTGAGCGCACACGCCTCACACCGGTCGAGCCGTTTACCGCCGCCTCAATGGGAAAGGTAACGAGCGTCTCAACTTCCTGCGGTGCTAAGCCGTGGGCCTCCGTTACCACCGTTACCGTTGGTGCGGTGAGGTCGGGAAAGACATCGACCGGCATGCGCAGCGCGGTCCAGGCGCCGTAGACGAGGATTGCCACGGATGCCAACACAACCAATAGCCTGCGCTGGATGGAGAATTGAATGATGCGATCGAGAGCCGATGCAGATTGAAACATCATGGCTCCTTAGTGCGCGTGGCCGTGGGCCGGTGCCCCACCAGCAGAAGAGGCAAGCTTGATGTCATAGGCACCCTTGGTGACCACTCTCTCGCCCTCGGAGACCCCCTGGGTAACTTGGACCAAGCCGCGACTGCGAGTTCCCAAGTGAACGACGCGCCGCAAAAAGCCTTCTCCGCTGGAGTGCACAAAGACAATGCTCTGGTTGCCATCTTGAAGCACCGCCGACTCGGGAATCACTAGACCCTGCACGGGCGTACCCGTGGCAACACTAAGCTTGGCATACTGGCCAATCCGCAGCGCCCTATTGGGGTTTTGTACTTCGAATATCACCGGTACCGTCCGGGACGCGGGGTCGAGGACATGGCCAACGGTGATGAGTTTCCCCGTATCTTCATTCACTTCAAAGACGTTGTCTCTGCCGTCGACCGTGAACCAAGCCGAATTGCTGTCCTCGAATGCGGGAACATCGGGCTCAAAGATTCGCCCCTCGACCCAAACCCTTTCGAGGTCGACAATGCTAAAGAGCGCGGCACCGGCAGCTGTGGTCTCCCCCTCGGTTACCGATTGCTCAACGAGCGTCCCTGATATCGGAGCGCTCACGCGAAATGCTCCGGAGCCTGGGCGCGCAGAGCCCGACGCTGAAGCTGAATAGCTAGAGAGCCTCGTCGTTGCCGCGCTAAGGCGCGCCTGCATAACGGCGATGTTCGATGCGGCATCCTCCAGCCGTCTCTTTGGCACCGAGTCCGTTGCGACTAGGCGCTCGAGCCTTGCGTGTGCGGCCTTGGCCGCTGTGTGCTCGGCCCGTGCCGCAGCCACATCGGCGCGCAACGTTCCCACGCTGCCCGGAGCGCTTATGGTTGGTTGAATCCGAGCGAGAAGCTGGCCCTTGCTGACCGGGCTCCCGACCGTCGGAACGGGGGACTCTAGACTCAGTCGTCCTGCAGTAGCCGCCGTAAGGCGTGCTTCTCGGCCAGGCACAACTCTGATGGTCGCATTGACCGTCTTGCTTGGCACAATGGACTGCTTGCGAGATTCCGCGGTAGCAAATTCGATCGGCCACTGCTGCTCTTTTAGAAAGCCAATCTCACCACGGGTCTCATCATCTTTGATAGCTGAGCGAGCAGTAGCCACATCCGGGTAGACGGTGCAATTGGCCACGGCGAATGTCTCGCTGACCTTTGCCGACTGGAGCGCCAAACTCATCGAGCATTTGCCCGCGGTATCCGGCGTTAGCACGGGAATGAAGATTCCAAGTCGAGCAGGCTCGGGAACCTTGGCCTTCACCGCCTTGCTCCCTACGGATATCGTCACGACCACCTCGCCTTCCACAACTGCCGTGAAGCGATTTGCGTTCGTCAAATCGGTGATATGAGCCAAGAAGCGAGACTCGCGCCCAACGATGAGCGGGCCCCACTCCATGAAGAGCTCTGCTTTCTCCGTCCACAGAGTGACAGACTCCCCGGGGAGTTCTTCCGCGGCGCCATGCTCGCCGTTATCGGCGCCATGTGAATGGCCGTGACTGCCACTATTGCAACCGAGGGCGATTGCCATGCTCGCGATACAGAGAATTGCCAACTTCATCTTGATACTCCTGTAGAAGAAACTCCGGTAGCGCTCCAAAGGGCGAGTTCGGCGAGTCCGCACTGATAGCGCAGATCGATGAACCGCAGCTGTGCAGCAGAAGCATTGGTGTAGGCATCACGCAATTCTAGAGCCGATGCCTCGCCGCCCTGATATGCCGCTTCTGTCCTCTTTGCAAACTCGGAAGCTCGAACCAGCTGTCGCTCTTTGAACTTCTGAGTCTGCTCAATACGCGAGGTGAGCCGGGTGCGTGCCGACTCGATCTCGGTGCTGATACGACGCTCGAGAATCTTGCGCGTAGCCTGAGCACGGCGAATCTGAGCTTCGCCGCGTTTCCGCTCCGCCCTCCCCTTCGAGAACACGGGAATCGACGCAGAAACCATGCCGGTGTACCCCTGCACAACATTTGCGCCCGGACCACTGCCCGGCCCAAGGTCCGTATTCAGATAGCCAATTGACAAGTCCAATTGGGGAATCCACCACTGCGAGGCGGCCTTAACTAGGGCTCGTCCGCCCTGCTCCTCATGCCTCGTCGCGAGCATGTCGTCTCGCCTTGCCCCATCGAGACTGCCCGCCTCGACCGGCACTATCGGCAATGGAAGGCTGCTCGACGCGACGAATCGGGTGCCAGGGGCACCCAGCAATGCTGCGAGTTCCGCTTGCGCGACAGCGAGTTCGATCTTAGCGTCTGTTAGAGCGTCGTCATGCTCGGAGAGCTGCAATTCAAAGCGAGCGAGGTCATAGCCCGAGGCGTCTCCCTCATGCACTCGATTCTCTAGTCTCTCAACCAGAGCCTCGAGTGGGGAGCGTTGCCCCTCCAAACTCTCGGCCCTAAGCCTTGCGTAAGCTGCCCTGTAGTAGACTCGCAAAGCACCTATTGTCACGCTCTGCTCTCCGTACTCGGCACTCTTCTGAACAGACTTGACACGGGCTTCAGCACTCTTGGTGCGGTGCTTGCGTCTACCTGAGATGTCCAAAGACCATCCGAGGGTAAGAGCGTCCGTCAGCGCTATCCCCTCGCCATCGGTGAAGACCTCCTCTCGCTCGTAGCTCAGACTCATCGAGGGCAGCACCTGGGCCTCAGCAACGTCCGCTTCGGCACTGAGTATATCGGCCTCAAAGCGTGCAAGCTCAGGAAGCTTGCCTTCAATCCTGATGCGAAACTCTTCGACAGTGAGCGCCTCCTGTGCATGTGCAGCAGCACCGGGGGCAAGCCCCAGCAGGCCTGCGAGTATCGCCATCCCCAGAACTCTTCTACTACCAGTCATAGTAGAACCCTTAACAAAGATATAACCATTGCAACTATCCTCATGCTCACCTTAGACGAGCCCGAAGAGGCTCTCTAGTGCGTGATGTAGTGGGTCCGCAAGGACCGCTGATGTAATCGTGACCGCCGCGACAAGAGCCACAGCAATGCGCAAGAGTCTTGTTGCCATTGCATGCCCCGTACGCTCTTGTGTGAGGATCGCAACGACGCGATTCTCTACAGATCCGGCCTCAGGAACAAAGGAGAGACCGACCAGCGATTGCGGAAGCCGGACAATATTGACCAGCGCGGAGGCGAGGGTGGTGGAATCACCCGAGCTGTCAGCCGAGATGCGATCACACAGGCGCTCCGCTGCATCGGCCCACAGAAGCTTGAACTGTGAAGCGAGAATGGGGGCACCGAAGAGCGAAGAGAATGAGAGCACGGTCGATCGCCCAATATCACCGTTCTCAATGTGGCCTCTCTCGTGGCCCAACATCGCCATGCGCGTTTCCTCGGAACTGTCATCCCACAGAGAACTGGCAACAAAGATACGCGGCGACCTTAAACCGGCTACAAAACAGAACGGGCGATTTGACGGTACCCGGAAGACCGGTACCTCGCCGTCTTCGATTCGCTCTGAGGAGCGCTCGATCGCCTGCAGCCGCCGACGCCCCCGCAAGGTGGCTTCGATGAGTTGTACCGCGCGTACGAATGCAAGTGCAGAGAGACCCGAGATTAGGGCCACAGCCCATGCCCGACTAGACCACTCACCGCCGTGAACGAGACAGAGATGCAGGTGATGCCCATGGGTGTCGCAGTGGTCGACTCCACCGAGCAAACCGGGAAACACGGAGTACATGGCTAGAGACGCGGCAACAACAACGCCGAGAAGTGGAGGAAGCACCAAGGCAAGCTCCGCAGCTCGCTTCTCCCCTGCGGCCCCCTGCCCTCTGAGACGCTCAGCGAAGAGCGAGAGGGTAAGGCTAGCTACGGCCGAGCCAGTCCACGCGACTAGGACGAATACCAGGCCGAAACCGATGATGCTGCCAAGGGCCACTGGCTACTTGCGCTTCCTTCGCTCGGCGATGAGTGCCTCGAGCTTTTTGAGATTGTCCTCATCTACTTCCGCTGCCGTATCGACAAAGGCGGCGAGCACGGATGCAGCAGACTCTTCGAGCAGGCCGCCAACAGTCTCCTCCACCAACTTGCGATGAAAGTCGTCGCGAGAGAGTCTAGCGCGATAGACAAAGGCTGAGCCATCAAGCTCTCGAGCGAGAAGGCCCTTCTTGTAGAGACGGTCGAGAGTCGTCATGACCGTCGTATAGGCCAGCTTCTTCTTGAGATTGGCCATAACCGAACGCACTGCCATGGGCTCGCCCTGCCACAGAATGGACATGATGCACTCCTCAAGTGAACCAAGGGCCTTCACAGCCCAAGAGCCGCCTCAATGCGCGCAGATGTAGTCGCCTCAATATCGGTCATCGTTCGGAAGGTAGCATAGGTCTCCACTGCAACTCACAAATCGCGAGTGCCCTGGTGATGTTCCAAGGGAAGCCGATATCTCTCAACGATTGCAGGCGCTTAACCGATCGTCACGGTTATGTTCGCCTCTACAGATCGCCTGAAGCCGGTCGATGCGTGCAGTTGGGTTGATGAGGATATGGAAGAAAGACCTTCCATGAGACTACTGCAAACATATTCGGCAAAGCGCACTACGCGAACATCCCCGTCCCCGCTCACCGAAGCTACGGCGCACCAAACACCGCGCACATGCTCTCTCATGCCATGCCAATTTTCGTTTTGAGCTTTGCGTTGTAATGGCGCCGAGGTAGCTGATGCAATTTGCAAGAGCCTGAGCGGCGGTGGCATGCAGTTGGAGAGCAGCGCCACACTCAGATCGGGCGCGCATCTCGACTGCTGGCTTCCGACCGGGACCAGCGCGATTGTCACGTTTGCGACCATCGTCCGAACAGGAGCTGGTCGAGCGGGAACAACCACCCTTGGGCTTCGGTTTGAGCATCCGACAAGCGAAATCGAAAACCGCGTCTTCTGCCACGTTCTGGACTTGCAGCGCGCACAAATCCGTCGAGACAGTGCGGAAGTGCGGAAGTACGAAGCGTCTCAGAGGCTCAACGAGACAGTGGTCAGATGATTCGTGATGCGGAAGCCATGGCGCTCCGTGAGCTCGTGACCACGCCGGGCCCGAACAAGCACCAAATCGGCGTAGGCTAGACCGCCGAGCGTAAACAATGATCGGTCTAATGGTCCTGCTTTCCCGATTGCAGCGTTGCTCATTTCGTCATTTGCCCAGGCAAAATCCTCATTCGCGCCTTGCACTCGAAGAATCAGAACTCATCATCCTCGGTCATTCTTTTCGCTCGATGGTCTAGCACCAGCTCTGACTCGGAGTATTATAGTATCAAGTGGGCCGCTGCAATCTCATGAGCGTCGAGAGCGATAGTGGGCCGCGTTACTACCAAGAGTCTGGCGACGTAGGAACGAGTAGCGATGGCCAAGAACCTCGAAGGAACCAGAGCGGTATCATTTGTCTTGCCGGATGCGGCGGGGGATGAGCATCACCTCGAAGACCACGCCGGAACATGGCTGCTCCTTGTCTTTCACCGGCACCTGGGTTGACTGCCCTGCCGTGAGCACCTGTCGCAGTTGCGACAGCGGGAACAAGAGCTGGCCGATCGCGGCGCCAGCGTGCTGGTGGTGAGTTTCGAAGCGGGTCCAATGGCCAAGACATACGTCGAAGACACGAAGCTTGGCTGGCCGGTCGTTATCGACGAAGGCCGGAGCCTCTACCGGGCCTACGGCATGCTCCGCGGCACGTGGTGGAACGTGTGGGGCCCGAGGACATGGTTGGTCTGCGCGCGCCTCCTTCTCCGAGGAAGGCGAGTGCGCCCATCAGAAGCCGATCCTTATCAGCTCGGAGGCGATGTACTCATCGACCCTGACGGTATCGTTCGCCTGCACCATGTTGGCTCAGGGCCTGCCCATCGGCCGAGGGTTTCAGAGATACTGCGGCGAGTAAGGTGAGCGACTGGGCGGAGCGACCGCGCTTCGTGGCTCGGACCAGGCGACGGCATGTATCCACAGAATCTTGTTTCCTGTGGATACAAACCTTACAGTATCCACATACTCTAGTTTTCAGTGGATACAATGACCTTCAACAAAACCAAGCTGTTTGTCCATCACAGCCGAGCGTTGAGCCTGGAGCTGGCCGACATTGAAACCTTCGCACTGCAGCAGCACGAAGTGTTTCTAGGCACTGCCGGCTCGGTCATCACACGAAGAAACGCAGGGGGCTTTGCGTACTTCGCTCACAAATTCCTCGATGGTGATCGCAAAGCGCGAGAGACGTACCTAGCTGGTCCTATTGGCTCTGATGATGCTGAAGCTTCTGCAGATGCCATGCGAGGCCGAATTGCGGAGGCGAAGGACTTGGTCCCTACCCTGCGAATGCTCGGACGTGAAGGTTTCAATCTAGTAGATGCGAAGACCTACAGCACAATCGCGGCCTTGCACAACCATGGTGTCTTCGAGGCAGGCGGAATGCTCATAGGCTCACACGCCTACGGAGTCATCCTGAACCGCATGGGGGTTCGAGCGACTCCCTACGCAACGGAGGATATCGACATCGCTCGGCGAGAAGCGCTCGCCTTCGAGAAACTTCCCAGTCAAGGTCTACTCGAGATCCTTCGCGAGTCGGGCGTCGATTTTGTAGAAATCCCGTCCCTCAACAGAATGGAACCAGCAACATCATTCAAGCAGAAAGGGAAAGGGCGATTCCACGTCGACCTATTAGCACCGTCCCCAAACGAGACGTTTCCCACAGTCGCCGTCCCTGAGCTCCAGGCGCACGCCACCGCCCTTCCCTACCTAGGGTATCTTCTCAAAGAGTCCCAAGCGTCCGTGGTGATGGCCCGAGAAGGATGTTGCTCTGTACGCATACCAATCCCCGAACGCTTTGCTGTCCACAAGTTGGTGGTCTCGCAACTGCGTACCGGACGTGGACCAAAGTCAGAAAAGGACATCGACCAGGCAAGCGTGCTCTGTGCAGCCCTGGCAGAACTCTATCCCGGCGCCATCCAAGACGCCGTCGACGCACTATCTAAGAAGATGGCCAAGCACTTTCGAAAGTCACTGCCTGCGGCACGAAAGCGGCTGGAAGATGCTGCACCTCGGGCATGGGCGGAGCTTTCCGGTGACGCCTGAGATACTGAGTCCTATCGATTTGGAATCGCGCCTCGGGCGTCTCTGCTGGCAATAGCAGCGCCGTAGGGGTACCTAGCCTTCCACCTCCGTATCTGACGCTCACGTCAAACTCCCAGTCATCTTTGGCGTCATCCTTACAGCGAAGCCTGAGGTGCCTTGGCAGAGAGTGTCGGCCCCCCCTCTCTCGTGCGACGTTGGGCAAAAGTGCGCAACCCTTACGGAGTGCATGTCGCCGCTTCTGTGTGCATTTCGCTCGCGCAGAACAGGCTCGTGGGCGACCAGTCACGAAGATCGCAGAAGAGTTCGGCATTCGAAAGCAAGTCTTGGGAGCTTGGCGGCGAGTGCGTACACAGAATCGTCTCAGGAGCCACGATGCAGCCGAGTTCACGGAGGCCCCGTCGCCCGACGAGCTTGCCCTTTCGCGCCAGTCGCCGGCGCTGTGCATTGGTGAGCCGAAGGGGCTTGCCACCGAGCTGCTCTCGGGGGACTTTGTTTTCCTCTTTGAGGTAGTCAATGACCGCTTCTTGTTCTCGGCTCAGCCACGCGGCGACCATCGCCACGATGAAGTGATAGGAGCCGATTGCCATGGCGGAAACACTAGACGGATCCTCCGCAGACTTCGCTGATCCGCGTCACGGCGACCTGCTTCATGTCTGCGGTATCATAGACGGATCCAGTATCCGGATAGGACGGGCATTGATGGTCAAGACAACGACAATGCCTACTCTAGCGGCGCCGTCTACATGTTCCGCTGAGAACGGGGCAGGCCGCCACTAACGCCGCAGCAATACAGCTACGGCAATACAGCGTCAGCCCGCAAGAGCGGCGCACCTTGCTCAATCCAAGCCAGAATGCCACGGTAGTGGTTGGAGTTGATCGTCCAAAACACGTTTGGATGATTCGGAACATCCTCGTACACAGGGTTCTGCAAGAGCGGCGATGCTACGGGGTCACTCAGGTCAATACGCGGCGTACCTGCAGGGCTCAGTGCGTCCATTTGCAGGAGCGCGAGGGTTGCTTCCGCGTCGCCGACAAATGGTAAGAAGAAGTCTGCTACGTGGCAGGTCGCGCATCCATCACCGCCTCGCGCAACCGTCTGCAAGATCGGATGAATGTCCTCGGTATAGCCGAGCGCACTCTCGGCATCCAAGACGATCGTCGGGTCACCGCGACCATCACCATTGAGGTTCGACGTGACGAAAGAAACACCATCGTCTGGAACGATTACGAAAATGGTTTGAGTGCCTCCTGCTGGAAGCGTCACAGTGACGTTGTACTCACCAGGATCGACGTTCAGGAAACCAGCTCGGGCGCGGCGAAAATCGAGTTCCTTTGGCGCCCCCTCGATGGTGTAGTTGTCCAAGGCGCTCACCGGAGTGGCAGCACTTGGTGAAAGATCGCTGCCAGCGGCTTCGACAAAGAATGGAGTCGAAACAGAGGTCCCCGGCTCCTCGATAGTGCCAAGCGAGAGGCTAGCTGCGGCTAGGCCGACAATCGGCAGTGAATCTCCATCGCGAAGGTCCACCATGACGATGCCCTTGCCCGCTTCTTGGGCGACGCCTACAGAGGTGTACTGGCGAGCAACGCCCTCGGTGGAAGCAATGTATTGGTCGCGCACGATTGCCGAGGCCAGCATCTGAAGGGCTCCACTTCGCGATGCAACGTAGCCTGTGGCCGAAGACGTTAGATAGAAGAGACTATTCGCCAAGACTTCCATGCTGTAGACGCCGTCTCCATCGATGGTCGCACTAATGGCGGGGTTCACGCCTTCGGTGACGACTGCAGCTCCGGCAACCGCAATCTCGGGAACAGCAAAGTAGTCCAGAACCTTGCCGGCCACCTCGTAGTTCTCTAGGGGCAAGACGGTGCCGGCGCTGTCTGCAAGCGGAGCAGCATCGGTATTATTCGCATCCGAGGGCACGTCGGTCGCGTCAACACCACAGGCCCCAAGTGCGCCCACGGCAAGAGATGCGAGAAGAGTCGCACGAAGTTGGTTGGTATGTTTCAAGGGAGTGTCTCCCGCTTTGTCTAGATTCGCTTGGTACATCATATCGGGCGGCCTACCGATACCATAAGGCAACGCTCCGGTCCGTGAACACAGTGTTTTTGATTGAGCGAGCCTTCGCGACACGGCCGGCTCGATCTGTGGCATTGAGGAAGGCACATTCGAGGCTGTGGCGACGCTACTCCCGCGACAAGGTGGGGACTGCCCCGCAGTGGGGCCAATAGAGCCCGGCTATCCAGAGATCCATATCCCCCTAACTCACTGAAATCACGAATACCGGCTTGGCTCACATTGTGCTTCTGTAGTGACGAGGTCCCACCGGACCGAAAACGCATCACCATGAAACTCGGAACGATATTCCTAACCGCACTTCTCGCTCTCTCCGTTACTTCGGGGGCTGCATGCACTGGCACCATCACCGACGGTGGCTACCCAAGCGACAATGGCGGCGGCGGTGGTGAAGATGACCGTCCCCCAACCCCTGAGGAAGAAGAGCAGGTCGCTCTCTGCATTGGCGACGGTGAAGCCGGCGGTAC
>JAAEPE010000197.1 GCA_024222395.1 Myxococcales bacterium
CACTCAGCGCGTCCGTCTTGGCCACCACATACACCCGCCGAAACCCGCGCCGTAGCCTCTCCCCGTCCCCCGACGACAACATGCCCTTGAGCAGCTGCACCATCTCGGCCGTGTGTCCACCAGACCCCTGCGCGAAACGAATCGACCCAAGTGAGGCGAGCGAGGCGCGTGAGGCGATCGAGTGGAGCCGGGCAACCATCGTCCGGTGCAGCACAAGAGGAAGAAGAGGAAGCGTGCCAGGACACACACAAACCAACGCACCAGCACAAAGAGACACGTGCCACCCGCACGACGACCCAGTGCCAACCCGAGACAGACAGCCAGGGCCGCAGCCAGGGCCGCAGCGAAGATCATGGACACACCGACCAATCCACCCCTTTGATGCCACTCGGTATATGACGACCACCACGCCCGCGAGGACAACAGAGGAGCAAATGCTCTGCGCGCAGATCAAGCAAGGCAAACGAACGTATGAATGAATGAATGAATGAATGAATGAATGAAGAACGAGGAATCGATACCACCTCCAGATTCTGGATCGCGATCGATCGAAAAAAATCCGACCTGTCGAA
>JAAEPE010000198.1 GCA_024222395.1 Myxococcales bacterium
GAATGTCAAGCAGTACGACCGCCTCTCCGCCTTGCCCGCTGCCTGGTACCAGCTTGCGTCCGCCCCTCGGAATCCCTTGAAGAATATCCGCGACCTCCAAGAACCCGACAGCTCTCCTCGCTCCCAAGCCGGTATGGTCTCCGTGACCAACAACTTCGCCAACCACAAGCTCGTGTCCCGCTATGCGTCCTGTGGATGCCCCTCCATCTCCCAGATGATGGAAGGGCACAACCCCACCATTCCCAAGTACAAAGGCAAAGAGGTCTGCCTGACCTGGGCCCTCAAGGGGGAGTGCTCCGCTGGCTGCAAGCGCAAGAAGCAGCATGTGCGCTACCCCCCTGGGGTCGTACAAAGCCTCCACGGGTTGTTGGACACCTGTGGAGTGGCTCCGTCTCAGGACTGAGTCCGTTTCAGGGGCTACAAGGGAGCGAGCCCCGTCCTACCTACGCTCCCGTCTCTCCCACCGAAGCACTTCGGAATGCTGCCTTACGGCCCGTCCGGTCCTTCGAGCAAGTCTACCATCCCATCGTCGACTCCTCCTGGCCAAGTGCCTTCGGTGAAACCTCGCTCTCGTCCTGTCCCCTCCCGTCGGGCCAGCGTTAGAGCGAGCCTCCCTGTCCAGAAACCATCCGTGTCGCTCCCAGCTAGTGCGTCGAAGCCACTCGCCAGAGCCCTTATGCCCCCTACCAAACGACGACTGCAGGTGACGTTCCCTGACTCCTCTGCCACTAGCGCTGTGAGACCTTCGAGTATCAAGGCCTCTCGTCCTAGCAATAACCCAAATAGGAGATGTGACCCCGTCCAAATGCGAAATGATAGACTAGGTACGTTAGTCGAGCGTTTGTCCAAGTCCTTCCGCCAAGCTGGCTCCTGGGAGGCTTTCCTACGTGACTTCAAGGACCGATCCTACCTATCCCCTACCGTTGGAGATATCAACCACCCTGCCGCCGAATTGCTCCAACGATGGAGAGACGAAGGAGTGCCTGTCAATACAAGTTCTCCCCCTTGGTCCGCCGACCAGAAGGACGAGTGCATCCGCCGTGGCTGCCACCCTTCAGCCACGCAACACGCTGCGTTTGTCCGAGACGAGATGGCCGAGTTCATCGATCACAAGCAATGGGTCGTCCTGCCCTACGATGACGTCCGTCACCTCCCGATTATGTTCTCCCCTTCCGCCGTCAAGGACGAGAGAGACCGCAAGCCTCGCCTCCTCTGCGACCACTCCTGGGACTGGCCCTGGGGATCCATCAACGAAACCACTATCCCGCACTCACCTCCCGAGGCCATGCAGTTTGGCGGAACCTTGCCGAGAATCTTGTACTACGGCAGGCACGCAAACCCCAAGTTCGGACCCGTGAGAGCCAACAAGAATGACCTCAAGGATGGATTCTACCGCCTCTACCTGAAGCCCAAAGGCTGCCTACGTCTGGCCGTGCTCCTCCCTCGGTATGAAGGAGAGCCCCCTCTTGTCGCCATTCCGCTCGCCTGCACCATGGGCTGGGTGGAGTCCCCTCCGACCTTCTCGACCATGTCCGAGACGATCTGCGACCTGGCTAACGCACGCTTCAAGTCCTCGCCTCTCGACGCGCCCAAGCACCGCCTCTCGGAAGCTTGCCAACAACTCGACGAACTCTCTCGCCCCGGTGTGCCCGCTCCTCGCGAACCAGCCTGCTCCGAGGCCGACACCCTACTCGCGGCCGCGCCCGGCGTGTCACCCTTGCCAGCGCAACCTGAACCTATGGCGCCCCCTTCGAACTGTTGCCTGAACCGCCCCGTCAATCACACCGATGTCTTCGTGGACGACTTCATCCAGCTCGGACAAGGTGGCCAACGCCGACTGAACTCCCAAAGAGACCACTTGCTCCACGCCATCGACGAGGTATTGGATCAGCCCGCACCCGGAGACGTCAACCGAAACGAAGCAGCCTCTCTCAAGAAGATACGCCAGGGCGACGCCAGTTGGTGCCCCAGAAAGGTCATCCTAGGCTGGATCCTGGACTTCCAACGCCAAACCATCGAGCTGCCTCCCCACCGTAAAGCGATCCTAGCGGAAATCTTCAGGTTCCTGGCCTCCACCTCTCGCGTATCGGAGAAACGATGGAGACGCATCCTAGGCCAACTTCGGTTCGTCTCCCAAGCGATACCCGGCTCCATCGGACTCTTCTGTGCCCTCCAAGTGGCCCTCAATCGAGCCTCAGACGGCCGTATCCGCATCAACCAAGCGCTTCGTTCCCACATCGACGCCTTCGCTTCTCTCGCTGCGAGCCTGGGAAACCGACCTACCCACTTTGCCGAGCTAGTGTCCCAGGACCCCTCTCTCTTGGGGGCCAGGGACGCAGCAAAAGCAGGTATGGGTGGTGTGTTCTTCGACGCCTTCGGCAACTGTTACGCCTGGCGATTCGCTTTCCCCGAGCACATCCAAAAGCGGATGATCTCCTTTGACAACCTCAAGGGCGACATCACCAACAGCGACATGGAGCACTGCGGCATGCTCGCCCAAGCTACTCTGATGGCCGACATCGGAGACTACA
>JAAEPE010000199.1 GCA_024222395.1 Myxococcales bacterium
AACGAGAAGATGCTGTCATCGTTACGGGAGGCGGCAGATTCGGAGCGGCTGCTGTTGGACAAGGCGAGCGCCGCGTTGGGGGAGCTTCAGCGCATGGAGTCAGGCGGAAGCTTGGATCGAGAAAAGGTTTTGGAGCTTGCGAAGGACGCGCTCGCGGCGGTCCTGGACAAGGAGAAGAAGGCGTCGGTCACGGACCAGGAGATTTTCAGGGCGCACGCGTCCAAGTGGGAGAAAGAGTTCATGTCGGACATGGACAGTCTGGGCGTGCGCCCGCCGACCGTGCTCACGCGTGTCTCGGAATACGTCCCGGAGATCGTGGCGTACATCGAGACGATTGTGGCCAACGGGCTGGGGTATGAGGCCAACAGCTCGGTGTACTTTGATACGCAGGCGTTCACCAAGGCCGGGCACTCGTACGGAAAGCTGAATCCATGGGCAGTCGGGTCTGCGTTGTCTGAAGAGTCCGGAAATGCGAACGAGGGAGACGGAGTCTCCGGGGAGAAGAGGCATAAGTGCGACTTTGCGCTCTGGAAGGCCGCCAAGCCGGGCGAGCCGACGTGGGACAGCCCGTGGGGCAAGGGAAGGCCGGGATGGCACATCGAG
>JAAEPE010000200.1 GCA_024222395.1 Myxococcales bacterium
GGCTTTGCTGGAGAACGCCAGGCGATGGTGCTCTCCGCCAGCTTGGCCCGTCCTTCCAAGCCGAGAACTAAGCACAAGCCAGCGCCCAAGCCAGTTGCAGCGATCAGGAAGCGGCGTAAGGAAACCGCACGTCAGCGTCAGCGTCGTCGCGCGATGGAACTCCGTGCAGCAAGGGAGGCCAAACAGGTACGTCCCGAGATGATCGTGGTCCCAGAGGACAATCTGACGGTCCAAGAGCTCGCTGACATGCTCAGCATCGAAAGCTCAGAAATCATCAAATCTCTGTTCTTCAAGGGTGTCATCGCCACGGTTACTCAGACCTTGGACATGCCAACCATTGAGGCTGTGGCCCAGGAATTCGGTGTTCCTGTGCTTCAGGACGATGTCGAAGAGGCGGCCAAGAAGACCGTCGAGATGATCGAAGAGAAAGACCGAGCTCATCTCATTCGCCGTCCACCCGTTGTCACGGTTATGGGTCACGTCGACCACGGCAAGACGAGCCTTCTCGATGCGATCCGCCAAGCCCGCGTCGCCGCTGGAGAAGCCGGTGGAATCACCCAACACATTGGTGCTTATCAAGTCGAGATTCAGCACAACGACGCCCCTCAAAGGCTCACCTTCCTGGACACTCCAGGGCACGAGGCGTTCACCGCCATGCGAGCTCGAGGCACCAAAGTCACTGACGTTGCGATCTTGGTGGTTGCGGCAGACGATGGCGTGCGTCCTCAGACCTTGGAGGCGATCAGTCATGCACGAGCGGCAGAAGTGCCGGTTGTTGTAGCCATCAACAAAATCGATAAGGAGGGAGCCTCCCCCGATCGCGTCAAACAGGAACTGTCTGAACAGAACCTGCTGGCGGAAGATTGGGGAGGCGATGTGGTGATGGTTCCCGTCAGTGCCCTTCGCGGAGAAAACATCGACAAGTTGCTTGAAATGATCCTCCTCGTGACCGAGGTTGAGGATCTACAAGCCAACCCCGATCGACTCGCAAAAGGCACCGTGATCGAGGCCCATCTCGACAAGGCCAAAGGTCCTGTGGCCACCTTGCTGGTCCAAAACGGCACGCTCCGCACTGGCGACGTGCTTGCCGCAGGCCCAGTTCTCGGCAAAGTGCGCGCCATGGTGGATGACGGAGGCGGCCGTTTGAAAGAAGCCGGTCCTTCCTGTGCTGTCGAAGCACTTGGTTTCAGCGAAGTGCCCACGGCAGGCGATGAGTTTGAGGTCTATCCAGATGAGAAGTCAGCACGCGCTGTCGTCGGCGATCGTGCCTCCGATGCCCGTGCGAGTCGTCTGGCGCAACAGATGGCCTCACGTCGCGTGTCACTCACGGCCATGTCTGGACAGGCCAAAGAGGGCGAGCTCAAAGAGCTCAATCTCATCCTCAAGGCCGATGTTCAAGGCAGTGTGGAAGCGATCCTTGGTTCGCTTGAACAGCTACCGAAGGACGAGGTCCAGGTCCGTGTCCTGCTGTCCGCACCTGGTGAAGTCACAGAAACGGACGTCGATCTAGCGGCAGCCTCGGGCGCTGTGATCGTGGGCTTCAACACGTCGATGGCGTCAGGTGCAAAACGAGCGGCTGACGCCAACAGTGTTGACGTTCGCGACTACGACGTCATCTACAAGTTGCTGGAGGACATCCAGTTGGCCATGGAAGGTCTCCTGGAACCAGAACTTGTAGAAGAGTCCCTTGGAGAAGCAGAGGTTCGAGCCGTTTTCACGATCGGCAAGAGCGCTGTGGCTGGTTGTTACGTCACAACCGGAAAACTTCAACGGAACTGCAAGGTGCGTGTGCGTCGCGGCAAAGAAATCGTCTTCGCTGGAGATCTCGATTCACTACGCCGCAACAAAGACGACGTTAAGGATGTGGCCACAGGGTTCGAATGCGGTATCGGCTGTGATCGCTTCGCCAATTGGAAGGACGGCGACATCGTTGAGGGCTACAAGCTCGTGACCCAGCGCCGCAAGCTCGCCACCTAATGTCGCCTCGCAACGAGCCGCTTCTCTGGCTCCAGTTGGTGGCGATAGGAGCCA
>JAAEPE010000201.1 GCA_024222395.1 Myxococcales bacterium
GAGTTGATCGTGATCAGATTGCGAATCCCGTCGATCGCAATCGCACCAATCATGCTGATGGTCTGCCAATGCCCTCCAACCACGGGACCGGGGGCAACTTGACCGAGGGGTGCCCAACCGTATCGCGGAGATGAGCCCCGACGAACCCCTGACTCGTCCAAGAACACCAATCGCCGAACATCCAAACTCGGTTGCCTGTCGAGGAACGCTGCCCGCTCGGCCACTACACCCTCACGGCCCCGCTCCCGCGCGCTCGGGCTGGCTCTTCTTGTAACTCCATCCAATCTGGCGAAGTCCACGGCCAATCGTCGAGGCCTCGATCGAAGAACCTAGTTCCTCTTCCCAATCTCGAGCCCGTTCCTTCCTTGTGGCGTTCGGAAACGCTTCAGCATGTCTGCGAAGCCAGTCCAAATCGAATCTTCGCTTACGACCGCATCGAGACACATTGCTCAAGACGTCGCCGGTTTCTCGATGCAAGCGAATCAATCGATTGACCGTCGCTTCACCAACCCCGAACAGCTCAGCGGTCTCTACAACGAGCCAGACAGTCCACTTTGATACGCCTCGACAATCTTTCGACGAACAGCAGTCGGAATCATCTAGCCGTTTGATCATGAACACGCCTGTCACGCAAGTTCTCGATCAAGCTTTAAGCTCGGCGGTTTAGGCTCGAGTTTGCGGGCCGCTAGATCTCCTAGAGCACCTCATCGACGGCGATAGGCTTGAAGACTATGCCGCTTGCGATCTTTGGGTAGAAGAAGGTCGATTTTTGCGGCATCACCTCGCCGACATCGGCAACCGCCACGACCTGAGATACGGGCGTTGCATTCATGAGGAAACACGCCTGTCCATCTCCAGCCTGACAGAGCTCAAGAGCCTGGCGCGTGTCCTTTATGTAGTCGATGTGGCTCTGGGCTTCTTGGGCAACCTTGTCAATACCGAGAATGCCCTCGAGCACCAGGCCGTGCAACAGGGTCACGTCCAGAGCGAGAGTCTCCTTTGCGCCATGTAGGCCCAAGGCAGGTAAGTCGAGTCCGGAACGCAGGGTGAGAATCTCAGCTCGAGATTCCCCTGGCACAACGAGGGCAATGCTGGCGCCCTTCTCTGCCCCCCTAGCCAACGCCTCCCGAATCGCGAGTGCGTTTTGTTCTATATCCCCTGAGAGTTCGAACGCCTCAACCGAGAATAGTTCTGAAAGCCGGTTTCGCAACGAAGCCGCGTCGAAATCGGCGACATTGTGTATCATTCGGTGTGTCGGAAGGACGACCAATCCGGGATCATCGATATTGGCGAGGAACATCATCCCAAAAGCAGCACTCGAGCGACTCTCACCGTCCACATCACCTCCGAGCAACTGATTGCGCAGAGCTAGCATGGTTTCATAGCGATGGTGACCGTCGGCGATATAGAGGGGTTTGCCATCAAGCTGAGCGCGGACCTTCGATAGGGTCTGCTCATCGGTGACGCGCCATAGTAGGTGCCTGGTACCATCCTCGGTCGTGCCATCGATGGTGGGCTCTGAGCCTTCAGCATCAACAAAGAGAGCGTCGACCTTGGACTCTGGGTCCGAGTAGAGAGTGAAGATCTGTGAGAGATGACATCGGGTTCGCTCCCAGAGTTTCAGCCTGTCGACTTTGGGCCCTTTGAGGGTTCGCTCGTGGCGAAGAATCACCCCCTCGTCAAAACCGTGCAGACGAACTGCTGCGATGAAGCCACGACGCACAACCTCTGTGTCACCAAGTTCCGCGTGTTTGAAGACTTGGTGGTAGCGATAGATCGCAGGCGCTTCATCGCGAACAATAACCCCCTCTCTCTGCCATGCCTCCATAGCCGAGAGAGCCTCGTCGTACTTGGCGTCCCCAGGCACCTCGGCCTCCGGCACGATGATCCGCACACAATTCTTCGCGTCTTGCTCCGCTAGTGCCGCACGCCCCGCATCGTCGATCACATCGTAGGGCGGTGCGAGCACCTTGCTCATCTCGACCTTGGAAGCGTCGTACAAAAGGCCTCGAAAGCCCGCAATCTCTGCCATGTGGCGTTGGTATCAGTGTGCATCCGGTGGGAGCAAGACGATTGGGCCCTCCCGCAGCACATGAGCGTCGCCAGCTGCGTCAAAGTCGACCAGGGTCGATGCTCGCCCCTCGCACCGCCCGCCATCGAGATAGCTGCCCACGCCCTCACCGAAATACGCCCGCGCTTCGGAGCAAAGGTTGGCCGCCGCCTCACCGCTGAGGTTCGCGCTAGTCGCCGTGATGGCGAAGCCCAATCCGATAGCCAGACTGCGGGCGGTCTCCACGCTCGAGACTCGCACCCCTACCCCGCCGCTTGGGCCTGTGCACGCTGAGCCAATGCCTAGCCGCGGTGGCAAGATTAACGTCAGGGGACCGGGCCAATGCTGCCCGGAGAGCTCATCCGCCAGCCGCGGCCAAGCGCCCGTGCATAATCTCGCTTGCTCGAGGGACCCGGCGATGAGAGCAAACGGGGCGTTGGCAGCGCGCCCCTTGAGGGCACTAAGAGCGGCTAGCGCCTTCTCACTTCGCGGATCCACGGCCAAGCCGTAGCTGCTCTCGGTCGGAAAGCACACCACGCCACCTTTGCGGAGTTCGGCTATGGCCTCCTCGAGATTCTTCACCGAGCTGAGACTTCTTGGTCTGCAGCGATAACCTTGGCGCGATTGGCGGCCCGGGCAGCTTCGACCTTGGCGGCCATCTCCGCATCAGCCACACCGATGATTTGCGCGGCAAGGATCGCGGCATTGGCAGAGCCATCCACCGCAACCGTTGCTACAGGAATCCCCTTCGGCATTTGTACAGTTGCCAGGAGCGCATCTTGCCCGGCTAGTGGAGTGCGTGCGAGAGGCACACCAATAACCGGCAATGTCGTATGTCCAGCCACGACGCCAGCAAGATGAGCGGCACCACCAGCGGCGCAAATCATCACGCGGAACCCTCGTTCTCGGGCTGTCTTTGCGAATTCGGCGCAGCGCTCGGGCGTTCGATGTGCGGAAAGAACTCGAAGAGTATAGGGAATTCCGAATTCTTCTAATGCGTCACACGCTGGGCGCATGAGTCCTAGATCCGATTTTGATCCCATGAGAATCGCGACAATTGTTTCGTTATCTGCCATTTACTCTCCTCGTGCACCGATGTCTTTGCGAAACTGCATGCCTTCGAAGCTGATGGAAGCGACTGCTTGGTAGGCCGCGGCGGCGGCGGCGGCGGCATTACTACCAAGCGCTGTGACACCGAGAACTCTCCCGCCGGCCGTCTCAAGACCTGTCTCACCTAGTGCGCATCCCGCGTGAAAGACCACAGTATCCGCGCTTGCCTCGGCCTCTTCGACCCCCTCAATCGAGTCGCCCTTGCTGGAACTCTCGGGGTACCCCGCAGAGGCCAGCACGACACAAACCGCGGCCCGCGAGTCCCACTCGATGTGGCCCTCTGGCAGAGAGCCGTTAGCAGCGCCGGCCAACCACTCCCCCAAGTCGGACTTCATTCGAACCATGACCGGTTGAGTTTCGGGATCTCCGAAGCGCACGTTGTATTCGAGCAGCCATGGGTTGCCCTCCGCATCGACCATGATGCCCGCATAGAGCACGCCACGAAAGTCAAGCCCTTCCGCTACTAGGCCCGCGACTGTCGGATCGAGAATCTCACTCCGGACCCTATCGAGAAGAGCATCGCTCGCCCACGAAGGTGGTGAGACCGTTCCCATTCCGCCCGTATTGGGGCCCTTGTCACCGTCAAAGATAGCCTTGTGATCCTCGGCCTGTGCCAGTACTTCGTAGCGCTTGCCATCGCAAATCGCCATGACACTCAGCTCGCGCCCCTCTAGGCGGTCTTCAATGACGACAGTCTGTCCCGCTGAGCCAAAGCGGCCTTCCTCGAACATTTCCATGCCCGCCGCTCTAGCTTCGTCGGCACTCGAGCAAACGACGACGCCCTTGCCGGCAGCTAGACCATCGGCCTTGACGACCATGCGCTCTCCTAGTTGGGCAACCGCTTCGACGATTTCCTCGCGGCTTTGGCACTCGTAGAAGCGTGCAGAGCGAATGCCGTGCCTGGCGAAGAACTTCTTAGAATAGCTCTTAGAACCCTCAAGTTGAGCTGCCTCGGCAGAAGGACCAAAGACCGCGATGCCTGCAGCCCGCAGTTGATCGGCGAGTCCCTCGGCCAAGGGCACTTCCGGCCCGACGACCACGAGATCGACGGCTAACTCCTTGGCGCAGCCCACGATAGCCGTGAGCTCGGAAAGAGAGCCTGGCACACACGTGGCTATGGAGGCGATGCCTGTACTTCCAGGCAGCGCACTCACTACGTGTCCGTCGCGCCCAAGACGCCAACACAGGGCGTGCTCTCTGCCGCCGCCACCGATAACCAGAATCTTCATTAGCCTTGTATTCCTCGCTAGTGACGGAAGTGGCGCATACCAGTGAAGACCATCGCCATGCCGTGCTCATCTGCGGCCGCGATAACCTCTTCGTCTCGAACCGAGCCGCCAGGTTGGATGACGGCGACGGCGCCAGCTTCGGCCAGAGCATCGACTCCATCTCGAAATGGGAAGAAGGCGTCGGACGCGACCACCGAGCCTTGGAGCGGCATTTGCGCCTTCATGACCGCTATCTTGGCTGCATCCACTCGAGACATCTGGCCAGCGCCAATCGCAGCGGTTTGCTGCCCTTGGCAGAAGAGAATTGCGTTGCTTTTCACGTGTTTCACGACGCGCCACGCAAAATCTAGACTCGCCAGTTCCGCCGGTGAGGGTTGCCGCTTACTAACGACCTGAGCATCTTCGATGGCCTTGCGAGCGAAGTCCGACGCCTGCACGAGAATGCCACCAGATACCGAGCGCATCGAATACGACGTGTCTTCGGTGCTGGCCGCGAGCCCTGGCAGAGCTACGAGTCGAAGGTTCTTCTTGCGGCTCAGAATTGTGCGAGCAGATTCAGAGTAACTCGGAGCAACCACACACTCGAGGAAGGTCTCGACTAGCTGACCGGCGAGGTCCTCGTCGACTTCCTGATTCACCGCGACAATGCCGCCAAAGGAGCTGGTTGGATCGCAGGATCGGGCCTTGAGATAGGCCTCTTTGATGCTGCTCTCGTCCCAAGCAACACCGCAAGGATTGGTGTGCTTGACCACGACTGCAGTCCCCGCCTTGTGCTCGACACAGCAGGCTAGTGCGGCATCCAAGTCCAAAATGTTGTTGTAGCTAAGCGCCTTGCCCTGAAGAATCTCTGCGTCTCCAATGCTTGGGCGTGAGCTGTCGCTCGGCAGTGGCGAGCGCGAGTCGCGGTAGAACGCGGCGCCCTGGTGTGGGTTCTCGCCGTAGCGCAGTTCCATCACCCGCTCCCACTGCATGGTGAGCGTGGCCGGAAAGGTGCTTTTCTCGCTCGACTCGAGTTCGACCGAGCTCAGATGAGCGGCAATCGCGCCATCGTAGGCAGCGGTATGGGCGAAGACCTTACGCGCCAGCTCAAAGCGTGTGGCGGCACCGACCGCACCATCATTCGCCTTCATCTCAGCTACGAAGTCCTGGTAGTCACTTGGGTCAGCCAGAACCGCGACCCGTTCGTGATTCTTAGCCGCCGAGCGCAGCATCGATGGACCTCCGATATCGATCTTCTCGATCGCCTCTCCAATGCTGACGTTTCCAGAGGCGACGGTTTCCTCGAAGGGATAGAGATTCACGACTACGAGATCGATAGGCTCGATGCCCTGCTCCTTCATCTGAGTCTCGTGAGACTCGATGGGCCGACCGAGCAGCCCACCGTGAATCTTGGGATGCAGAGTCTTGACTCTGCCATCGAGGATTTCGGGTGCTCCGGTGTAGTCGGAGACCATGGTCACGGCAAAGCCTGCTTCAGCGATGAGCTTGGCAGTGCCGCCGGTGGAAAGAATCTCGACTCCGTAGTCGGCGATCCCTGTCACGAGCTCGATGAGGCCACGTTTGTCGGAAACACTAATGAGAGCGCGTCGGATAGCAGGCATAAGAAAGTCCCTCCGTTTGGAGGGACTCTAAGCAATCGACTTTGGTGGGGTCAACGGACCGAGGTGGCCCAGATGCCTCTAGTCCGTAAGAGGAACTGAGCCGATCTCTTCACGGCTCGGAGACATCGCCCGAAGCTTGGCCAGACCGCGAACTTCTACCTGGCGAATTCGCTCACGGGTAAGGTTCATGATCTCGCCGACATCCTCCAAGGTGATGCCATTGCGGTCTGCTATCTCCAGAGCACAAGTGTGCTTTAGCTCCCAAGGCTCGAGGTCCGGGAAGTTGATCTTGATGGATCCTGTCTCGGGATTCACATCCAGGTAGAGGTGGTGCTTGCAAGCGACCCATGGGCATGGCCCAGCCTCGCCAGCGCACTCAGCGCGAGTCTTCGGCCTGGGAATGTCAACCGGCGGGTTGAGCAAGGCGCCGAGGCGTAGCTCTTCGCGGGTAAGGCGCTTCATCGCGATCGTCTTTGAGCGCGGTCGAGCTCGTCTCGCCCGGCGGCGAATCTTGCGAACCTTGTCCTTGGCTTCCCCCTCTTCGACAATCTCGATGTTGCTACTCGCAGCAACCTCTTTGCTCGGCTCTTCAGTCTTGGTCACGTCCCCCGACGTTTTCTGCCCCTTGTGCTCTTCAGCCAAATCTTCGTTCTTCATCTCTTCTTGCATCTCGCTCCCATCCTCTGCGTTTTCGTCAATTGCTCACCTCGGGCGGGTGAGCGCCTACAACAGGTCTTCGGCGCTCCCCGCGGCGCCAGTGCTTCGATAGCTGTCGCTGTGGCTCTGAGAGAGCCGTTCCGACAGATTTGTGATTCGCGATAGCAGCTGTTCAGCCCAGCTTTCTGCTTCCGCAAGCTCGCGACTCAAGGTCTTGCGCGCTTTGCTGTCAAAGCGCGGACTTGCGACCTCGGATCCAAATAGTTCGAAGGCCTCTTTGAGCCCTTCTTCTAGGTTCTCTACGACATCAGCGAATTGAAGAAACTGCTCTTGGATTTCCTCGATCGTATAGCCGTCATTCATTAGCGACTTGATCACGTTAATGCGGTGAATAGCTTTGACAGGATAGACTCCCAACGAGCCGCGGTGTTTGCCCTTGCGTCCCACGCGCCGGCTTCGAGGTAGCAGTCCCTGTTGGACGTACTTTCGAAAGCTCGCTTCGGAGAAGCGCACTCCACGCGAAACGAAGACCTCGACTATCTGAACGGCCGTCATGCCGTTCTCGTATTTCGCTTGGATGTCTCTGAGTTCGTCGTCGCTCAGCAGCCCATCCTCGCGAGCCCCCTTCGAGACACCGCCACTCAAAGCGCTTCGCGTCTTTCGACTGTGCTCAGCAATCGAAGCTCGAACGAGTGCCTCTGGCCCCGTCTCTTCGTTCGCTTCTCCTCTGGATGTGCCTACTTCGAGCAACATCTTGAGCGCCGTCTTTTGAATATGCGTTGTCACAATAGTCCTCTAGGAACACCTACTTGAGGCACTACAGCCTCTCCCAACCAAAGAGATGAAGTCCTCCCCATCCCTTCAGTCTTGCTCTTCAACTCTTACTACTCTAAATCCCGAACTCCGTTAAAAGACCTTAGCTCTTTCAGGTGAACTCACTGTATTCTAATGAATGTATTCGGTCAACAATAGCCAGGTGAATAGAGTCAAGTATTTATCTGCTAGTTTGTTCAGGTACTGAGTCTCGTGGTGACTTGGCTAGAACCACCCATAGACACACCTACGTGGCTCTCTGTGCTATCTAAGAAGAATGCGAAGTCTTCGAAGGGCACTACTCCCGCTGTTTGTTTTCGGGGTCGCACTCTCCGGATTGGCACATGCGAAGCTCGACGGAGAGATCTACACGTCGAACGAATGGCGCGTCTCTCTGAAAGGCCCTAGGGGGTGGCGGCTCAGCGAGCACTCCTCCTATCCCAGCGTCCTCTTGTGGATGACCCACAGACGCCCGTCCGCTCGCATGCTCTTCGCTGCAGAAACACTCGAGGCCAACATTGATTCCCAGGCCTACGCGGTCGCCACCGTCAAAAAGCTCGAGATGCTTGGATTTCGAGTTCGTGCGCCCCAGCTGCACTCGGCAACCGGGGCCTATTGGATGGAGTTCGACAACGGCAAGAGTTTCCTTAGGCAGGCGCTACTCGTTCCGGCTGATTCAACGACGGGCTTTTCCCTCACCCTGAGCACCGAGGAGTTGCGCACGCGTGGGCAACTGCTCCGCGCTTTCGACTTCTCGCTGCGCTCCATCAAGCCCGAACGCTAGAAATCTGGGTGCCAACCCCGGCGCTTTGGTCTGTGTTCTGCACCAGACACCGAAGTGCAGAGCGGACAGTCCGGCGCCCCTGCCCGTGCAACTGCCGCACACATCACGGGAGAGCATCCGGAAACTAGACCTTCGAGCGAAAAGAATGACCGAGGGTGGTGAGTTCTGATTTTTCGAGTGCAAGGTGCGAATGAGGATTTTGCCGGGGCAAATGACGAAATGAGCAACGCTACAATCGGGAAAGCAGGACCATCAGACCGATCATTGTTTACGCTCGGCGGTCTAGCGCAGCAGCGGCGCGAAGGCGCCGACATCGATGTTGCTCAAGACCTCGTCGTAGCGACGGATACGCTCGACTCTCCCGCCGTACTTGAGGTCCTTCTTGTGCCAGCGCATCTGCCCCATGTCGACGCAGCCGGCCGAAACGTCATCCCAGGGACAGTAGATTCGCACGTGCAGGTGGTCATCATGGGGAGCGGAGTCGCTAGGCTGTTTCATCACCTGCGTTGCGTGTTCCACCATAGCCTGCGATACGCCGCTCTTGACGGCATAGGCGAGTATCTTTTGACGAAGGTCTTCCTGCACGAAGATGTACTGAATCTCCGCGACCGGGCTCTCTAGTAGTGCTTCTACCAGCAGCCAGTTTCCCCTCTCATCGAAGAACACCGCTGGCTTCTCGCCCTCGGCAACACGTTCTGCCCCGGATGGAGCGTGTTTGCGCATGCGATCGTTGCGCATGGGCCTGCCCGCCTTGTCCTTCAAAAGGAAGAGGAAGTCCACGTCGCGACCGGTCTGATGAGATCTATGCCATGGCGAGCGGCCTCCCTTCGCCCGAGAGATGTCCCCGACGGCCAACTCAAGCCTCGAATCCTGCATCTTGAGCCTGCGCCCGGCATACACGACCGTACTCACCATTTCGTCTACACCGTAGTTGAGACCACGAGCAGCCCAAGTCGGGGGAATCCAGTGCCCCTCCCCACGAGTGGGCAACTTCACTCCCTCATACAGCATCCCGTATCGAGAAGGCCCTCTTGAGAAGCCAGAGCCATCTTCTAGAACAAGCCCATCGTAGATGCAACCAGTGCTAAGAGTTGCCCCAAGCAGGACAACTGTGACCGCAAGATATCGATAACAGGTGCCCACCGCTCTCTTCAGTATGCCACGGACATCGGAAAAGAAAAGGTACACCCCTTTTGAGGGGGCGCCCATTCTCACCGCACTAGCGAGTTTCTAAGGCTTTTTGCAGCCTACGCCGTGGTATCGAGTTGCGCCCGCACGTACCGAATCGTCGATTGAGAGTCGTGGCAGCCACACCGGGCTCTAGGGAAACGCCACCTTGCCTGCGCGCAGTGGCATTCCTCGCAACTCGTTCGCCCGAGACTTCTGGGCAGAGATGTCCGCCTCCGCCCTATTTCGATCCACCAAGACGCGGCTACCGTAGAGCTTCAGCCAGGCGGGGCTCACTGCCAGATTAAGTGTTTTGGCCTCGTTGCCCTCAGAATCATCGTGAATATTGTCGGACTCGTCTTCTATCTCGTCGAGAGGAATACTGGTATCAAACTCGAGATATTCGGTGTCCACGGAAGCGGCCATCACGTTATTCTTGAGCAGGATCGTCGTGCTTCGCGGGTTGTAGATGATGTGTCGTTCGGCGAACGCGAAGACGTTGTTCTTCGCCACCGCTCGAACAGACTGGTCGAAATCCATGACGTTCCCAGAATAACTCTGAGCAACAGGATCATGCTCCCACGTGAAGAGCACCGTGTTGTTCTCTATGGTGAACTTTGGTCCTTGCTTGTAATGCTTGGCCCCTGCGAATTTTTGACCCAAAATGGATATCTGTACCCGTATTGTCGATAACCAGGTTATTTCGAACAGTGACCTTGCTGTTCTTGTAGCCCGAGACTGACAGGGCTCCCATCGTCGGTGCACTGTTCATTACGATATTGTTCTGAACCGTTATGTTCCACGGAGTCTTGTCGAACATGCCATTCTTGCTCGCCCGCACGACAAGGGCGCCGCTCTCGGGCGTAGGATTCTTGCCTGTCTTGGGATCCGCGAGCCTAACGATTTCCCAATTCTTCTCGGTCTTTTGGCGATTGCGCGCTCCATGGTCGAGTATCAACCCATCGACCAATATCGTTCCGGGGTAGCCGTCCCGGGGTGAAACCTTCATGAGGTCAATCATGAGCGCAGGCTCGTGGGTGTAATTCTTAGTCCTATTGTCACCAGAGAAAAGCGTTCGGTGTTCACCCCAGGGATCACGCTCTGAAGAATCGTCCGCGTATCCGCCAATGATGCTGACGGGAACAGTGATGACGTGGCTGCCACGATCTCCCTTGCCAAGATATGTGCCCTCGGCGATGTGCACGACATCCCCAGGCGCGAGCTTCGCGATGATGTTGCCCAATTCCTTTGCAGGCTTCTCCTTCGTCCCCTTCTTTCCCTTTCCGCGAGCAATCGATACATACCAGTCGCGCGCATCCACATCGCCTACATGGCCCCCATCACGAGAGCCAGCACAACGAACCCAAACCACTTCTTCCCAAACTTAGTCTCTTGCCATCCCCAGATCGAATCGGACAACCACTGATTCCCTCAAGTGTTTCGGGTGCATTATTGGTGCCCTAACCAAAGCAAGGGACACTCAAGCCGGCGAGCGGCTTGGCGTCCCTTGAGACACAGTGGGTGTAGCTGATGAGTAGCGGTCTAGAAACGCAGCCTAGGTGGTCTCTTCGAATTCCGCATCGATGACGCCCTCATCATCTGGTGGCGGCATGTCCTCACCAGAGTCGTCGTCTCCGCCCGCCTCTGGGTCGACCCCTTCGCCTTTGTACATATGCTCGGCAAGGCTGTGTGCCAGAGCTTCCAAACTCTCCAGTGCACCGCGGAGGTCGTCGGCCTTGGTTGGCTCCTGATTCTCTTCGAGCACTTTCTCGCAGCTCTTGAACTCCTCTTCTGCGCGCAGCTTGTCAGCGTCTGGAATCTTGTCGCCAGCCTCTTCCATGACCTTGCGGGTGCTGTGCAACATCGAGTCGAGCTTATTGCGTGCCTCGATGGCCTCGCGTCGCTCTGCATCCTCGGCCTCGTGGGTCTCGGCATCATCGACCATTCGCTCGATCTCAGACTCGCTGATACCAGAGGAAGCAGTAATAGTGATGGCCTGCTCCTTGTTCGTCGCCTTGTCGGTGGCGGTCACGTTGAGAATGCCGTTTGCGTCGATGTCGAATGCGACTTCGATTTGCGGCACTCCACGTGGAGCGGCAGGGATTCCATTGAGGTGGAACTTGCCCAAGGAGCGATTGTCCTTGGCCATCTGACGCTCGCCTTGAAGAATGTGGACCTCCACAGACGTCTGGTTGTCCGACGCAGTCGAGAAGATCTCCGACTTGTGGGTTGGGATAGTGGTGTTGCGTGAGATTTGCACCGTTGCCACACCCCCCAGAGTCTCGATGGAGAGCGAGAGAGGCGTGACGTCAAGAAGGAGGATGTCCTTCACGTCTCCAGAGAGAACGCCAGCCTGGACAGCAGCACCGAGTGCCACGACCTCGTCCGGGTTGACACCTTTGTGGGGAGCCTTACCGAAGAACTCCTCTACAGTCTTCTGAACCAGAGGAATGCGAGTCGAACCACCGACGAGAATTACCTCGCCAATTTCAGAAGTCTTCTTGCCTGCATCTTTAAGAGCTGCTTTGAATGGCTCGATGGTGCGAGCGACAATGTCCTCGATCATCTGCTCGAACTTGGAACGACTGAGCTTGACTGTGAGGTGCTTAGGGCCGCTGGCATCTGCCGTAAGGAATGGCAGGTTGACTTCGGTTTCCTGAGTCGTCGAAAGCTCAATTTTGGCTTTCTCGGCAGCCTCTTTGAGGCGCTGAAGAACCATCTTGTCTTTCGAGACATCGATGCCGGAGTCCTTCTTGAACTCGGCAATCAGCCAATCGATGAGCACGTTGTCGACGTCATCGCCACCGAGGTGCGTGTCACCGTTGGTGGCGACAACCTCGACGACCTTGTCGCCAACTTCGAGAATCGAGATATCGAAAGTACCGCCACCGAAGTCGTAGACAGCGACCAGGTGATCTTTGGTCTTGTCCAATCCGTAGGCCAGTGCAGCCGCGGTGGGCTCATTGACGATACGCTTGATTTCAAGACCAGCAATCTTGCCAGCATCCTTGGTGGCCTGTCGCTGAGCGTCGTTGAAGTACGCGGGAACCGTTACGACGGCTTCCGTAACCTCTTCGCCTAGGTACTCTTCGGCAGAGCGCTTGAGCTTCATCAAGACACGAGCAGAAATCTCAGGGATGGCGTAGTCGGTGCCGCGAATCTTTATGCCGCAATCGCCATTGGACTGCTTTGTGACTTCGAAGGGAACGCGCTTGCGCTCCTCTTGCGACTCGTCGTAGCGAAGGCCGATGAAACGTTTGCCAGAGAAAACGGTGTTCTCCGGGTTTGTGATGGCTTGGCGCCGCGCGATTTGGCCGACAAGCACGTCGCCCTTCTCGTCAAACGCGACGACGGAAGGCGTAAGCCGTCCGCCCTCTTCGTTGGTAACAATTTTGGGCTCTTTGCCCTCCATGATGGCAACGGCAGAGTTTGTCGTTCCCAAGTCGATTCCGATGATTTTTCCCATTGTGCTGTGTCTCCTTGTGTCCTGGAGTTTGTGTAGTGGCCGCAACCTAAGCACGGCGTAGAGGCTCGTCAAGACTCAGTCCAGCCCGAATTGCAATGCCAGCCAAACGGGTGAAGCCCACCCCCAGGCGCAGTGCCAGGAGAGCGGGCTTCAATGTCGAGCGGGCTTCAATGTCGAGCGGGCTTCAATGTCCCAGGCCGCCTAGGTTCCTGGTCTAGGCTTTGGACGAGCTATCGTCCTTGCCGCCCGTGTCCTTGCCAGCAGGAGCAGGACTATTAGAGGCGTCTACGCCATCGTCCTCCACAGGCTCCTCTAGTCCGTCGGGGACCTCGGTCAGGGCCAGTCGCAGGACTTCATCCATGCGCTTGGCTCCGAAGATCTCCATCTCGTCCTGAATATCTTTGGGCACGTCGATGAGGTCCTTCATATTGCGCTGAGGAATTATCACTCGCTTGATTCCAGCCCGGTGAGCTGCCAGGAGCTTCTCCTTCACGCCGCCGACAGGCATGACATTGCCGCGGAGAGAAATCTCCCCGGTCATGGCCACGTCCGGGCGAACGGGAATCCCGAGGAGCAGCGAGACCAGTGCCGTGTACATCGTGACACCAGCGGACGGTCCGTCTTTGGGAACGGCACCAGCGGGCACATGGACATGCAAATCCATCTTCTCGACGAAGTTTCCTGCATCGAGCCCGAGCTTGGGAGCGCGACTTCGAATGAAGCTGAGAGCGGCCATTACCGACTCTTTCATAACTTCACCGAGTTGCCCTGTAAGTGTGAGCTTGCCTTTGCCGGGCATGGTAGTCGCCTCGATGAAGAGGATCTCCCCGCCGACCGCCGTCCAAGCCAGTCCAGTGGCGACACCGGGCTCAGCGGTTCGTTCCGCCACTTCGCTCACGAACTTGGGTGCTCCCAAGTACGTCGCGACGTCTTCGGCGGTGGAGATGGTCTCCTTGTCCTTGACGCCTTCAGCCACTTTGACCGCCACACCGCGAGTTAGGCTTCCGAGCTCACGTTCAAGATTACGTACCCCGGCCTCGCGAGTGTACGAATCGATGACGGAGAAGACCGCCTCATCGCTAATCTCGCAAAGACCATCGGTGAGACCGTGATCCGCGAGTTGCTTAGGCACGAGGTATCGACGAGCAATCTGTTGCTTGTCCTGACGGGTGTAGCCCGCGAGGTCGATAATCTCGAGACGATCGCGCAACGCCCACGGAATGCCTGTGAGCTGGTTGGCCGTCGCGATGAACATGACCTTTGAAAGATCGAATGGCACCTCGAGATAGTGATCCGAGAAGCTCGAATTCTGCTCGGGGTCGAGAACTTCGAGCAGTGCAGAGCCTGGATCACCCCGGAAGTCGTGACCGAGCTTGTCGATTTCGTCGAGAACGAAGACCGGATTGTTGGTGCCGGCTTTCTTAATGCCTTGAATGACACGGCCAGGCATTGAGCCGACGTACGTCCGGCGGTGACCACGCACTTCTGCCTCATCACGCACACCACCAAGCGAGATACGGACGAATTTGCGACCAATGGCCCGGGCGACGGAGCGTCCGAGAGACGTCTTGCCCACGCCGGGAGGTCCTGCAAGACAGAGAATGGGCCCCTTCTTATCGGACTTGAGTTTGCGCACCGCCATGTACTCGACGATCCGCTTCTTCACCTTGTCCAAGTCGTAGTGATCTTGGTCGAGCACGCGCCGAACTTCGTCGAGTTCAATGTGATCTTCGGTGCTCACATTCCACGGCAATTCAACGAGCCACTCAAGGTAGGTGCGCGTAACGGTGTACTCAGCAGAGGATGACTGCATCTGCTTAAGCCTATCGAGTTGCTTCTTGGCTGCCTTCTCGGCCTCCTCGGGCATATTCGACTCAGCGATTTTCTCACGGAACTCATCGAGGTCTGTTGCGCCCTCTTCGAGTTCGCCGAGTTCGTCGCGAATGGCTTTGAGTTGCTGACGCAAGACGTACTCGCGTTGGTTGCGTCCCATCTCCTCTTGCACCTGCGTATTGATGCGCTCGCGAACCTTGAGTACTTCGAGCTGCCTTGAGAGAAAGGTGAGCACGAGACGCATGCGACTCTTGAGAGCAAACGTCTCGAGAATTTCCTGCTTCTCCGATACCTCGAGTTCCAGGTTCGACGTGATGAGGTCTGCGAGGTGACCGGGTTCTGTCACACTCTCAACCAATGCACCCGCCTCTTTGGGAAGCTCTGGCATGAGCTTCACAACACGCTTGGCGATGTCCTTGAGATTCATGACAAGCGCGTCTAGTTCGACATCGCTGGTTTCTTCATCGGAAATCGTGGTGACTTCTGCAGCAATGAAAGGCTCGGCGCCCTCAATGTTCGTCACTTCGATACGTGAAACTCCTTGAAGAATCACACTGAAGTTGTCCTTGGCTAGCTTGATAACCTTGAGGATCCGAGCCGCACATCCGATGTGGTACATGTCCTCGAAACCGGGGTCTTCGGTTCGGGCATCTTTCTGGGTCAGAATGCCGATGACCGGGCGCTCTTTTGAGATGGCGTCCTCCACCAGCCGCACTGACTTCCGCCGGCCCACGTCAATAGGAATGATCGAGCCTGGAAACAGGACCGAATTTCGCAAAGGCAGGATGGGAATGGTCGATGGGACCTCTACATCATCTGCGTCCGAGTTACTCATTGCCCAGACGGTATGGCTGGCCACAGCAGATCGTCAAATGTGGGGAGCGCAAAAACTCCCGATAATGCAGCACATCTAGAGCGGCGATGAGCGAGCCCCCCGCTGGACCAATGGGCAAATACTGGGATTGGATGGACCATTCCTCGGATTTATGTAGGCACCCAAGTCTGAATGTGCTTTCCTTCAGCTCCTGCCAATCATGGGCTCGATCAGCGCAAGAATTTCTTCGCTGAGTCCCAATCACCCATGCCCACCTAAGCTGTACCCCCCGGGCAGTCACCCCACCAATTCGAAGGGATCTTTGAACAGTTATGATCACCGCCACCCCTCCAACACCCTCTTCTTCCATACGCATCGTTGCACCGACCCCAGACGTGCCTCTCACTGCAACAGAAACAGTTTTCGAAAAGCTCCTTGCTGACATCGTCGGCGGCACATACCCCGCTGGTGCTCGGCTACCCGCCGAGCGAGATCTCGCCAAACAACTAGGCGCATCTCGCCCAACTCTACGCGAAGCTCTCCGACGCCTCGGTGAATGGAACCTTGTCAAACCACGACGTGGCTCGGGCATCGCAGTCCAAGCTGTCGGCGACTGGATGATCGATGTTCTTCCGTCCTACCTTCGCTACGCAGAGCCTGGTCCAGAAGCACCTTCGACGCCAGTCATGGTCAAAGACCTACTTCAGCTCAGACGCTCGCTGATGTGCGAGATTCTCTCGATGGTCTCGGACCGCATACGCCCTGAGATAACGCTCCTGGCTCGCCAGTCAGTTCGCGATACCTGGGAGAATCGAGTCGCAGGAACTCGCTCCCCAACCGCCGACCTCAATGTCCTCAGGAGTATCGTTCAGAACGTGAAGTGCCTTCCAGGCCTATGGATGCTCAATCAAATGAGTGGCATCTACAACGACCTGGCAAAGTCACTCGGCGCCGCACTGGCACCACCGGAGAGCTACGTTGCCGCTTGGGACGGTGTTCTCGACGCCCTCGAGGCGCAGAAGCCAGACGAAGCCCTTTCTCTCATGAATCAGTACCTAGAGGGACACGACGAACGACTGATGGCTCTTCTAGAGTTGATTCACTGAGTCGCCATTGCTTGAATTAGCCAATGGCAGACTTGGCGGACTACAAGCACCCTAACTCAGTCCGGAAGCTACTGCAGAGTATGGCTCGAGTGGTCTGCCCCGCCAAAGCCCAAGAGCTCGATCTGATCGATGACATCGTCGATCACGTCGAGCTCTCTATGTGTGCATCTCCGGCCGGAATTCGTGTGGCTCTGCTCGCAGGCTTCTCCGGGTATGAGCTGGCCTCCATGGTGTTCCCAGCCCATCTAGGCGTGCGCGCCTCGAAGCTCGACGCAGAAAAGGCACGCAGCTATTTTGATTCCTGGTTTCACAGCAAGCTCGCTCCACAGCACGAATTCGCAAAGGGCGTAAAGGGGCTCATCTCGCTGGCCTGCTACGAGCAGCCGGCGATGATGGCGGACATTGGCTATACCCCGCAGAAGTGGATCGACAAGAGCACGCGATATCGCCTGCAGACCTACGCGGACGAAATCGTAGAACGCGAGGCGGAAATCCTGGCGCCTGACCCGCTGCCCAACGTCATCGGCCCCGCACACTCGTAGCGACTCGCAACCTAGCTCAAGAGGAGATTGCCATGAAACCGGAACGAGTTTTTGATCGCAATGACATTGGAGAGGCCACCGAGCTCGCCTGCGACGTAGTTGTCGTGGGCTCCGGGGCCGGGGGCGCGACAGCCGCAGCCGAATTCGCCGAAGCTGGCTACGACGTCATTGTCCTTGAAGAAGGCAGCTACTACGGCACAAAGGACTTCACGCCAAACGCCACGGACATGGTCCGCAAGATGTACCGAGGTGGTGGAGCCACGATGGCCATCGGATCCCCTCCGATTCTATACCAAGAGGGCAGTGTCGTCGGAGGTTCTACGGTGCTAAACGGCGGCATGTCATGGCGTACACCCGAAGAAATCTTAGACCGCTGGGGCAGAGAAGCCGAGATCGATCGCATCAGCGCCAAAGAGATGGAGCCCTACTTCGATAGGGTTGAACGGCGAATCAATGTTGCACTCCAAGATCCGGAGAGCATTGGGCGCGACAACCAGCTGCTCAAAGAGGGGGCCGATGCCAAAGGCTGGAAGGTCATTCCCAATCTTCGCAATCAGCTTCACTGCCCCGGTAGCAACAACTGCGCATTCGGCTGTCCAACTGGCGCCAAGCAAAGTGCTCTTGTGAGCTACCTGCCTCGCGCCCTGCACCACGGCGCATGCATTTACTCCAACATTCGCGTGAGCCGGATCCTTCGGGATGGCAAACGCGCGACGGGTGTTGTTGGCAACGTCACCCTAGCCAATGGCAATGCAAGTCACGAACTCAAGGTGCACGCCAAGCTAGTGGTCGCTGCTTGCGGATCTGTGCACACTCCCGCTCTCCTACATCGTTCGGGGCTCAAGTCTCGCTCGGGGCTACTGGGAAAAAACCTTAGTCTCCACCCCAACACAAAACTTGTCGCCATCTACGATGAGCCCGTTCGTGGATGGGAAGGCGTGCACCAGGCATATCAGGTGAGAGAGTTTCACGACCAGGGCTTCCTTTTTGCGGCGGTAAACGTGCCCCCTAGTGTCGTCGCGATGAGTTCTCCATACTACGGACAAGAGCTGGGCGAACTCATGGACCTCTACGAGCGAACCATCGTGGCCGGCCTCATGGTCGAAGACTCTCAGATGGGGCATCTCAAGTTTCTCCCAGGTGGGCACCCTCAGGCGTTCTACAACTTGAGCGATTTTGACGCAGAACGCCTGGTACGAGGTTCGGCACTCCTGGCAGAGCTCCTCTTCGAAAGCGGTGCGAAGCGCATCATCCCGCCGTTTGCTGGCGTTGGAGAACTCACCTCGGTCGATGAGCTCCGCAAGCTATACCGGTCGAAGATTCCCAAGTCTTCCATGGAAGTGCTCACGGTTCACCTCATGGGCTCGGCATGTATGGGCGGCGATGCCTCTCGCTCTGTCACGGATATGCACGGCATGGTGCATGACACCGAAGGTCTCATGGTTGCCGACGCCAGTCTCTTTCCGACCCCGGTGGGCGTTAATCCAATGGAAACCATCCAAGCACTCAGTACTCGAAACGTACACCACGTGCTGCAATCTCCCAGGGAGTTTCAACTATGAGCGAGACCAGAGAAACTGAATCCAGCAGCCCACAGGCCTCGAGCACCCACGTGGGTTCGGGTCGGTTCTACGAGTTGGGGCGCATGAGTGGGAACGAGCTGGAGACGATCTTCTTGCGAGGCGCCCTCCCCAAGCTTGAGCGACTCGCGGGATGGGAGTTTCGCGGCATGAATCACCCTGCGTGGGCCAAGATAGCTGGCATCAAGAAATTCATGAAGGGCTTCTACTGGGATGAGCGTCAGCTCTTCGGCTACAACTGCCCCGTAGTTCAAGACGGCGTCGAGATGCCATGGCGTTCCAAGCCTGTCGGCTGTGAGCCCAGGCGCTTTGGCTTCTACCGAGTTGCCAAAACAGACCCAACGGCGAAGGACAATGCCTACCTGCACTCTGTGCTGCTCAACTATGGAGAGGGGGGCAACAAGCCTTTCGATCCATCGAGCGGGCTCCGCGACTACTTAGTTCAAGTCGATGAGAACAATCCCGATCTGTACTTGGGCAAAGCATATTACGCTGTTGGCCCCCTACGGGTGCGTTCGAATTTCTTCTTGCTCGAGCGAGAGCGCCAGGTAGCTGGCCCTATCGTGCGCTAGAACCTCTCAAAAGATTGTGAAATACGAGTCGACACACTTCATCCTCCAATTGCGTGAGGTGAAGCTATCGCCTGTGATTGCAACTGAGCAAATCACAATGCGGCACACGGCGCATGCGCAAGGCCGCGCGCCGCACTTCAGAGCGACTTAGTCTTCAAATCTCGAGACAGTCAAAGACCGAGACGACCGGCGCATGGTCGGATGCTCCCTTGCCCTTGCGCTCATCTCGATCGATATTCGATTCTATGCAGCGTGCCCGTAGCTTCTCCGTTGCGTAAATGTGGTCGATTCGCAGACCTTTGTTCTTGGGAAAACCGAGCATGCGGTAATCCCACCAGCTGAACTTGCCCGCCTCCTCGCAGTGCATGCGAAACGTATCGGTGAAGCCCCAATCCACAATGTGCTTGAGTGCGGCCCTCTCTTTGTCCGAGCATAGGATTCCGCCTTCCCAGACCCGTGGATCGTGGATATCCCGATCATCAGGTGCGACGTTCCAATCACCACAAAGAGCCACAGGCGTACCGGCTTTCTCATTTGTGTTGAGATACGCGCGCAATCGCGCCAACCACTCCAACTTGTACTGATACTTCTCACTCTCTAGAGAGCTTCCGTTGGGGACGTAGGCCGAGAACACTCGCACGCCTCGCAGGGTTCCACCGAGAAATCGCGCCTGAGGGTCATCGACGCCGTCTCCAAAGCCGCAAACGACATCGGTGATTTCTTCTCGCGAGATGAGCGCGACGCCGTTGTAGGTTTTTTGGCCGTGAACCGCTGCCCTATAGCCCACGCTCGCCAGCGCCTCGTGGGGAAATAGTTCGTCGACAACCTTGGTCTCCTGGGCGCAGAGCACATCTGGCTGATTTGCATCGAGCCAAGCGAGGAGGCGGTCGATGCGAGCGCGAATGGAGTTGAGGTTCCAACTAACGATTTTCAGCTCAGCCATACCGGGGCGAAGTAAAGCACGGCAGTCCGCGGGTCGTGGGCGGGGAATCTTCTTCCCCAGCCTCCAAATCAGTGGGATAGAGTGCCCGAGCCTTATGAGCACCCTTCTGCGCGTCCATTCCCACCTACTGCCCGTTCTCGCCAGCCTAGGCCTCATCGCCTGCACAACTGGGAACGAGGTCGACTCCAGCGTCGAGCGCTCCGCTCCCCAAGCCCTGATCGGAGGAGAGGTCGACGAGGGCGATCCAGCAGTCGTAGCTCTAACCCGCGGCGGCAATTCGTCTTTCTGCACAGGCACCCTGATTTCGCCCAGAGTCATTCTGACCGCAGCCCACTGCATCGACATGCTCGGCTCGGACCCCAATGCCGCCATCTACTTTGGCTCCGACACCACCGAAGGCGGCGGTCGCATTACCGTGGGACAGAAGAAGCAACACCCGCTGTGGACCGGGGATCTCAGCGGGGGGCATGACATCGGAATGCTCCTGATGGATTTCCCCTACCAAGATCCGAGCATTGCCAAACGACTCAACTCTGCATCGCCTGCGAGCGGGCACATAGGAGACGACTATCGACACGTCGGCTTCGGTGTCTACGACCGCGACACGGGTGAGGCTGATGGCCAGAAGCGTCAGGGAACCACGACGATCATCGAGACCCGGGGCGACGTCATCGTCAGCGGTGACTCAAATCTCTCGGTGTGCTTTGGTGATTCCGGCGGGCCGGCGTTCCTCAGCATCAATGAAGAAGAAGTCGTGGCCGGCGTGCACTCCTACACATCCGGTGACGACTGCTTTCCCCCAAACGGCGATACCGACGTGCAAATCTACGCGAATGACTTCATCTTGCCTTGGGTCCAAGAAAACGATCCGAGCTGTGGACTCGACGGCGTGTGCGGAATGATCGGATGCGAGGACGACCCGGACTGCCAACCCTGTGGACCCGATGGCACTTGCGTTGAGAATTGCGACCTTCCAGATCCCGACTGCCAAACCCAAGAACTCGGAGACATTTGCAAAGCGAATAGCCAGTGCACGACAGACAACTGTGTTGCATATCGTGACGAGCCTGAGTACCGCTTTTGCAGCGAGAGTTGCGAGCTGGGGAGCGACTCTTGCCCCGACGGCATGAGCTGCCAGTTGATCAATCCCTTTGGCAACATCTGCTACTACGACGTGAAGCCACCCGGTGCGCTCGGCGACGCGTGCGACGAACCCGCAGAGTGTGGCTCGTATCAATGTGCCAACAGTGTCTGTGTTGTGACCTGCGACCTGAGCATCGGTCGAGGTTGCCCGGAGGGCTTTGAATGCGAGAGCCGAGATGATGGCGAGAACTATCACTGCCTTGGGTTACCTAGCGAGGAAGGTGGCTGCCGGGTCGCATCCTCCGGCCAGGGCTGCGCGCCTTGGCTGTTGCTCCTGGCGCTCGCTGTGCTGCGGCGTAGACGCCGCTCGTAAGTGAGGCTCGTGCTACCCTCGCGCGGGGGTGGGTAGCGATGACGACAAGGGGCGGGAGTTAGGCAGAGAAGACGAGGCCGATGCACTCGCGCTGGCCAACACCGCACATCCTGGAGCCGCGCATCCCTTGGCACTCGGCTCCACCCTCTCCGAAACGGAGTTGGCCAATACCGCTGCCCCAGCGGAACTCGCCCGCACCCAAGCCACGGGCGGAGGGCAGATTCGTCGCAAGCGGGGGCACGGCGTTGCTCAAGCTCTGGGATACGGTCGCCGGCACCAGTCGCGAACTCAAAGGGCATCAGTCAATCTTGCGCCACACAAGCTTCGTCGCAAAGAGCCTCATCACCACTGACCTCGGGAGTGCCATCTACCAGTGGGGTTTGCAGACTGGCGTGGGTCACAAGGCTTCGGCAGGTGCGAGAATCGCAAGCTTCGTCGCAACCGCCGTTGCCCCAAAGGTCGATGGGTTGCCACGTTCGGTTCAAATCGTTCGATCCAGCTTCACTATATTGGGACGGGCGAGCGTCGTCTTGTGCACGAAGGCAAACACGTCATGGGAATGGCGACGTCAGCGGATGGCGAGTGGCTCGCCTTCTCGCCTGCGCCTTCGACCGTGTACGTCATCCCGACCCGCAAGGCAGCCGATCCCATCGTGCTAGGGAGCCCGGGGAAGCAGACGCTCTGCAGCACCCCGCGTTCTCGCCGGATGGTGCGATGCTCGTGGCAGGTACCCAAGAAGATGGCCTGCGCTTGTGGAGCGATTGGAAGAAGGTTCCAACGTCCAGAGTTCTGCGCCATACCGGTGCTCAATCCCAGCCCTCGTTCTCTCCAGACGGTACTCGGATTGTAGCCAGCGACAGCGATCCGACTGGGGCCTCGGTGTGGCATGTGGAGAGCGGCCAACGCCGCTCCATGCGAACATTACTCACGAGCGGCCGCTGCCAGTTTTGGCAAGGAGGCGAGGCCATCGTGGTTGAGACCTTGGGGGACAAGTCGAGCTTTGGCAGGACGAGTTACCAAGGTCGTGGGCTGAGCTGCAGCTGTGGATTCAAGGGCAAGTCGAAATCCACAAAGAACAATCAACGTCGGGTCGAGAGAGCTTGTTAGGAAAAGCGCCTTGTCGAGTCCGGGGTGGAATGCGACGATGCCGCATGGCTTGTCTCAGAAAATCCGTGCAGTTAGCAGTCGCACTCGCCGCAGCGCTTGTAGCGGCTAGCACCGCAGAAGCTAATGGCCGCTTTCCCGCCACCACCAACGTTCGCTTTGCACCGGGACACGATCTGCAGGTCCTAGTGCCCACGACGTTTGGCCTGCTCATCTCGGATGACGACGCCCAGACCTTTCACTGGGTCTGCGAGGACACGATTGGCTATGGCGGCACTTATGATCCCGATTACGAGATAGCCGCCAACGGCGACATCTATGCGACGACTTTCGAGGGGCTCCGGGTGAGCCGAGACGGCGGGTGCACCTTTAGCGATACCGAGTTCTACAACGACCTCACGGGCACCGGTGGAGACGCAGTTCTTCTCGATGGCGAGTGGGTCGGCGAGATTGAGATTGCCAGTGATGGAACGATCTGGGCCACGACGTCCACCGGCGGAGCCGCCAACGACATCTACACCAGCACGGATGGACAACGCTTTGACTCTGCCAACAACCTGCACCCAGTGGCGTGGTGGAAGACGCTCCGGGTATCGAAAAGCAGCCCCGATACGGTCTACGTCACAGGATTTCTCATCGGCCAAGACGGTGGAGCGCCCAAAGCCTTGCTCTACAAGACCGTTGATGGCGGGACCAATTGGATCGACCTCGGAGTCGCCGATTTTTCCTTCGGCAATCAACCAAACCTCTTCCTTGAAGGAGTCTCGGCAACCGACCCCAACTTGGTCTACGCCCGTGTTATCGGTGCTCGCAATCCGCAGGGTGACGATTTGTATCGCTCGACAGATGGCGGTGTGAGCTGGACAAAGGTGCTTGAGATGCATGGCGTCATCAGCGCATTCACCATGCTCTCAGACGATGCGGTTATCGCAGGTACGGCGACGCCATGCACCGAAGACTTGGCAGGCCCGCCCGTCGATGGCGGCTTGCCGAACAAGGGCTGCGTCTCCACATCGCCGACTGGTGCCGCCGGCACCTGGACCAAGCCCGCGCAAGAGCCAAAGCTCGGTTGCCTCGGCAGTCGCCCCTCCGACAATTCCCTGTTTGCCTGCGCGAGCAACTTTGCTCCCGACAACTTTGCCTTGGGCACCTCTTCGGATCTAGGTCAGACCTGGACTACTCGCGCTCGCTTCGACGACATCATCGGCCCACTCGAATGCGCTAGCGACACAGCCCAATTCACGTGCGCCCAAGACATCTGGCCCGGGCAGTGCACAACCTTGGCAATTTGCGAAGCTGGCGACGCGGGTGTTGGCGACGATGCGGGTAGCAATGTGGGACCCGATGCTGGTGACGGGGATGGCGGAGGAGACGACAGTTGCTTGGGTTGCGCGCAAGGCAACGACGGTGGGCTGCCCTTCGTCCTCACTGCTCTGGGCATCTATTGGGCGGCATTTCGCCGGCGCAAAGCTAGCCTTGGATCTAGAAACTGCCGCTAGCTCTGTAGGGCTGTCAACGAACGCGGCGGGCCTCTCTACTCTTGGACACCGGCTGCGTTGCTGCTCCCCGAGGTGCGACTCTCAATTCAGATTTCTTGTCCGCCACCCAAACTCGACCTTGCTCTCAGCCTCCGCTAGGATCGCGACTGCGGTTCCCATGCGTCCCCCTAGGTAACGAAGAGTGAGACGACTGCTGCTCTCTCTCGTAGGAACGACAAGCGTGCTCGCCTGCGCTACAGGCGGGCACGTTTCCACGTTCAAGCGAACGTATGCGGGTGGGCAAGTGCTATTCGAAATGGAGATGAAGGATGGAGTTCCTGAAGGACGGGCTACGGCCTATCATCCAAATGGGACAGTTCGGCATCAGGGAAACTACAAGTCCGGTAATCGGGATGGCCTCTTTCACTACTGGGACGACAAGGGGGGTTGGCTGAAACAAGAATTGTTCGCATCCGACAAGCTTGTGTGGGCGTCGAGAGTGAGAGCCGACTACCCATCGGAAAGCCTGCTGGAAGCCGAGGTGCCTGTTGCCGTATCGAAGCTGAGCAGTGCACAGCGAACTGCAACGACGGCAATCGAGGAACTACAATCGGCAAAGCTCGCCGGTCACTCGTCACCGGCGAGCGTCGACGTTGAATCCAGCGTACCTGGAACATCCAACACGCGCTTCCTCAATGGCCTCCCAGCACATGGCTCGTTTGTGCAGCTCTCCATCGGACGTGGAAGCTCAGTATCCCACTCATCGGCTCAGCGCATTGGCGCCCGGGGCTCGCTTGCGAGAGGTCGATTGGGAGGCTCGTTTGCGCTAACCGCTACCAGGTTCGATGATGAGTTCGTTACTGCCTTTGGAAAACCCGTCGCCGATCTGCAAGTTTCCTATCTCCTCCCCTATCACACGGGAAACTTCGTGGCCCGCACCGGTGTGGTAGTTCCCCTTGGCAACGACAGCAACAAGTCCGCTCTCGCTGGCGCGGCTAGCGTGGTTCAGGCTCCCAATGATGCGATCTATGTCCTGCCCTCCAACGTAGCAATGCGAGGCTCCCTGTCTTGGCTCTTCACATCGGAGCACGTTATCTCGCAGATAGATCTCGGGATTGACGTTGCCTTGTTTGGCTATCCCGAGGGTGTTCATCCGATCGTCCATGCAAATGGCGCCATTGGCGTGGGCACAAGCGGCTTCTTCGTTGGAGCGGAAGGTTCTACCGCTTTGGCATGGACGGGCACGCTCACCGATGTTGCTCTATTGGGTGGCGCGCTCTACGGCACTGTACTTGACACGACCGTCGGCCTCTTCGCGGGGAGACAGGATGATGCGACTATCGTTCGCGTGAGGACTGCGTATGACGCAAACGGTGGCGCCCCTTTTCGACTCGCTCGGTTGGGAGACCGCGGAGTTCGCGCCGCAGCTGGCCGGAGAGTACATCGTCGACCGGTGGGCGGTGTCGGGCCCAGCGGGTGTCTGGACTGACCGTTTCGTTATCAACGTGAGCGGAGACCCCATCACAATTGAGATCAGCGGCCCGGGCGAGCTCCGTCTGGGGGAGACGGCAGAATTCCAAGCACTGCTCGCTGACCGAGAAATCGAATTGCCAGGACTACACTTTGAATGGACCCTGCGACCACCTGACGGGCTGTCTGTCGCAGAATTGGATGTGGGGACAGATGGAAGCGCACAAATCACCCCGGACTTGCTCGGCCTCTACCGGATTTCTTGCGTTGGTGTCTACGATGAAGGGAGGACTCGTGCCGTCATGAAGCCCATCTTCGCTCGATTCTAAGAGTTATTCGCACACACTGATGACTATCGGCACTCCCCCCCCTAGGTCCGGTGTGCGTTGTTGCGCAACTCGGATTTCTTGGGGAGAGTTCCGGTCGGGCTCGCGCGCACGGGTTTGTGGCTCGGAAATCGCGTCAGCCTCACAACATCATTCACCGTCCTTCCAAGGGCGCGGGTGGCATCGCGTGTGGGGTCTTGGGGGCGCGCGCAGTTAACTGCGGTGACCTTCGGCCATCCTCGTTGCCCCGGCTGCAGTATTCCAGCGAATTGGAATACTGCACCAGTGGTCTCGAAGAGCTGTTTGAGCACGCCCTGGGCGGCCCCCAGCGATGACAGGCCCCGCAACAGCCCGCGCGGATTCTCTGTCGCGTCAATCAAAGCCGAGCGCAGAGCCAACAGAAGATACCGTGGCCAACTTGGCTCGACCAGAAACGAGGGACGCCCCTACCCGCAAGCCCCCGCGCGGCGGCTAGTTCTGAGCTTGCTCGGCCTCGATAAGCAGGCATGCCTCCAGCCCCTCGCGCCAACTCCGGTGCTTGGCCCGCCATCCCAGAGCATGCAATCGCCTGGGCACGATGCGTCGGTCGGCCCCGAGCATCGCTCGCACAGCTGGGCTAACCTCGCTCTCTTCTACCCGCAGCGGCATTGGCAGACCTAACCGCTCTGCGATGCCCTTGGCGTGGCAAAGGGCCGTGGTCGGCTCCTCATCCCCGATAACGTAGGCTGTATGAGCAAGATCTTTGGTCTCGCCCAAGAGCTCGATGGCATCGACTAGATCGTCAACGAAGATGCGAGCAACGAGAGTCTTCGCAGCACCTATGAGCCGATAGTCGCCCCGTCGCATGCGTGCGTGAACGCCTCGCGATGGGCCGTAAATCGCGGCTATGCGCAGGCAAGCCGTGTTTGCGTGCGCAGCAACTAGTGCCTTCTCGACGCGAAGACGGCGCTCGGATCGCTCGGCCCCTGGCCCAAGGAGGTAGTCGTCTGCAACCTCTCGGCCCTCGCCTGGTGCGTACACCCCGCTCGTGGATAGATAGAGCAGCCGCTGTGCTGGGCTGAGCTGCTCGCCGAGGGCACGCTCTGCTGCAGGGGCTTCGGCCTCGGGTGGGCAGCTAATGACGACAACATCGTATTGTGCAGCTCCCGCCAGCGCATCCCCCAATTGATAGCAAAGGGCTTCCGCTCCTGGCAGCGACGTGGCGAGAGCAACTCGGCCCTCGTCGCTGCGACTAGAGACACTCACTTGTTGGCCGCCTCGAAGTAGCCTCGATGCCAGACGCCGCCCTACGTATCCACAGCCCAAGATGGCCCAGCGACTCATCGGATAGCGTTTCTTCCCGTCCATTCTTCGTAGGCGGAAATCCGCTCACCGAGAATCTTGAGGTCTTCTCCATTGCGAGCGCGCTCGTCGGCAGCAACAACGAGGAGGCCAAGCGCAGCCTGCAGCAGCCTGCCGCCGGGTAGAGGCAAATTGCCACCGCGCAAAGCGTAGTCTCGAACCTCAGGGATTCGAAATCGAATTTCACCGACTTCGAGATACTCGCCTGAGACGAGCACGGTCTCATCCCCGACTCGCAGGCCCACCCGGGACTCTCCCTCACTGCGGTCCGGGTTGCCAGACTCTTGCTCACACATGCGCCGCTTGGCATCTTGATACACTTCAGGCCGAGTTATGGGCGCTGTGCGACTGTATTGAGAGAGGGTATCCGCGATGCGCTTGGCCGCTTGTGGCCCATCCGCGACGTGCAGGGCAACTTCTAAGGTCCCCAGGACGAGTAAGAGGTCGCGACTCGTCGATCGCCTCCGGCCTTCAGAAAATCTCTCATGCGCGAGGTATGCCATTCCAGCAGCCACGAATGGACCACCCGGAATAAGCGAGAGGACGCCAGCAACTACGCCACCTGCGGCAACGGCCCCTGCGACGTAGGCACCACGAGCGGATCGGTTGATGAGTTCAACACGATCGAGCAGACGGGCATCCAAGGCAATGGTAGGATTTCCCGGAGGCGCGATGACCAAGTGTGGACCGTCCACGCCGATGCCGCTTCGGGGCAGTAGCTCACTCGACTCAATCGCCACGCCCCCCCCCATCTAGAGCTCGATCAAAACGCGGTTTTTGAGACGTTTGAAAGTCATGAGAGCATCGACCTCTCTGACTGGTGAAATTCGCATGAGCGAGAGCAAGTCCCAGTGGCAATCAATGCGACCAGCAAGGTAGCGATCGTGATCGTCTAGGTCCATCGACTCCAGCTGCTCTCTATCAACCAAGATCCTCGGCACCCTGAATGTCCCAAGAAGCTCGTGACTAAGCTCGGCAAAGAGTGAGCGCTGCAACTCTTTGTGCAGAGCCTGCAGACTTTCACTCTCAGGGTCTCGCCCCAAGGCCTCCGTTGTGAGTTTCAGAGCGCCCTCCTTATTGCCACCTGCCGCTCTTCCGCGAGCAGCAGCCTCGATCTCCATGGCGGTGTCCTCATCGCCCGTGTCTGCGCGCAACTCTGATCGTCGGCCGGAAGTTAAGGCCCCCCGCTCGAGGAGCCTACACAGCATCGACATCACCTGAAATCGGCGCCCGTGATGCTCGAGCACCATCTGATTGATCGAGATACCGCGCTCGACGCAAGCGATGATGCGGGCAACCTGTGCTTGCACGCGCGCGCTGCTCCTTGGGTCTTGGACGGCAAAGAAATCGGAGACCCAGAAGCGCATGTTGTCTTGTGGGATCCGCTCACGAATGACGTGCCAACGACGAACCTGCAGCTTGCCCAAGTCGAGAGTGGTTCTAAGCGGCACTCGAATTTCGAACTCCGAACCTTGGCGTGGCCCCTCCTCAAAGTGAAAGTGTCCCCCCTGCCAAGACAGCACATCCCCGACTGCTTCTCGAAGCTTGATTTCCAAGACCTCTTTGAGTGCGGCCTCGCCCAGGGTGCCACTCATCAGCAAGACCTTGCCAAGGAATACGCCCGTATCTGCTTGAACCGCGAAAGCATCACGAAGCTGCTCTTCGCTAATCAGCCCGCGGCTCATTAGCAATTGGCCTAGATGCTCACCCGGCACATTCGACGAAGCAGCGGTTATGGCCCCCTCATCAAAGTGGAAAGAAAGTGCAGCATCCCCGCGCTCCACGGAGAGGTGTCCAATGAGCCCACGCCTATCGATCCAATCGAAGACATCTTCGATAGACATGGTTCGCAGGGAGCCTCGGACCGACATAGCGAGGCCCAGGATACAAGAAAGTTCGCTACAATCTATGAGCTTTGTGCCTTTGCCTGGCCTCCCAAACAAGGCAAGCTGCCACGAGCCAGCGGATTCGCCGCCGCCTCCACCTGTCAAGTCGTCCATTGTGAAACGCATTCGAAATCAGCTCATCCTCCTGGTAGTCGCAAGCCTTGGCGCGATGCTGCTCGTCCAGTACCTGCGGATTCTCAAGCCAGCGCAGGCTCGCGCGGTGCGAGCGGCCTGCAATGGCATGCGACCAAGCCCCACCAATCCAGTTTTTGGCTCGATGGCGGGCCCGATTGCAGCCACAGATTTCAGCCTCCAAGACGCGTCGGGCAAGCAGATATCCCTGAGTCAATATAGGGGCAAGATTGTCATCGTGAACTTCTGGGCCAGTTGGTGTTCGGGCTGTCGATCCGAGAAGCCAAGCCTCGAGAGCTTCCAAGACGACAATGGCGGCGACGAACTTGTCATCCTGGCACTCGCATCCGACCGAGATTGGGCGCCAGTTCGCCGGGCCATGATGGGCTTTGAGGTAGCGACCGCAGAGGAGGTCCTGCGGAAGCCCGAGACCTACGGCGTTCGCAACCCGAAGAACCTCAGTGCCAAAGGGGGGCAGGTTGTGGTCTCGCGAATCGACGGGGGACGTGCCGCCAGCAAGGGCGGACTACGCCGTCTCGACCGAATCGTGAGTCTCAATGGCGCTCCTGTCGAATCCCGAGATGATCTAGACCAGGCGCTTCGGGCTTCGGGCGACAAAATGACCATTCTGATCAATCGCAACGGGGTCATCAAGACCATCAACCTCACCAGCAGCGAGAAGCTCAATGTGCTCATCGATCCCCCCGATGATGACGGAAACTTGGGAGCAATCGCCAAGGGCTATGGCATTACTGCGGTTCCAGAGAGTTTTGTGGTCGACCGATCCGGTAACATTCGGCACTACTTCATCAACAAGAGAAACTGGGGCGGCGACGTTGCGGCTACCTGCATGCAAGATCTCATTGATGGCTAGGACGCACGCAAGCGTGCTCCAACAAGGCTGGCAACATGGCAAGAATCCTAGTAGTTGACGACGAACCCGCGATTGTCACCTTCGTGACAAGGATCCTCGAAGCTCGCGGCCACGAAGTGGCTAGTGCTGGTGACGGCGATGCTGGACTCGAAGCAGCGCGGCGCGAGATGCCCGACGTCATGGTGCTCGATATTAACCTTCCAAAACTCGACGGGCTCAAGGTCTGCAAGATGCTCAAGTCCGACGACGCCACCAAGCACATCGGCATCGTGATCATTACAGCGGCCTACACGTCAGTTGAAGACGCGACCGAGGGCGAAGACTGCGGCGCCGACGAATACGTCGTCAAACCCTTCCTCCGCGAAGTGCTCCTTCACAACGTAGAGCGTTTGATTCCCGAGTAGCCACCGGAATGGCAGAGCGCGCTAGACCGTCGAGCGAAAAGAATGACCGAGGATGGTGAGTTCTGATTTTTCGAGTGCAAGGCGCGAATGAGGGTTTTGCCAGGGCAAATGACGAAATGAGCAACGCTGCAATCAGGAAAGCAGAACCATCAGACCGCTCATTGTTTACACTCGGCGGTCTAGCCTGCGCGGCAAGCCCACAGCTGCCTGCGAAGAGCTGCCTCGTCGAGAGCATCTCCGATGAGCACGAGCTCACTCTCTCTCGCGTCGCCGTGAGACCAATCCTCTCCATACGAGAGCGTCACGCGATCACCGGCGAGTTCGAGAAATCCCCTGCGCTGCTCGCCGGCAATATTCACAAAGCCTTTGACCCGGTAGAGCTGGGCGCCGAAGCCCTCGATGAGTTGCATCAGCCTGTTCTCAAGCAGCGGCGCAGGGTCGGAAAACGAAACTGCTACAAGCTGACCGCCGCTGTGGTTGTGGCTATGAGGCCTCGGGGCGCGAGTCTGCTTGCGCTCGAGAATCCAAGAGATGAGACCTTGAGAGGCGCTCTCGCCAGGTGGAAAGCTCGCCCGCTCGGCATTGGGATTTAGCGTATCCAGCCTCGCGTGTAGGGCTCTTGCCTGTTCCGCGGTGGCCACGTCGAGCTTGCTGAGCAGCAGTCGATCCGCACACAGGATTTGCTCTCTAGCTTCTTCGCGCTCGCGGAGCACGCGTGGCCCTGCCTCGGCCTCAACGACAGCAATTATCCCGACAGGCTCCACAAGATGTTGCTGCTCTGCGGGGAGATAGCGGAATCCATCTAGGATAGCTCCAGGCTCTGCGATGCCCGTGGTTTCGAGTACTACGTGGTCGGGCCTCGAACGCTCTATTACGTCTGCGATGCCATCCCAAAGATCATTCTTCGTATCAACTTTGCAACAGACGCACCCCCCAGCAAGTTCGAGAATGTCCCCGCCCTTTGAGAGGATGAGTTTCCCGTCGATGGCAATTCGACCGAGTTCATTTACTAGGACCGCAATACGGCGGCGCCCCGCAGCTGCCAAAATGCGATTGAGAGCCGTGGTCTTTCCTGCACCGAGAAATCCGGTCAGGATCGTGAAAGGGACTTTGGGTCTACTCATGGATCGAAGCTGCTACTCGGTATCGCCATTCTCAGCGCTCGGCAGGAATTCGCAATTCGAAAACGGATCCGGCACCGAGTTCGGAGGTACCCTCAAAGGAGCCACACGAATTAGTCGCGACATCCCTGCCTAAGGTTGATGCAGCTGCGACTTCCGCAGGCAAGCCCTTGCCACTATCGGCCACGTAGATGGCGATCTCATCGCCACCAGTGCCTTCTTCGCAACGGGTCTTTACGGAAATTGCAGCGCCAGGCACATCGTGGGCGGAGTCGGCTGCGATGGTCACCAGCCTTGCCAAGAGCAGGACAACTTCGCCGGGCACAACCCTCGCAGGCGGGACCTTTCCAAAATCAATGAAGAGCTCAGTGCCGGCGCTGATTCGATGCCTTGTAAGATTGGTCGCGACCTCGACGAGCTTGTTGACGTCGACAACCTCGGCACTCTTTCCGTAGCTGTTGATAGCATCCCCAAGATCGCTGTTGAGGCGAGCGACTTTGCGCCCGGTAAGGTACGCCTGCGCAATGCGCTCGCGAAGTGCCTTGGTCTCCTCATATGGATACGGCATCGGCCCGCCGTGTCCATTGAGATGGTGGTCGAGGATCTCGACCACGACCGCCAAGCCTTCGCGCAGCTCTCGCAGGGGCACGCGCAATTCGGCGGCAACACCACCAGCCAGCGAGCCTCCGGCCGCAAGGGCTAGAGTCTTAGGATCTTCGTTTGCTTCCGCCATAACTCACTCCCATCTAGGTCCGATCTCAAATCGTGCCGGTCAGGAGAGTCCACCACTCGTGAATCCCCTCATCAGCAAGACCACGAGCGTAGCCGATGTCTAGTGCACCCGGAATGAAGTAGCCGATCAAGATATTGAGTCGCAAGGATACGCCGAGAGATGTTTTGAGATCGCTAGGGCTAAAGGAGTCATCCGTAGCGTTGCCAGCGTCAAATAGCCCCGCAACGTGCACCTTCTTGAGGTAGAAGGGCAGCGTCTCCAAACCGGTCTCGATATCCAAAAGCTCCTGCCGGTATTCCACATTCGCCATGTGCATCTGTGTACCAACGGCGGCGCGCGACTCATAGCCCCGTAGAAAACCAGTGCTGCCAGCGCGCGCGTTATCCAAGAGAGATGAGACAAGATTCTGCTCCGGTACTCCGCCGAGGCTATAGCGGGAGACTCGCGCGCGTCCTGAAGCGCGCATGCCACCCGCAATACGGAGGGCGAGCACAGGAGTGCGCCCCCACGGCAACTTGTAGTAGGTCTGGAGACGGTAGTCCAAGTTAAGAGAGCGAAACTCCGACCCTAGCGCAGGCTCGTTGATGCGCATGGAGAGAGCAATGGCTCGCCCTAGCTGCGGCCCCAATGTGTAGACCGAGCCTTGCGTATCAGAATACGAAAATCGCAACGCTACGCCGGCCAAGGCCATATCAGTCTCCGGTGGCCTCGGGAGTGGATCGTTTGGATTGGGCTCTGAGAACGAGTTCTCGACATCGCGAAAGTAGTCGTAGTCGTAGCTGAGAGTAATGCTACCGGAACCACTGGGTTGCCTGAGGACGGGGAGACTCAAGCTCAAGGTTGCACCGAGTCGCTCTTCGAGATAGCTCGTATTGCGATCTGCGATGACGTAGCCACCGCGCTCACCTATCGTTCGATTTGCCGCGACTCGAATGCCCGCCCAATGTCGTTTGTTGCTGTACGTCCCACCGATGTCGATGTATCCCGTTCTGAGGTCCGCACTTCCCCCCAAGTTGTAGCTGTGGAGGCCAGCGATATCCGAGCCCTCCACTTGCAAGGTAAAGCTCCGATTCACAGCATCCAACTGAAGCTCGTAGCGCTTCGGTGCAAGAGTCTCTAGAGACCGATAGGGCCTTGGCTGGCTCACAACGTAGTCTCCCTCTCGAATCACTACGGAGTCTGGCCTATCGCTGATGTACGCCTCGGCCCTTGTCCAAGAATTCTGATCGATGGACATCTCGTAGAGTTCGAAGCCGCGAGCGCGGTACCCCTGATAGACCATGTGCTTGCCATCGGGCGAAATGGCGGGCCCGACAGCACACCCCAGCACATTCGTCACTTGATGTAACGCGCCGGTCGCGAGCTCATAGGCAAAGACGTTGAAGACCCCAGTTCGATCGCTGGAGTAGTAGAGGTATCGCCCAGAAGGATCGAAGGCGGGATCCACGTCCTGTGCTCTGTCTCGTCCAAGTTCACGAACGACGCCGGAATCGACATCGACAATCAATATGTCTCGGTAGCCACCCTCGCGCCAAGCAGAGAACGCCACCTGCTTGCCATCAGGCGACCAAGCTGGGTCGAAGGCCTGCTCGAAGTGCCAATCGCCTTCCCAGAGAATTCGCGGCTTTGCTTCTGGTACCAGGTCCATGATTGCCAGCCGGCGCTGGGCTTGTCCAGTCATGACGAAAGCGACTCTGCGCTCGCTGGGCGAGACTGCCGGGTCCCGCATGCGCACTCGACGCGATAGCCGATGCATGACCTTAGTCTTTCGGTCCCAGCGATACAACTCCTGCGACGTATACTCAGCTCGATGCGTATCGGTTTGCTCGAGGATCAGGGAGCCATCTGAGAGAACATCGAACTCTCCTGTGCGTCGAATGATGGCGTAGGTGTATTTCTGTCCGAAATTCCCACCGCTGGGCATGGCAGCGTACTGCCCCTCCTGGTCGCCAGTACCGTGCTGCCAAATGATCTGCTTTCCATCACGACTGTAGCGGGGGTTTATGTTGATTTGACCAGTGAAGGTGAGCCGTCGACCTTCGCGTACCCCTGCGCGTTCGATGGCCTCTCGCTCAAGCGCATATTTGTCGCGACGATAGTCCCGCCAGTCGTCGTGAAGTTCGTCGAATCCCATCCCCGTCGCGCGACGAATCGAGCTGTTGATCCCGTAGGGAATTGGATTGGACCCGAGATTGTGGGACATCTCAGACACCTTGTCCTCGCCAAAACGCTCAAAAATGTAGTTGAGAAAATGCGAGCCATAGAGATATGCCGTGTTGCCGTGAGGCCACGAGCGAGGGCCGTTACTCATCTCGTCCAAATCGCGCTCGTCGCCAGCGAGCGTTGCCAAGCGCAGGTTCATACCGAACAGTCCGTGCCGAAGCCTGCCACCAGAAGAATGCCTAGACTCCTCGTACGTAGCGAGCCCTTCGATAATCCAGCGCGGCTGCACCTGATTCGGGGCCCACGTCTTGCCAACCACCTTATTCACCAGTTTGGGAAGACCGTCGATGTTGTCCAAGTGAAGAATATGAGCGTACTCGTGTGCCACTAGCGCGTAGAGCCAGTCGTCATGGTCGCCCAGTGAGGACTTACTCGGAGGCGCCGACGCATAGATGCGAATGTCGTTTCGCGGCAGGACACTCGCAAACCCGTTCGAGGCATCGGTGGTGTCATCGACGACGATGAAAGTCTTTTCCGCAGGCGAGTGGCCCATGCTGGGTGCGAGTTCCTGGTGGGCACGTTCGGCGACGAGGGCCACCCGCCTGGCAACCTCGTGGAGAGGTTCGTGGTACGAAACCACGAAGTGCTCGCTTTCGATGGTGAACCAGGCAACGCGGCCATCGCCCGCTAGCGCCTGAGGCTCGAGTGCGAGGCCAGCTAGCACCAAAGAGCAAGCCAGAGCGACATACCGCATGCTCTACTTAGCAACCTCCGCATTGCCGCCGGATTCGGGCGTCGACGTAGCAGCTGTCGGCTCCAAAGCCGGTGAGCCGTCGACAGCCGCGGTCCCAAGAGTTCTGGTATCGAGAGCCGCCGCATCAGGCCAGAAGATCTCCACATCCGCGGGCAGTGCCTTAGATTGAGCCTTACCATGAGATCCGCAGGCAACAAGTGCAGCCGCCACCAGCAACGCTGCCGGCGCCCTCATAGTCGCTCCTTGTGACTCGCACGCGAGCTTGCGAACTCCAAGGCCGCGCGCCGGACCTCCGTGGCACTCTCCAACTCCAGCACTCGTGCTGCCAGCTCCTCGACGTCCTTCAACGTCGCGCAGCAAATAGCTTCCTTCACATCAGGCATAGCCACTGCGTGCATAGAGAGTGTGCGGAGACCAAGCCCGAGTAGCACCGGAGCCACGAGCGGATCACCCGCCATCTCGCCGCATATCGACACGGGTATGCCCTGCGTCTTGCCCGCTTCGACGACAGTTTGAATCAGGCGGAGCAGTGCGGGATGAAGTGGAGCGTAGAGGTACGAGACCAATTCGTTCATTCGATCGACGGCGATCGTATACTGAATGAGATCGTTGGTTCCTATCGAGAAGAAGTCGACGTACTTGGCTAGGTGGTCGGCGACAAGGGCTGCACTCGGCATCTCGATCATCATGCCTACGTGCAGGTCTTCGTCAAAGGCAATGCTCTCTGTCCGTAGCTCTTGCTGGACGTCGGCGAGGAATTCTCTCGCCGCGCGCAATTCCTCGAGCCCCGAGATCATGGGAAACATGACTTTCATCTTGCCCTTGCTTGATGCGCGTAGAAGACCACGCAACTGACAGCGGAAAATGGGCTGCATGGGTTCGGTGAGACAAAGGCGCAGAGATCGCAGTCCTAGAGCTGGGTTGGCCTCATCATGGGGCTCTACAAGTGCCTCTGAAATCTTATCGGCCCCGAGATCCAGGGTCCTGAACGTGACGCATCGACCTCCCATAGCCTCCATGACCTGGATCGCATAATTGAAGTGATCATCCTCGGTGGGCAGCTCTTCGCTGGCCATGAAGTGATACTCCGTACGGCAGAGCCCAACTCCGTCGGCCCCATGTGAAACCGCCACGCCCGCCTCGTTGAGATGGTCGAGGTTGGCCAGCAACTCCACCGAGACGCCGTCTTGCGTCACGGCAGGCTCTGCACTGCGGCTAAGACGGGCAATTCCGGCCGCAATCTCGAGTCTACTTCGCTCACGATACTCGGTAACGGTCTCTGGGTCAGGATTGATAATTACTACGCCGGCGCTTCCATCGACGATAACCAGATCGTCACGACCAACGTGGTTAGTGAGATCTTCGGTGCCAACCACGGCAGGCGTCGAGTAGCCGCGGGCGATAATCGCCGTGTGCGAAGTCTTTCCTCCGACGTCGGTTGCGATACCAGCGACCGCAGCGCGATAGAGGACGGCGGTATCGGCAGGACTGAGATCGTGGGCAATCACGATGGCGTCCGGCGGCGGCGTGACCTTGGAGTCCCGCCCCAGAAGATTTCTTAAGACCCGCTCACCAACAAAGTCGACATCACTTCGACGCTCGCGGAAGTAGTCATCTTCGACCGCATCGAAAACACTCTTGATCTTCTCGACTGACCGGCGTAACGCCCACTCAGCATTAATCAAACTACTCTCGATGTGTTGGATCGTCGCAGCCACCACGTGGTCATCGCGAAGAATTAGTTGATGGGCCGTAATTATCGCGTAGTGGTCCCTTTCTCTCTCTTCGATCTTCTGCTTGATCTTCTCGAGCTGCCTGCCACTCGCCTCAATTGCGCGGTGAAAACGCTCAATCTCTCCTTCAACTTCGTCGGGATCGATTTGCCGCTTCGGTACCTTGAGCTGGCGCCGATCGACGATGTAGGCGCGGCCAATAGCAATGCCCTGGCAGGCGGCGATGCCCGTCTTCCTCAGTTCGCTCCCACCCGATGACTCAGGCGATGAGATCACTACTCATTCTCCCCAAACTTCGAATCTATGAGCTTCACCAAGGCAGCACATGCAGCTTCCGCACGTTCGCCCTCGCATCGCACAGTGATGACGCTGCCCTGGCTCGCAACGAGCATCAGAATACCCATGATGCTCTTGCCATTCACCTCCTGGCCGTCCTTCTCGAGGAAGACCTCGCACGGAAAGCTCGATGCAAGCTGCACCAACAGGGTCGCGGCTCGGGTGTGAAGCCCCAAGCGATTCTGAATTTCCACCGATACTTTGTGCTCTTGACTCATCACCCGAGACTCCTAATCGTGTGCTTAGCGAGGTCGCGATGACGCAGCAACACATGCCAGCTTTCTTTGAGCCGTCGCGCCAGTTCCTCTGCGAGAGCAACCGATCGATGCCGACCGCCTGTACACCCGATTCCCACCGTTATATACAGCTTTCCTTCGCGCGCGAACAAGGGTAGAGAGAATCGAAGAAAGTCCTCGATCCGATCGATGGTCTCCATCGCTCCGTCCGCGCCTAAGACAAATTCCGACACTTGAGAGTCTCGACCATCATGTGGACAGAGCACTGCGTCGAAGTACGGATTTGGCAGATACCGGACGTCGAAGACCAGTTCGGACTCGGAGGGCAATCCATGTTTGAAGCCGAAAGACTGGATATTGACGGCCAGCGTGTTTGGTCCACCTTCGAAACGCCCCGTCACGATTGCCTTGATCTCGTGCACGTTGAGACCTCCAGTATTGACGACGGTAGCTTCGTCTCGAAGGGATGCGAGCGCTTCCCTATCTTGTCGAATACCTTCCTTTACGTCATCTCCCGAGAGCGGGTGACGACGTCTGGTTTCCGAATAGCGTCGAAAGAGAACTGCATCGGCGGCCTCGAGGAATAGCACTTCAACCTCGTGCCCAGCATCTCGCAACTCGGCGATTTGCCCGTGATATGCGCCAACAAAAAGACGCTGTCGCCCGTCAACGGAGATTGCGCACTTCTCAATTGACTCGACCACGAGTCTCCCCACGAACGTCGAGAACAGGGAGATCGGGAGGTTGTCACAACAGAAGAAGCCCAAGTCCTCGAGTGCGCGAAGCGCCGTCGTCTTCCCACCTCCGGCAAGCCCCGTCACGATTACGATTTTCATGACGATGCCCCCGTCGCCTTCGCCGCCAGTTGGTCGGAAAGCCGCTCTTGGAACTCCCGTGCCGAATGGACGCCCAAGCTCTTGAGAATCTGGTTTCGAGCGGCAACTTCAATAATCGTTGCGATGTTTCGGCCTGGTCTGATGGGAATGCGAAGAATAGGTAGCTCCTCGCCAAGAAGAGAGTAGTCCTCATCATCAACACCCAGTCGATCGTAGATGTCTTCGTCACTCCACTCGCGTAATTCGATGACGAGATGGATTTGATGCTGCTCAAGCACTGATCCGATTCCAAACAGGTCTTTGATATTGATGATGCCGAGACCGCGAATCTCCATGTGGTGCTTGATGATTCCAGCCCCTTGCCCAGACAAGAGGTTGGGCCCCAAGCGACGCACGTCCACGATATCATCCGCGACCAAACGATATCCGCGAACGAGCATATCGAGAGCCGCCTCACTTTTTCCGATCCCGCTCTTGCCCAATAGAAGGACACCAACGCCCAACACCTCGAGCAGTACTCCATGTACAGACTTCTTTGGCGAAAGATGGTCTTGAAGAAATTGCGTGACGTGAGCAATCAGCTCGGCGCTGACCAGGGGAGTGGTGAGAAGCGGCACGTGGTCTCGGCCGCACGCCTCGGTGAGCTCGGTAGGCGGCTCCAAATCCCGGGTAATGATGATGCAAGCTGGGCTCGCACTCATCACTGTCTCTACCGCGAGCATTCTTTGAGCGTCAGTAGCAGCCCTCAGAAAGTCGATCTCGGTTCCACCGAGAGTCAGAAGCCTGTCAACATCAAGCTGCTCTTCGTAGCCCGTTAGGGCAAGCCCCGGCTTCTGAATCCGAGGAACGCGAATCGCGCGCTCGAGCCCACCGTTGCCAGCGCGCAAGGATAGCTTGAGGCTATCTCCCACACCATCAATCAGCTCTTGGATGAGGATTCTGGGCACTAGTACTTGGAATCCTCTTGAGACAACGCGTCGAACATCTCGTCGGCGCCGGGCGCCTCCAGAAGCCTTCTCAGAAACTCCTTATCCTTGAAGACGCGGCTGATACGGGCCAGCGCCTTGAGGTGAGCCCCGGTGGAATTCTCCGGGGCCACCATGACTATGAAGATGTGCGTGGGCTTGCCATCCATGGAGTCGAAATCGACCCCATCACGGGCCCGCCCAATGCACGCGCGAATTTGCTCGAGGTCGGGCAGCTTGCCGTGAGGAATCGCCACCCCTTCACCGATCGCAGTCGAGGCAAGTGCCTCGCGATCGCTGAGCACCCTGACAAGCCGATCGTTGTCGATGCCCTCGTGGCCATTCGCGAGAAATTCCGCCAACTCTTCGATGATCTCGAACTTGCTTGTGGCGGTCAGCTTCGGGATGACCATCTCGCGCTGGATTAGCTCAACGATACGCACGGGTCGACACTAGTGCTTTGCGACGCCGGCTTCGATGAGCCCAAACTCATCTCCCTCACGCCGGTATAGAACGCTAAGTTGTCCATTGTCGTCGTTCAAGAAGACAAAGAAGTCCTTGTGCAACAGATTGATCTGCATGATGGCATCCGTAACCGTCATTGGGTCCGCGTGAATTTGCTCGCGCTTCACCAGAGCAGAAGCTGGCTCTGTCGTGTCCTCTGCGGGCTCCGTAACAACAGAGTGTGTGACCGGCATGCGACCGCCATCACGTCCCTTGTGGTTGCGCAGCTTGTCTTTGTACTTGCGAACCTGACGCTCAATCTTCGCAGCCACCAAGTCGATCGAAGAGTACATATTCTCCGTAGTCTCGTGACCGGCAACTTGAAAGCCGTTGTGAAGCTTGAGGGTGACGTCCACTCGATGGCGCAAAGGAGAGGCGCTTAGGACCACGTTGCATGAGATGGGGTCGGGGAAATATTTCTTGATACGCTGAAGGCGCTCTTCCGTGTAGTTCTTCAGAGCTTCGGTGGCATCCATGTGCCGGAATGTCAGAGAGAATTGCATGTTCTTCCTTGAAGATGTCTCGTCGGTCGGGCGAACTCCCTGCGACAGATGCGTCGTGAACCGTTGATTGATCTCGTGCTTCCTAGAAAAGTTGCTAGAAAACTTGTTTGCGTTTTGATGAGCTTAGGATACCCAACTGCTCGCGATACTTGGCAACTGTGCGGCGGGCAATATCAATGCTGCCCTCTTTGAGTTGCATAACGATCTTCTGATCCGAGAGCGGTTTCTTGGGGTCTTCGCCGGCAATGATGTGCTTGATTTTGCTTCTGACTGCTTGTGAAGCCAAATCGTCGCCGTTGGTCCGAGAAATTCCCGAATTGAAGAAGTACTTGAGCTCAAAGATGCCCTGGGGCGTATGCAGGTACTTGTTTGTGGTAACACGCGAAATCGTCGACTCGTGCATCCCAATGTCTTCGGCCACGTCGCGAAGAATCAGTGGTTTAAGATGGGCAACGCCCTTGTCGAAGAACTCCTTCTGAAACTTCAAGATCGACTCTGTCACCTTGATGATGGTTCGCTGCCTCTGATGAATCGAGCGAATAAGCCACTGCGCTGAACGCAGCTTGTCCTGGATGTAGTTCTTGGCGTTTGCCGAACCATCCATCGCGCTTCGATAAAAGTTTGAAATCTTGAGCTTGGGGAGGCCATCGTCATTGGGAACGACGAAGTACTTATCGCCAACCTTGTGAATGTAGACGTCCGGCGTGATGTAGTGCGGATCGTCCGACGAATACTGCCGTCCGGGCCGTGGATCGAACTCCATCAGAACCTTGACGGCCTCATAGATCTCCTCAACTGGCTCCTTCAGATCGCGGGCAATGGCCTGGTAGTTCTTCTTCTCCAGATTGCCCATGTGAGAGCGAATCATCTTGACGAGGAGGTCGTCATCCTGACCGTAGTGCACGGCTTGAATAAACATGCACTCCTCCAGGCTGCGGGCCCCTACTCCCACGGGATCAAAGGCCTGAATCCTCTCAAGAACGATCTCTGCTGCCTCGAGAGTACACTCGGCCTCTGCTGCCAGGTCCTCCAGAGGTGGATCCTTGACGTAGCCATCCCGGTCGATGTTGCCAAGAAGCAGCTCCCCGATTTGCTTCTGCTCTTCGTCAAGATCCGACATGCGAAGCTGCCACATCAAATGCTCTTCGAGGGACTCGGTCTTGGTGAGGGTCTGCTCTAGTGAGGGAAGGTCATCATCGCCTGGGCGAACACCAGATCCCGGGCTCGCACCCGATTGATAGGTATCCAAGTAGTTTTCCCAGTCGATTTCGTTGGCTGGGGCGTTCTCCGTGGGGGCCTCAACCTCGCCGGCTTGGGCTTCCTGAGCTTCCGAGGGAGCTGGCGCCTCCGCAACAGGAGGGTCCGCGGCGGTGCTCTGGATCTCCTGGATCTCCTTTTCTGGGTTGGTGCTTCCCAGCTCGATATCGTCCTCGAGCACTGGGTTCTCCAGCATTTCCTCTCGCACCAGCTCCACAAGTTCGACCCGGGACAGTTGCAACAGCTTGATGGCTTGCTGCAGCTGCGGAGTCATCACCAGCTGTTGGCTCAGCTTGAGACTCTGTCTCATCTCCATTCCCATACGAAATTCCCCTTTGTTCTCTTTAGGATAGGAGCCGGAATGCACCTATTAGAAGGATCAAATGATAGCCCTGGTAGGTCTCAATGTAAACCCGCCGTAGCGAGTAGTGGCCCGGGAATTGCTTTCGCACATGCGCTTGGCTCTGAGTGTGCAGACATAGCATCACTTGGCCGCACATGTGTTCGCGTTCTTGCCCTTCCGGGCGGCTACCTCTGACCAGCCAGCGAGGCCGAAATGAACGCGGCGAAAACCGGGTGTGGTGCCAGCGGTCGGCTGTTGAATTCCGGGTGGAACTGGCTGGCAAGGAAGAATAGGTGATCGGTGAGCTCGACCATCTCGACCAACCGCTCGTCGGGCGAGACGCCCGAGAGAACTAGCCCCTTGGTCTGAAGAAGGTCGCGGTACTCATTATTGACCTCCCAGCGATGCCTGTGCCTTTCAGAGATATTCTCATCGCCGTAAATGCGACGTGCATGGCTACCATCCGAGAGCTTGCAAGGATACGCCCCGAGTCGCATCGTTGCGCCTTTGTCGGTGATGCCGCGCTGGTCGGGCATCAGATGTACGACGGGATGCTTGGTACTCTCGTCAACTTCGGTCGATGCGGCTCCCGTGAGGCCACAGACGTTGCGAGCGAACTCAACTACGGCCATTTGCATCCCCAGACAGATACCGAAGAAGGGGACGTTGCTTTCGCGAGCGTATTGCACGGCGGCTATCTTGCCTTCCGTTCCGCGAGAGCCAAAACCGGGCGCCACCAATATGCCATCGACTCCAGAGAGAGCGTCCGCGGCTCCCTTGGCTTCTATTTCTTCTGCGTCTACGTGAACGATCGTGACAGAGCTGTGGTGTGCGACGCCGCCGTGCATAAGAGCCTCGTTGATGCTCTTGTACGATTCGACCAACGAGACGTACTTGCCAACCATTGCGATGGTGACATTGTGTTTTGGATGCCGAACGTTCTCGACGAGCTCCTCCCAATCGGTTAGCTGAGTGGCTCTAGACCAGATATTGAGAATTTCACAAATTTTGTCGTCCATCCCCTGCTCTGCGAGCATGAGAGGTACGGCGTAGATGGTATCCACATCAGAAGAAACAAAGACCGAGTCGCGATGCACGCTGCAGAACATCGCAATCTTGTCGAGAATGCCCTCTTCGATTTCGCGTTCGCTTCGACAGACCAAGATGTCGGCCTGGATGCCAATTTCGCGCATCTTCTGAACCGAGTGTTGAGTCGGCTTTGTCTTCAGTTCGCCAGCAGCGGCGAGATACGGCAGCAGGGTCACATGAATCGAGACGCTATTGTCGTGCCCAAGGTCGAGGCGCAGTTGGCGAATGGCCTCGAGAAATGGCAGTGACTCGATATCACCAACCGTTCCACCAACCTCGACGACCAGCAGATCTAGCCCTTCGGCGCACTCAAGCACCCTGCGTTTGATCTCATTGGTGATGTGAGGGATGACCTGGATCGTTCCACCCAGGTATTCGCCGCTGCGCTCTTTTTCAATTACCGAATGGTAGACTCGACCACTGGTTACATTGTTGAGCTGGGACATCCGGGCCGAAACGAAGCGCTCATAGTGGCCAAGGTCCAAGTCGGTCTCAGCTCCGTCGTCGGTCACGTAGACCTCGCCGTGCTGCAGCGGGTTCATCGTGCCAGCGTCCACATTGAGATACGGATCTAGCTTGATGTTGGCGACCCGAAGACCGCGATTCTCCATGAGCGCCCCCACCGATGCACTCACGAGGCCCTTGCCAAGAGAGGACACCACCCCACCAGTCACAAAGACGAACTTGGTCTTCGTCCCCGGGCGCGCAGAACCGACATTCCTGTTTGTTTCCAATGGCTTACGCATGGCTTATGGGAGGCTACTCTACGGTAGGTGCCATAGCTCGTCAATGGCACACTGCCCCACTTCGCTCGCGAATTCTGTGGTGGAGCGCGCTCGTCACTCGGACGCGATCCCCGTCGGTGCTAGCGGCCCCGCCAAGTCGGCAATGGTGCTCGCCAGGCTGAAGTCGAGCGTTCGGCCGGGCCCGCATGCGTCTCAAGAGAGCGGGGCCCATTCACGTGGTCGCGGAGCGCTGCCATGGCGATACCGGCATCGAGCTCAGGACCTTCGGCGTTGGCAGGTTCTGTGAGCCCCTGGTCCCTACCGATAATTCCGGTATCGTATTCGCCGGCCACGAAGCCCGGGTGGCTGAGAATGCGTTGATGAAAAGCAATGTTGGTATCGATGCCTACGACTCTATACTCGGCTAGAGCGCGCTTCATGCGGGACATTGCCTGCGCTCGCGTGTCCCCCCAGGTAATGAGCTTTGAGATCAAAGGATCGTAGTACATCGATATCTCCACACCCTCGTATGCGCAGGAATCATCCCGGACGTAGGGACCAGCAGGAGTACGAAGCGTAGTGATCGTCCCAGGCGAGGGCATGAATTTATCCGGATCTTCGGCATAGATACGACACTCTAGGGCAGCACCACGGCGACGAGCATTGATCTCTTCTTGGGAGAGCGGAAGCTTCTTGCCCTCGGCGACAGCAACTTGCCATGCCACGAGGTCGAGTCCGTAGACCATCTCAGTGACCGGGTGCTCCACCTGCAGACGTGTATTCATCTCCAGGAAGTAGTACTCACCGCTAGTCGTGAGCAGGAACTCGACCGTGCCGGCTCCTACATAGTTGCAACACCTAGCGGCCTCAATAGCCGAGTCTCCCATGCGCTGTCGCAATTCTTCTGAGACTGCCGGTGACGGAGATTCCTCCACAACTTTTTGGTGACGACGTTGCACCGAGCAATCGCGTTCCCCAAGGTGAACGACATTGCCATGCTGATCCGCGAATACCTGAATCTCCACGTGCCTGGGGCCGATGATGGCCTTCTCGACAAATACGGTGTCGTCACCAAATGAGCTGAGAGCCTCACGCTTCGCACCGCCGAAGCCCGCTTCGAAATCCACCTCGTCCTCGACAAGACGCATCCCCTTGCCGCCACCGCCGGCGGCAGCCTTGATGAGCACTGGAAAGCCGGTTCTGTTGGCGGCCTCTAGGGCGCTGCCGACGTCATCAAAGCCGTTGCCTCCAGGGCCGCTCTCGCCGGGCACTACAGGCAACCCCGCTTCGATAATGACCTTGCGAGCTTCCGTCTTCGATCCCATGAGACGCATCGCAGGAGCCGGGGGCCCGATCAAAGTGATTCCCTCGGCTTCGAGACGCTCAGCAAAGACATCGTTCTCAGAAAGAAATCCATAGCCTGGATGCACGGCATCGGCTCCGGACTCTTTGCACGCCGCGATTATCTTGTCGATGACGAGATAACTCTCAGCGGCAATAGCCGGCCCAATGGGAAGAGCCATATCCGCCAGCAGCACGTGAGCCGCCTTGCGATCAACGTCGCTGTAAACAGCGACACTCTCGATGCCAAGCTCGCGCAAAGTGCGAATCACTCGAATGGCGATTTCGCCACGATTGGCGATGAGTACGCGACGGATAGGGCGTTCGGTGGGAGCAGCCATGGGCCGACTCTACAACCTGGGCGCTGCCTGGGATAGGCCCGACATGCGCAGACTCAGACTCGTCGTCCCATCTATGCCCGCTGGGCCTGGCAGCAGAGAAATAGCACCTGGCGGTGGCGAGCAAGGCCGCCGTGGCAACTCCGCCCAACGATCTGCGAGTGCGAAGCGCCGAGGCAATTGGCGAGCGAACAGAACTCTCTAGTCGTAATCCCTACTTATTCTGAGAATGCCGCACCTCGCATCGAAAGCGGGATCGAGGATTTGAAGATGTTGGCGTTGGAGCTTTGCGAAGTCGACATGTTAGGGCCCGTTGAAGACCGACGCACTCCACACCATCGCAATTGCCATGGATGTGATCGCAATTAGGGGCCAGAAACCGTAGAGGAAAGCGACCACGCCATCTCGCCCGGCCGAAACGCGCTCGTATGTCACGCCGGAAGGTGGAGCAAGGCTGGGTTTCCATGGCCCAGCGTCCCAGGACAGCGGATGCCTGCGGAGTACCACCCGTGCTTCGGGAATCCGTCCCGCCCTTCTCCCAGTTCCATTGCTCCTTGCGCCCACCATCTTCCATAAGTGTGGGGCATCGCGGGCAGAGATGCTCAGACGTGGATCACATTAGGTCGAGATCCACGAGTCTTTAGGCACTTAGCGATCTATCTCGCTTTTTTTGCGCACAGTTTCGCCTGAAGCCGGCCACACTGAGCAACCATCGCCTCCGCAAAGCAAAAGCCCCTCATTTCGGTCGTCTCGGTCCTCGCCGGCACGCTGATGGCGAGCGCCTGTCTAGCGCCCGATGTGAGCCTTGGAGAAGACGCGCCAGGCGTGTTTCGCGAGGTCGTCAAGACGCCGACCCAACTCCGCAACCAGGTGGACCTACTCTTCGTGGTCGACAACACCGAGAATATGGCTGAGCGCCAGGAAGAGCTGGGGCGCCTCTTCGGAGACATGTTGTACAACCTGGCTCTTGGCAACGGATTGCCCGACCTGCACATTGGCGTCGTCTCCACCGACATGGGAGTGGGCCCACATAGCAATGCGGTGAGCCAATGCAGTGCAGGGGGAGATGGCGGCATGCTCATGCCACCACGGGCCCGCGCCTGTGCCGATACGGCTGATGCGTTTCTCTCCTACGGTCCCGACGATAGGGGCAGTCGGATAGCGAATTTCGATGGCGACCTAGCAGGCGCCTTTGCTTGTATGAGCAATCTTGGCCAAACCGGGTGCGACTACGAGCAACCCCTGGAGGCGATGCGCTCCTCCCTCTTTTGGGCGAAGGCTGAAGGCACAGGCTTTGTCCGACCAGACTCAGTCTTGGGCATCGTTGTGCTCACCAACGAAGACGACTGTTCGGCATTTAACTCTGAGCTTTTCAATCCTAGCGCACCGGGCCTCAGCGGAGGCTCGCCCAATTTCCGCTGCTTCCAGACCGGTGTCCTATGTGATGGAGATGATGTCTACCAAGCGGGCTCGCGAGATGGCTGCCGCCCTCAACCAAACTCAGATTTTGTTACCTCGGTTGGAGACTACGTGGAGTTCTTAGAAGAGCTCAAACCCAACCCTGCAGATCGAGTCGTTACGGCAATCGTCGGCGATCCAGGACAAGTTGCCATCGATCGCGACGAGAAGAACATGGAATTGGAACTAATGGTCGCTTGCCAAGATGAGCGTGGCGCAGCAGCCTATCCAGGCATTCGACTAGACGCCTTTGCGGAGGCATTCGCGAACACCGGTCAAACAACCTCGCTCTGCGACTCTGGAATCGCGGGTGGTCTGCGAGGCATGGTGAGGAACCTGCGCAAGAGTTTGGGAACTACATGCCTCGAGGGCGAGGTGCTCGATGTCGATCTAGACAGAGTCGGCCGCCAACTCGACTGTCGAGTGTTTGAGCAAGACGTCCTCGTAGAGCAGACACGTCGGATGTGCGTCGAGTGTGACAACCCAGGCAATCTCGACGCCTCAAGTGTACTGCCCTGCTACAGCATCCAGACTGGTGGAGAAGCCTGCGGAGACTTTCACACTCAACTCGCCCTACAAATCCACGGCAGAAAAGAACTCCCTGCCCCAGGTACCCAGCTGATTGCCGAATGCCGCGTTAGCGAGTAGATGCACAAGTCGTTTCGCGGCACGAGGTGCTAGACCGCCGAGCGTAAACTAATGATCGGTCTGATGGTCCTGCTTTCCCGATTGCAGCGTTGCTCATTTCGTCATTTGCCCCGGCGAAATCCTCATTCGCGCCTTGCACTCGAAGAATCAGAACTCACCATCCTCGGTCATTCTTTTCGCTCGACGGTCTAGCGAAGTCGCATCTTCAACTCATCGGATTCCGTGGGAGCCGCGTGAATAGTCTGGCCGAGTCGAGGCTTTGCCCTGGACGTTCTCTTGCGTTTGAGATTATTGGTGATCTTCCGCGAGAAGTACCCACCAGTATACGCGTCGAGCAGACCAGTGAGTTCCTCCAGGCGCAATCGCCCTGAGAGCCGTGACGCGAGTGTCTTGGGAGGATTGAGCAGCATCTCGATCTGCAGACGACGACGCACGTAGTAGAGCGCCGTCACCTCTCGCTGCAATCCGTCTTGGATTCCGATGAGGGACATGACGTCGAGTTCCTCTGCATTGAAAACAAGCCGGTCGAGGCTCCAACTGGCACTGGCGGAGAATCCCATGAAATCGGCCTTCTGCTCTTCGAATCTTGCGATTCCGACTTCGCGAAATATGATGTCATCGACGGAGCGATTGAAGCTGGATAGCGAGTTTGTAAAGCCGATGGAGAGCCCCGGAATGAGAGCCTTGGATCGGGTGCGACTTCGAAGGGACGCGATCTTGCTTGGACTCACGTTGTAGTACTTGATGGCCGCCACCTGCACTTCGCGAATTTTGGGCTCGTGCTCGAACTTTTTGAGCACTTCATCGACTTCACGATCGGCGTAGGCGGGTGCGACAAAGAGAGAGCCAACAGCGGCCAGAGTGACGGAGATGAACAGGGCTCTTGCTTGCATCATTGCTTCTTTACTTTCTCGTTCCACGTGCGCAGGTAGTCGCCGGTGGTCATGTTGACGATTGCTTCGAGGTAATCTGCTCGAAGAGCCCAATTGACGCGAGTCATTAGGCTTTTGTCTTTCTCGTGGCGCTGCAGTACGCGAATGCGCTGCAGCTCACCGTAGTTGCGATGGATGGTCCTCATGATGCGCTCACGTGCCACGTTGACCATCTTCAGCTCGCGGATTCTCATTAGTGGGGCGCTATCTTGGCGATAGAGCAGATCGGGCAGCGTCCAACTGAGCCACGCGGTGACGTTCCACGCCCCGTGGCTTTGGACCGCGACGGTCTTGTCTCCTGGGAACTGAATGTCTTGCACGGCGCTACCCACGTTCCAATAGTCATAGCCGCCGGTGATGTTGATGTGGCTTGGCAGCCAATTGCGCTCACGAAGGCTATCGAGTCGCTCGACAAAGCCTCCCATCTCTAGCTCCGAGTAGAGTAGGCCGGCACGGAGAACTCGGCCCATATCGGGAAGTTCTGGCAATACCGGGCGCCCCATGGAGAAGCGCATCTTCGAGATGTCGGTCTCGCCCTCCTCTGCGACCCGACGAATTTGTGCAATCGCCCGGGAGAACGCTACCCATACGGTGTCTGGGTCTTTGGGATCCAACGCAAACCATTGGATATCGCCGCCGGTGCGGTTGCCGGCCAACTCGCGCCACGACTCCCCGTGATCCCAAGATTCAAGCAGGAGGCTCTCGGGGCCGTTGGCAAAGAAGTTAATGGTCGGCAAATCGGCCCGAGTAATGATGTAGAGGTGTCCGGGATGCCGCGAGCACATCGCCGCCTCTGGAATTGCCAGGTTTGAGGTGCGATTGCCGCGAACAACTTCCCAATCGCCAATGGTTGAGGTGCGCAGATTATTGGTGCGCATGAGCCCATCCGACGTTCCAAGATAGGCAATGTTGGGATCAAAAGGATCAATCACCATCCACAACACATCTCGACGCCGAGGAATGGAATGGTAGTACGCAAACGAGAAATTCTCTCCGAAGTCGTCTGAGCGATAGACACCGCCGAGTCCCGCGGCATAGACATAGCGCGAGTCCGTCGGATCAATTATCACTCGGCGAATTGAGAGTTCGGGCACCTTGGTATTCTTCGACCAGCCCTCGCCGCCATTGTCGGATTGAAAAAGGCCCCGGCTTGTCCCCAAATAGACCCTCTGAGGTTTTTTCGGATCAGGCGAGACATGTCCAATCCACCGCTCCGCTGGCGTCATACCAGCGAAGTCGCGGTACCAACTCTGGCCCTCGTCGCCGCTCTTGTACAGGCCGAATGCTGTCGCGGCGAAGACCTTGGTTGGATCAGTGGGATGGGGGGTTACTTCGCGGACCGTCGTCCAGCGACTTGCGGTGGTATCTAGCAAGCGCTGCATGGAGATGTTGGCAATGGGCCTCTTGAGGATTGTGAGTAGGACCCCTAGTCTGGGTGCGCGAACCGAGAGGCCGGCACCGAGCACGACGCTCGACTCCCCAGTGGCGGCTCGCGAAGCACTCTTGAGTGGGTTCGAGAAGCCGCCAGACAGGGTCAAGCTCGGCGTACCATCGAGGGAGTATCCGGACGCACCGCCCATTGTGGTCGCCCCAGCTGCATTGCCGCCAAGTAGAGAGTAGCTTCGGCTATCGGTGCCAATGCCTCCGCTTGGGGACATCGAGATCGGCCTTGGATGACGAGCATCCGAGTTGCGCAAGTGGCCGAGTAGCACCCGCTGGCTTGCAAAGCCCCAGAGTTCTTTCATCTCGGGAAGGACTGCGAATTCGCTCCAGTTGTCGCCGGCGTCGTTGCTCCGATAGATGCGCCCCTCATATGTGGTTACCCAGAGCACGCGGTTTCCATCCACGCTGATCCCAGCGAAGGTATCGTCGCGAAATCCGATGGTCCTATCGACGACTTCGAAGTTCTCAAAGCCCGGCGGGGGGGCCTTCTTGCCAAGCGACAGCGCCGAGATATTGGTGCTCGCCTCTTCTTCGCCGTCCGGCTCGAAGACCTCTTCATCATCTTGGTCTGGCTCAAAGACTTCTTCGTCCTCGTCGTCCCGTGGCTGGGCCGTCGCTTCACCGTGAGGAGTGAACGTCATGACAACTACAGCCAACAGGGAACAAACCGCCAACACAAGCTGATGCGAAGGACACTTTGCCCTATGATGGAGCGCCGTGACGTTAGCTTTGAGAGAGCCCCGCAATGGAGCCAGTATGGTACCGATTCTGGTGGCGTTGTGGCTGGGCACGGCCTGTAAAGCGGAGCTTCCGGAGCAACTAGCGAAAGACGCGAGTGGCGTATTCCCCTGCACCACCTTCGCCGATCTTCTTATCTCCTATAGCCCCCCCGGAACTGAGGGGGGCTCAGAGCTGGGCCAAAGGACACTTGGAGCACCAAACGGCGACACCGTTGAGCTCGTCACAGACGCAGTTCTAAGTGTGAGTTTTCTTGGGCTTGGCAGCGTGCAGGACAGGCTGGGCGCAGACGAATTCCGTGTGCACGGAACCTTCGCCACAAATACGAGGATAGCGGTCTACGTCGCACCACCGGGTGACGACTTCGTCTTCTCACGCTATATCGTCTCCGGAGAGGATGAAAACGGTGAAATCGATATCGCGGAGGCGAGGGTTAGTGCCGCAACTTCGATCCAACTGGTAGGGATCGCCGGACTAGCCACTATCGATGCATTCGAGGCTTTGGGAACTCCGTGCAGCAACTAGTCTCTGCCGCCTAGAGTCCCACTAGACGACTGCCGACGCGCTAGAGCCAGCGCATGAACTCGAGACCGACCATTATCGCTACCGCAGTCTGGGGCTTGGAGATGTCGTTCGCATTGGGATTGCCAATGCTCTGCTCGCTATCAACGGAGAAGAACCAAGTCTGCGCCTCGATACGGAGAGCGACGGTACTCTTATCCGTCGCCTCGAAGCCGTAGCCGAAGGCCAAGCGCGTGGAGATATTCTTGTCCATGTCGAACGAGCAGTCGCCGCCGCCGCAGCTATCGTCGTCGCTAACGAGCGTGCGCTCACGCGGGCTTCCCGAGAAGAGGCCGAACGATGCGCCGCCGGAAACGAAGGGGCCGATGTAGCGGTACTGAGTGCCGTAGCGAGCACCGATGTCGATGAGTGTGAAGGAGCGGGCCTGGACTCCTTGCTCCTTATCAACTCGCAAGAAGCCGTCGATGCCGACCCGCGCTTCAAGTGCGAACTTTTCCCAAGAGAGCATGCCACCGCCGGAGAAGCGCAAGATGCCGGAGAGCTGCTGATCGGCGCCCGCAAGAATGCCGCCGAGGAGGACCTTCTGCATCGACTTCTTCTCTTGTTCCTTCGCGAGTATCGCCTCTTCTTCTGCTTCTCGTGCCAGTTTGTCGTCGAGCTTGGCTTGGGTCGCTTCGTCGGCGACGCGCTCGATGCGCTCTTGTTCTGCTTGAATCGACTCCTCTAGCTGGTTGATTCGCTCAAGAATCTTAGTAGTGATCTCGCCTTCGGGGACGAGCTCGACGTACTTCTGGTAGGCCTCGACAGCTTTACGAAGCTTGTCGTAGTCGCGCTGCTCGGTTCCGTCTCTCTGATAGGCCTCACCGACTTTCACTTTTAGGCCGGGGTCGGGGAAGAGCTCGAATGCCTCTTCGAATTTGGCGACTGCCTCGGCGTAGCTCGCTTCGGTCAGCAGCTTCTGGCCTTCGCCGAAGAGTGCGATAGCTGCCTTCTGCTTCTCCTCCGGTGTCATCGGAGCTTCTTCTTCAGCGACCGGCGTTTCAGCATCCTGCGCCATGGCGGATTGGAAGGAACCGAGGGCCCCCACCAGGGTCAGCGCGCCAGCTAGGCTGGTGAATGCCAACGAGAAAATAGAGTTTCGAGACGACGCAGGTTTCAGCACGCCGGCAAGCTAAACCGAACTGGGGAAAGCGTCAATCGCCTGGTTCGAGGAAGCGAATGACTGCTTCTCGCACCTTGCGGTATTCGCGCGGCAGTTCGGTGGGCACATTCGCGAGGCTGGGCCCAGCAACCTGGGCCAGGGTGCTCTCGTGGTACTGGGTCTTAAACTCGCTAAACTTGAGCCCGTTGGCAGTGGAGATCACAACAACCTGCTCTTCGCGCGCGATCTGACCACGTCTGATGAGCTTCTCGGCCGCCGCCAGGGCAACGCCTGTGTGGGGGCATGTGAAGAGCCCTGCCCTATCGGCCCGTGCCGAGGCATCCGCCAACTCCTGCTCGCTGGCCTGCTCGACGACCCCGTTGTGACGGCGCAATGCCGCAATGGCCTTGTCCCGGCTCACCGGATTGCCGATTCGAATCGCAGAAGCGGCGGTGTCCTCGGCCACGATGGCATCAAAGCTCTCGAAGCCCTTTTGGAAACTCTGGTAGAGCGGGTTAGCATTGGCGGACTGCGCAACGCACACCCGAGGGACCTTATCGATGAGTCCGAGCTCGGTGAGCATCTTGAAACCGGCGGCAAGAGCCGAGACGTTACCGAGGTTGCCCCCTGGAATAACGATCCAATCGGGGACCTGCCAGCCAAGTTGCTCGACGATCTCTATGGCGACCGTCTTCTGGCCCTCGAGGCGCAGCGAGTTCATCGAGTTGGCGAGATAGACCCCATCCCGCTCAGCGAGTTCGGCAACTAGCTCCATGCAGCCGTCAAAGTCGGTATCGACAGCCAGCACGAGGGCACCATTTGCCAGTGGCTGCACGAGCTGTGCTGTGGTGATTTTTCCCTTTGGGAGAATGACCACGGCATGGAGCCCTGCTGCGGCGGCATAGGCTGAAAGTGCGGCTGAGGTATCCCCAGTAGAGGCGCACGCAATGGCAGGTATCTTGGCGCCATCGGCGGCCAGCTGAGAGACCGTGGACACCAGTACCGTCATGCCCAGATCTTTGAACGAGCCTGTGTGAGAGAGCCCGCACTGCTTTATCCAGAGATTCTCAAGACCGATCTGCTTGCCGTAGCGCGGCACGTGCTGGAGCGGCGTGAGACCCTCGGAAAGTGAGATGATGTGCTCATCGCGAACATGCGGCGCTATCCACTCGCGCTTCCGCCACACCCCGGAGTTGTTCGGATACGCAAGTTGAGCTGTGCGCTCGGCGAAGAGCGTCTTCCACGCCCCAGCATCTCGGCCCTTGAGGGCTTCCATGTCGTGAACAACCTCCAGGAGGTCGCCGCACTTGGGACACCGATAGACCTGCATGGTGAGCGGCAGTCGCTCAGGACACCCCGCAATGCACCGAAATTCGGCGAGGTAGCTCGTAGACTGCTGCATAGCTCCTACTTCTTCGGTTTGGCCTTGAGGACCACCCGATCACCTTTGACCTCGACGTTGAAGCTAACGGCCTTGGCCTTGTGCTGCTCAATGATCTTTGGTGCCTGCTTATTGAGGCTGCGCATGAGTTTGTCGTAACTCAGATTTGCTGTGTTCTCGCCCACGAGCTCGCGCGCCTTCTTGTAGCGCTTGTAGAGGGCCTGGGACTCGGGAACCGACATTCCCGGCGGCGGTTTCACAGGGGGTGCGGGCGCCGGAGTTCTCGCGGGCGATGGAGTCCTCGCCGGTGCAGCGCGACGGGGCGATGGACGCTCGCGCTGTGGGGGAGTCGGCGGTGGCGTCTTGGTCGTATCGTCGGAAACCGGCCCTGCCCCCGGGGAAATCGCTGCGAACAAGCTATCGACATCGGTATCGTCGTCGTTTCGGGTGCGCGATCGGCCCGAAGCTTTCGCGGCGGGCGCCGGCGGAGCTTCTGCAGCGGATGCCGGAGGAGCTTTTGCGGCGGCGGCCCCTCCCGCGGGAGGCGACTCCTCTCCTCCCAACATGCTAGAGAAGATGGAATCGAGGTCTGCGTCCCCGAGCAAGTCTCCTTCGTCAAGCTGGTGCACGTTGCCCGGCGTGTTGTTGCGAACCTTGCCACTTTCGCGGAGGTTCTGCTCTCTACTCTCATTGAGAGCAGCGCGGTCTGCCGCGCGCTTCCGCTCCTTGAGAATACGATCGCGCATCCGCTTGGGCATCTTCGACAGGACTTCGTCGGGAACATCCTTGCCGGTCCGAGCAACCTTTCGCTCGAGACGGGCCATATCGCGAATGTACGTGCCAGCCTCAATTTGCCGCATCGTGCGCTTCCAGTACGTATTGTACGAGGCGAACTTCTGACTCAGTGTCGTGAAGCGATAGCGCTGTCCAGTGTTGCGAATGTGAAGCTGCGTAAGCTCACGAATTCGACGTTCGAGTTTGACATGTAGCTGGTTAGGAGCCGTTTTTTGGATACCGAGGAAATACTGCTCGAAGAGCACTTTGCAGCGGTCAATTCGGCGATGCAAATCGTCGAGCAACTCGCCGGTGTCATCGGAGTTAAGCGCAGAGGAACTGTTTTTGGCGCGAGAAGCCACGGGCTTCCCGTAGCGTATCAGACATGATAGACCCGCGGCAGCCCGCCTACGGCGAATCTGAGTCAGCGCACAATGTCGGTTATCTACTTCTTAGTCCTTATCGGCGTTCTCGTCGTCATCCACGAATTTGGACACTTCATTGCTGCCAAGCTTCTAGGATTCAAGGTTATGCGCTTCTCCCTGGGTTTTGGCCAACCCCTGCTGCGCATTCGCGGGCCCGAAACCGAGTATCAACTCGCGCTATTTCCCCTGGGCGGCTATGTGCGAATCTTGGGTGAGGATCCCGACGACGGCATTCCCGATGCACTGGCGGCGCGGGCGTGGAGTTCCAAACCCATTTGGCAGCGACTCATCGTCGTCTTCGCCGGCCCCTTCGCGAACTTCTGCCTGCCTATCGCCATCTATTTTGTCACCTTTGCCGGGGATACTGAGTTGCCGGCAGCAGTCGTTGGCGATGTGCTCCACGACACGCCAGCCGACCGAGCGGGAATCGAACCCGGCGACGAGATCATTTCGATAGATGGCGATGGCACGCGCTACTGGCACGACGTCGAACAGACGGTGCACAACAACATAGGTAGCGAGCTGCGCTTCAAGTTGCGCCGAGCCGGTCGCAGCATCGAGCGCTTCGTAACTCCTATCGAATATCGACGCCGCAATCTAGACGGCCCGAGTTCCCGCCATGGACACATCGGCATTACCCAGGCTCCGTTTCTTCCACAGGTAGGTGTAATCGATAGTTCGTCTCCCGCGGGACGAGCCGGGCTAAGAACCGGCGACCTCATCCTCAGCGTTGACGGCTCTGCGATCGATAACTGGCGAGAACTGCAGAGCATGCTGGGCACGCAGGCTCGTCGCATGAACATCACCTATGTGCGTGGCAAGCGATACTCCGCACTCGGGGTCACGCTGCTCGAACCCAAGCACGCCGAACTCATCACCAAGGCCGAGCATGATTCGAGTGGCAAGCGGCGGACAATTCACGGCTTGGCGCCGGCAGAAATGTTCGTAGCGAGCGTGGAGGAAGAATCGCCGGTAGACCTAGCCGGACTACGCCCGGGCGATCTGGTGACGAGGCTGGACGAGAAGCCAGTACGCCATTGGATGGTTCTCAAACGCATGCTCCAGGGGCAACCCGACCGCGAGTGGAAACTCTCATGGCAACGCTCGGTGGGCGGCAAGGTCGTAGACATGAGCGGTGCATTCACGCAGGTACTTCGCAGTGTGAGCGATGAGTACGGTAATCGCAGCCAGCTACTGGTCTTTGGTGCCCACTCCAACTTCGAGCGCGGTGAGGGCACCATGGTCTCGATCGATGGGCCCATCCGCTATGCAGCGTCCCGAGCTGTTGAGCACGGCGGCGAAGCAATTGGCGTCATGGCCTCGAGCTTCTTCTCCGTTCTGCGGGGCCAAGCGCCGAGCGACGAGCTAGGCGGCCCCATCATGATGTTCCGCGTCGCCTCGGTTTCTGGCGCGAAGGGCTGGGAGGCGCTCTTCCTCCTTATTGCCCTCGTCTCGATCAGTGTCGGGCTCATCAACCTCCTGCCCATCCCAGTGCTCGACGGTGGGCACATCCTCATCTTTGTCGTCGAGGCTATCTGGCGCCGCCCACTCGCGATGCGGACGCGCGAACGTATCAATGTCATAGGTCTGGCGCTCATCGCTGTTATTACGATATTGGCCCTTAGCAACGACGTCGTTCGCTACATTATGTAGTCGCTCCTCGATACCACTCAAGATTTATGTCCGCCATACTCGCAGTCGAGACCTCCACGCTAATCGCCAGTGTCGCACTCGTGCGCGACGGGACTGTCGTGCTCGCGCGCGAGAGTGGCGTCAACACCCACTCAGAAACGCTGCTCGCCCTAATAGACGAGTGCCTAGGGGCTGGTGACCTCACGCTGGGCGAGCTAACGACCATAGCCGTGGGCGCAGGTCCTGGTAGCTTCACCGGTTTGCGAATTGGTATGGCAACCGTCAAAGGCTTGTGCTTCGCAGTGGATACGCCACTCACTCCCGTCTCCTCCCTTGCGGCGCTCGCCTACGATGCACAACCTCACTGCGCCGCCGATAGCGTAATCGCCAGTGTGCTCGATGCGCGGCGCAAAGAAATCTTCGTAGGTCTCTTTGCGAGAAAAGGAGAAAGGCTTGTGAGTATCGCCGAAGAGCAAGTACTTGCCCCCAATGCTCTCCCAGAACTACTCGTGAGAGAGCTCAGCGATTCGCAACGTTCGCGTCTCGTCCTTGTTGGCGACGGTGCCGGCAAGTATGCCGAGCTTCTAGCTGGCCTTGGCACATTGCTCGGCAAAGCACCACAGACTCCAACCGCCAGCGCCGTAGCCTTCTTGGCCCAAGACCTACCACCGGTAGATGTACTGGCATCGGCGAAGCCGACGTACGTTCGCCTACCGGAAGCGGAGCTCAAGTTTCCCGACGGCAACACGGGCGGCACATTTTCAATGCAGGGACGACCATCTCGAACAAAAGCTGCGGCAGAGAGAAAGCCCGGCAAGTAGCCTGTAGCTCGCGCCCGACTTCTGACGCGTGTGACTACTCACGGGCGCGGCACTGCTCTGGGCTCTTCGTCCAGGCAGAAAGGAGCGTAGTCGTGGCTATTCAAGATTCACTTTTTCACGTCTGGCGGAAATATCCAGGCGGCATCTGCGATTCCTCTCAGAATTTCCGCATGGATACGAATCTGTGATCTTGTTTTGAATGGCAGACTCTGGAATTGTATCTCGGCTTGTGAAAGATAGGTGGCCCGAAGACGCACTCGGCGATACTCTTAGTTCTAGTGAGTAGAGTGCTCAGTACGTCATTCTGCTCGTTTTCGACCCACACGGCATGGAGGTGCCTTTTTGAATAATCTCTCGACGAACGAGAAGCTCGAACTACTGCGGTCCATTTCTGCCGAACATCAGTCCTTGAAAGCCCGATTAAGGGAACTCGAGGAACAGATTTTCCGCACACCTGCAGACCAAGTGGAAATTGCAGAGCTGAAGAAGAGAAAGCTGCTCATGAAGGACAAAATCCGGGTCCTCGAGCGCAACTAGATAACGATTCGGCGCCCCATGTCGGGCGCCTTTCGAGCCTAGGCATTCATCCCGTGGGTACCAACCTCAGCTGGAGCCTTGGCCTCGCGCTAGCAATTGGTAGGCTCCGGCCGCATGGCGTCCCTCTCCCCTGAGCAAATAGAAGAGCTGCGACAGTCGGGTATTCTCTTGGATCGTGAGGGTCGACTCTGGCACGAGGGTGAGCAGATTACCCATGGTCGTTTTCAAACGGCCCTGCGATGCTGGCTCGACGTGCTGCCCGATGGGCGCACCATTCTCCGCTTGGACGAAACTCGCTACGCGTATGTTGATGTCGAGGATGCGCACCTTCTCGTAGCTTCCGTGCGCTGGCACGACGACTCTGCGACTATATATCTCAACGACGGCTCCTCCGAAGAACTCGCATACGATACATTGGAGCAGTCCGAGGACAATGCTCTCTACTGCCGGGTGCGCAAGGGCAAACTCACCGCGCGTTTTCTTACTCAGGCCTACTACGCCCTCGCGGTCAACATTGATCATGCCGAGGGCGAGGAGCAGGAGTTTGCTCTGCATGCCCGGCAGAGTCGCTACCCGATTGCGCGTCGAGATTCTAGCGAGGGCTGATGGAAGATCGCCCGGTCGCTCAGGCGCATCGCGGTTAGCCTATCGCCCCACACACACCCCGTGTCTAGCCCCACGTGCTTCTCGCCGATGTGCAAGCCTAGGGCAGCCCAGTGGCCGAATATTACTGTCGCATCACAGCTACTGTCTTCAAACCACGGGCGAGCCCCATCGGGGCATTGCTCTGGAGGGCCTGTGAACCCCGTCTCGAGGCGACCATCGGCGTATACGGCCCGCACTCCGACCAAGACGCTGAGCGCCGAGGCTATACGATCCGTATCTTCTAGAGACTCGCACCAGACCGGAGGAATTGGCCTCGAGCGCTTCCAAGCCGCGTGCCACATCCCACTCTGGAGTGCGTCCTCGCATTGCTTCGCGATTGAGAGCACCGGCTCCGCCATCCATGAGGGATGCAGACCGGCGTGAACCATGAGGTACTCGCCCTCGCGAACCGCCAATGGCTGGCGCACTAGCCATCCTAAGAGTTCTTCTCTGTCGTCCGCGTCGAGTACATCCTGAAAGGTATCTCGCGCCTTAGCTTTGCGCTTGCCAGCAGCGGCGGAGAGCAAGTGCAGGTCGTGGTTGCCAAGGACAACCCGCAACCGCTCTCCCTGCGCCATTGCCCACCGCAGGACTTCGGCTGACATCGGACCACGATTGACTAAGTCTCCGCAGAGCCAAATGCGATCCTCGTCTTGAAGTGGGAGCTGCTTCAGAAGCGCTTGGAGACTTTCAAAGCAACCCTGCACATCGCCGATGGCATAGATCTCGGACACGCCCTAGCTATCCTCAGGAGTGTCCTGGGCGTCCATCACCTGGGTCGATGCTGCAAAACTCGCCGACTCCACGTCTATTTGAAGCGACATAGTGGCCAGGTTCATTTGCGACGCAGAAATGTGCGCATTGGGTTCGAAGCTCTCGAGGGTTTCTCGGGCAACCTGAACAGCGGCGGCCGATCGCTCACTGGCATCATAGAGGCCTCCACCAAGCTCTCGGAGACACTCACTGAGTTCCGCTGCAAAGGCCCTTGAGCTTGGGAAGCGATGCTCAGTTTTCAATGAGAGGGAGCGGTGAACGGCATCGACCACGCGCCCGGAGAGCTCGGCGCGGGACTTCTTGAGGTCTTTCACCTCGCCGGACCGAATCGCGGTGAAGACTGCGACATCGGAGGTGCCATCGAAGAGGCGATCGGCCACAAGTGCTTCCCACAGGACGCATCCCATGGAGAACTGCTCGGTCAAGACAGAGGCGCCCATGCCCAGAGTGATCTCTGGCGCGAAATAGCTGATCTTGCCCTTGAGGATGCCGGGGTTGGTGAGCGTGAACGCCCGGTCCCGTGCCCGCGCCAGCCCAAAGTCGCTTAGCTTCACTGTGCCACTCTGATTGATGAGGATGTTGTGGGGAGAAACGTTTCGGTGCACAACAGGGCTCACCTCGCCCATTGTGTCGACCCTCTCGTGGGCAGCGCTGAGGCCTTGCAGCGCACCTACGCCAGCAGCAACCGCCAGCGGCCACAGAATCGGCTGCTCCAAATAGCTAAATGCCCTGACGAAGTGGTGCAGGTCGAGGCCATCAACCCATTCGAACACGAGATAGTGCGTATCTCCTTCGACCACAAAATCGAGAACTTGCACGATGTGCGGATGCACAAGCTCGGTGCCGATACGCGCTTCCTCGATGAACATCTGAATGTACTGGCGAACCTGTCGATACTCGACCTTGATCTCTTTGACGGCAACCGTTCGAGCGAACCCCGCCGCTCCTCGGACCCGAGCCTTCCATACGATCGCCATGCCACCCTCGGCAATACGCTCCACTGGCTCGTACCGGTCGCCAATGACCATCGGTTGTTGTGCCATGGTCTCCAGTATGAGGCACCTCCTTGCTCTTCAGCAAGCACGTCGTCGTACCTCAAGATTGTCGAGAAAGCCCTGTGGATGTAACTTCACTCGGCTCCGAGAGCCCCTACGAGGGAGCGCGTTTGCAGATGTACGGAGAAGGAGTTATGCACGAACGATCATCCCATTCCTGCAGAACCGTATCCCCCTCAATGACAAGGCAATTCTCGGGGGCGTCACCAGGCCCATCGTTGTTGGGCTCGTCCACACGCCACTTCTCAAACACCATTGGTGTGCCGTCGACCCACACAAAATTCGTTTCAACGAGCACATCAGTGGCACCGAGCCAGAGGTCTGGTCCCGCGAGAGGAAAGCTCGCCGAGAGACCTGCCACGATGGTTTGCTCAGCTTCGCTATCCACGATGGCCAAGGTCGCCCCGACCGTGAGACACGCGGCTTGGGCGGCTTGCCAAGTGAGAGCAGTTTCGAAAAGCATGTAGCAGGTATCGTCCGCGGGGTTCGTCGCCTGAGACTCCCCTTCGATGCAGGGGCTCGCTGCGGGGGCAGCATCGAAGGCAGCCTGTTGTTGAGCGGCATCGGGAAATACGCTCACTGCGGCATCGGGCGGCGTTGCCTGCTGATTCCCCGAGACGGTCGTCGAACAGGCTGCCAGCAGCGCTGCGGCACCAATGGTGCTCAGGCTCGACGGTAGGCACGGAGGCATTAGGGCAATCATCGCAAACGATGTGAGATGAAGGCCAGTGAATTCCCCCAAGGGAGCGGGGCACGAGGCTATAGAGGCTATAGTCGGGCCGCAATGCGACTCTCACTAGCTCTCTGCATCCTACTTTTGGCCTCATGCTCCGACACGGCTTCCCCGCCTCCAGACGCTAGGGCCTACGATGCGGCCCTTGGCTTTGATGCCAGTGAAGTACTACCGGATGCCGCTGCCACTACCGTCTGTGGCACGGGCAAGGACGCCATTGAGTGCCTACAAGGCTTAGAGATCTGCGTGAAGGAAGACCTTGGCGGGCCCATCATCCCAGCATGTCTGCCTTTGCCGACTGGCTGCGATGTCCGCGACTGCGCAAGCTGCGGCGCGCTTTGCGAGGCCCCTACCGATACCTGCGATGACGATACAGACGATAATTCCATAAGCTGCGTCTGTCTCACATGCTAGCGCCGCGAGGGCTGACGCACCCCGAAGCGAGATTCGGATACGGGAACTAGACCGTCGAGCGAAAAGAATGACCGAGGATGGTGAGTTCTGCTTTTTCGAGTGCAAGGCGCGAATGAGGATTTGGCCTGGGGCAAGTAGCGAAATGAGCAACGCTGCAATCGGGAAAACAGGACCACTAGACCGATCATTGTTTACGCTCGGCGGTCTAGTCTTCCTGGAACTTCGCCTGGGCTATCTCGAGTTCTTCGAGCTGATGCTCCCAGCGAGAATTTAGTTCTGCGAGCTTGGTCGCGCCTTTCTGAAAAGCGTCGAGCAGTTCATTGCGAAGCTCTGCGTCCTCGTAGACGCTGGGATCAGCGAGTTTGGAACTGCGCTCGGCCTGGACATCTTCCATCTCGGCAATGCGCGACTCCGTCGAGGCCACCTTTTTCTCGAGTGGCCCGATTACTTTGGCGCGGTGTTTGCGGGCATCCGCCTCGCGACGCTTGCGAGCCTGATCATCCTCCTTCTTATTAGAAATACTCTGAGCCCGGGCCAATTCCGCTTTGGGAACAAAGGAAACCGCAGTCGGCACGGCCGCCTCCCCCTGCCCCTCACCCGCGGACTCCAGCCGCAGACGGCAGCTGTGCATGTACTCGTCCAGCGTGCCACCGTAACTCTCAACGCCGCCGTCTTCGACATTCCAGATCGTTGTGGCCAGTGTCCGAATGAGACTGCGGTTGTGCGATACGAAGATCAGCGTCCCCTCAAACTCACTGAGGGCCTGAGCGAGGGATTCACTGGACTCAAGGTCAAGGTGGTTGGTCGGCTCATCCATCAGCAAGAGATGTCCCGGGCGAATGAGCAAGCGTGCCAAGGCAACACGCGCGCGCTCGCCTCCAGAGAGCACGCTTACGGGCTTATCGACGTCATCGCCGCTGAAGAGAAATGCGCCGAGCACACTGCGTACCCGACTGGGGGACGCCCCCTTGCCGGCGCGCTGAACTTCCTCAAAGACGGTCGACTCGCGGTGCAAGGTATCGGCGTGGTGCTGAGCGTAGTAGCCGACTTCGACCTTGTTGCCAACCTTCGTCGCGCCAGACGTTGCGGCTAGCTCACCGGCCATGATGCGAAGGAGAGTCGTCTTGCCGGCGCCGTTCGGGCCAATGATGCCAATCTTCTCGCCGCGCTTGACTGTAAGATTGACTTCCTTGAAGACCTCGACGTCGTCGTAGTTCTTGGCGAGTTCGGAGACTCGCACGACTTCGTTGACGGTGCGCTCTACGGACGCAAAGTGAAAACGCATGATGCGTCGCTCTTGGTAGCGCTCTACGTCGTCCATCTTTGCGAGAGCCTTGACGCGACTCTGCACCGCAGCGGCCTTGTTGGCTTGGGCACGAAACCGGTCAATGAATTTCTGCATGTGCTCGCGTTCGCGGGCTAGGTTCTCGGCTTTGTTGGCGAGAATCTCCGCCTCTTCCACACGCTGTTTCTTGTAGGCCTCGTAGTCGCCGCGATACGAGCGAACGCCCTCGACCTCGAAACTCACAACCTTGGATATCTGCTCATTCAGGAACTCTCGATCGTGCGAGATGAGGATGAAGGAGCGTTTGTAGCGCTTTAGAAATTCGCTAAACCAAGAGACGCTTGGCATGTCCAGGTGGTTGGTCGGCTCGTCGAGCAGCATCAGATCAGGCTGCTGAAAGAGCAGTGCAGCCAGAACCGCGCGCATCTTCCAACCACCGGAAAACTCTCCTATGCCCCGGTCGCGGTCGCTCGTCTCGAACCCCAGACCTCCGAGAATTCGCATCGCCTCGTGCTCGGAGTAGAAGCGCTCAAAATGATCGACCCGTTCGTGCATCTCGGAGAGACGAGTCGCCAGCTCCATCATGAGATCGTCGTCGCCACCCTTCTCCGTAGTCTCCTCGAGTTCCTTCTCGCAGGCCGCGAGGTCTTCATCGAGCTGGGCCCGCCCTGGCACACTGCTGAGCACGTAGTCGCGAAGACTCAGATCACTCGAGAGCTCGATATCCTGCGGCAAATAGCCGATGCGGGCCCCGCGGCTGACCTGCAGCTTGCCTTTGTCGAGAGCCTGCGAAGAGCCCATGACTTTGAGCAGCGTGGACTTGCCCGAACCATTGGCCCCCACAAGGCCAATTCGCTCGCCCTCGCTTACGCGAAGATCAAGCTCGGTGAAGATGTCTCGATCGCCAAAACTCAGGCCGGCGTTTTCCAAAACCAGAAGACTCATTGGCAGAGAGAACTACCAGAATTCACGTTGTCGATGTGAAGAGAACCGGGCTCATTAATGCGCCTATCTGTCCCGGCCCGAATCGACACCTCAAACTCAACAGGCCCATCGAGCTCCACGGACGACAGCTCCGTCCAATTCTGCCCATCTGGCGAAGTATCGGCGTAGATCCAGCCTCCGAGCACTCGAAACTGCCACCAGCGGTGAAGAGCCACACTGAAGCCGGCAGTCGCCCGAACCTGTGAAGTTCCCGCCACGGTCGTTCCGAACTGCATCACTCCGCCGGTCTGTCGAAGAAAGTAGAGATTCTGGTCATCAAGCCCTACCTGTAGCTCAGCGATACCGGCAGCCTGCGTGTTGAGCATCTGCGCGATCTCGATGGCCACACGTTTGTTGTTGAAATCAAAGGCCTCGGAGCGAGCGGCCGCATAACGCCCCTGGTTCGCAGAAGAAGGAGTGAGCACTAGGACGCCTCCGGAGACATCGAGGCTTGTGCCGGGCGCAGAGTCTTTCGTCCACTGGGCGTCCAGAGTCATACCTTCGAAGGTGTCGCTCAGAGCGATGCTCGGCAAGCAGTCAATTTCAGCAGCATCGGCATTGCCGCCGC
>JAAEPE010000202.1 GCA_024222395.1 Myxococcales bacterium
ACCAGTGCCGATTCCGGTGAAGGCTATGAGTAGCCTGGTGGTAAACTCACCCGAGGTGGAGGAGCGTGCCGAGGTACATCTCGCGTCGGCTATGGCCGCGGCTCCTACTCACGAGAGCACCAATGAAGAAGCCGCGACGGCCCCGGATAGCGAGGCTGATGCCGTGCTCGCTGCAGAGAGCCAACTTGAGCAAGGAAGCCTCTTCGCGGACGCTCGCAGCACAGCATCGGGAATGACGCCACTAGACGAGCGGGCAGGGCAGCCAGTAGACGCCCCGGAAGCCGATGCTGCCGTTGTCGATGTCAAAGTGCCCTTCGAGGAGACTCGCGTGCTTCTCCACGAAGAGAAGTTCGACGAGGCTCGCGAACGGCTGGCGCAAGTGTTGGAGGAAGAACCGCGGAACCGTGAAGCCCGAGCCCTCTACCATGTAGCCTACGAATATACACTCATCGAACGCGATAACACTGCTGCCGCGATGACCCAATTTGAAGTCGCACTCAAACACGATCCATCCTGCAAGCACGCAGCCACGGCCGCAGCTAGCGCCAAGAGTTCTTCTCGGAAGCGTCAGCGACGTCCAAGCCTTCTTGAGAGGATATTTCGACGATGAAGCGCAGCATCGGAATAGATTTGGGCACCACCAATAGCTGCGTGGCCACTATTGATAGTCTTGGCAAGCCAGAAATCATCAACAATAAGCTTGGCGAGGCAACGACACCATCGACGGTTTCACTGCGAGCTGCTCCAGGAAGTGATGGAGAGAGGCCGCTCGTTGGTGCTCCTGCCGTGCGAAGGGCGACCAGCAATCCGGCGGAGACCTTCTACGGGGTCAAGCGTCTCATTGGGAGGCGTTTCGATGACACTTCGGTACAAGCGCTCGCGGCGACGTTGCCGTACCAAGTCGTTTCAGCGGCCAACAGAGATGCGTGGGTGGCAGCACTAGGAGTCCAGCTCTCTCCTCCGGAACTCTCTTCGATCGTGCTTCGCGAGCTTCACGACATTGCCGAAGCTCACTTTGGAGACTCTGTTCACGAAGCCATTATTACCGTGCCGGCACACTTCGACAATGCTGAGCGCAGAGCTACCGTGGATGCCGCAGAAATCTCTGGTATCAAAATGAGGCGTCTGCTCAACGAACCGACAGCCGCAGCGCTTGGGTATGGAGCGCATCGCGGCGAAGACCAGCGCCTGGCCGTGTGCGACCTCGGGGGCGGTACGTTCGATGTAAGCATCGTCAATGTTGAGAACGGCGTGGTGGAAGTCATCTCGTCTCAGGGGGACCTATTTCTAGGTGGCGACGATGTGGATCGCATCATCATGCACGAGCTACTCACTGAGCTTCGGAGCGAACATGGTCTTGATCTCATCGGAGATTCCGAGGCTATGCAGCGGCTCAAATCAGAGGTGGTCTCCGCAAAGCACACACTCAGTGAAAGCCGGCCGGCCTCGCTCGAACTGTTCCATCTAGGGGAACTTGTATCGGGGAAGTTCTTAGACTATCAACGAAGAATCGAGAGAGCCGAACTCAACGCTTGGGTGGGCCCAGTCTTGGCTCGTTTGGATGCCCCGTGCAAAGAGGCTGCGGCGCGCTGTGGGCTTTCGCCGCACGATGTTAATGCAATTGTCCTTGTGGGCGGCATGACGCGCATGCCGGTGATCCAACATCGCATCGCCTCCATTTTTGGCCCGCCCACTCTCAAGGTCGTCAATCCTGATGAAATCGTATCGATTGGCGCGGCAACACAGTGCGCCAATCTCGATGGGATCATCGAGGATCTAGTCTTGCTTGATGTGACTTCTCAGGCTCTCGGCCTGCTATCTGAGGATGGCCAGTATCAGCAAGTCATCCCCTGTAACGCCACAATTCCAACTCGAGAGCATCGTATCCTGGCCACGAGGGAGGACAATCAGAGGGAACTCTATTTCGAGGTCTACAAGGAGGGCTCGGCCACTCCTGCGGCCAATCGAGAGTTGGGTCGCTTTGTCTGTCGCGACTTGCCGGATGCACCTGCAGGCGAGGTAATGCTGCTCGTCGAATTTACGGTCGACGTCGATGGCATCTTGCACGTCGCAACCTCCGAACTCGGCTCTGGAGAGCCTCGAGAACTTAGGCTCATGGCTATTGCCGGGCTTAACACGCTCCGAAGTGCAACGCCTGCGCTAGGAGAGCGTGTCGTCTCTTGCTCGCCGCACGAGCGAGGGTTTGCTTCGCAGCTCCAAGCTCCTAAATCGTACTCGCTAGCAAAGCTGCCCCGACCAGCCCGCCCGTATCGCCGAGTTGGGCTGTGGTGATTTGCAGCCCCTCTCGCGCCGGAGGATTTACTGCGGCTTCGAATGCCGCAAGCACGTGGGCCTGCAGCACGGGCGTTCGCGAGAAGACACCGCCGCCTAGTATGAGCCGCTTGGGGTTGAGAAGCGTTACCGCGTTGGCGATGGCAAGTCCGAGCATTGGAGAGACCTCTGAGTAGAGTTCGAGGGCGTAGTCATCCCCGTCTGCAGCGGCGGCGTCGAGATGCCCGGGGTGCACGTTCCCAACACCGCCGGCAAGTTGCACCGCGGCCGAACTTGCCCAAGCATCGAGGTCTCGCCGAGCCCTCTCTTGCAAGGACGAGCCACCAACGTAGGCTTCTACACACCCCTTCAAGCCACAGTCGCATTGCAAGGCATCGTCATCAATCGCAACCTTGGTATGCCCAAGCTCAGCAGCCGTGTTGTTCGAGCCCTGCAAGAGAATGCCGTCGCACATAGCTCCAGCTCCAATGCCGGTGCCGACGAAGACCGCGAGAATATCCGAAGCTCCTACTCCGGCGCCGAGCCTAGACTCGCCGTAGGTTATCGCGTTGACGTCGTTGTAGATTCCAATCTTATAGCGTTCACCAAGTCGCCCGCGCAGCAAGTCGCCGAGGGGAACATCTCTCCAACCGAAGCTTGGCGAACTGGCAACACAGCCATCGTGTCCAATGAGCATTCCTGCGAAGCCGATGCCGATGGGAATGCACAAACCTCCGAGTTCTGCTCTCTGCAAGAGCTTTGGAATGAGAACTCCGATTCGCTGGGTTATGGCCTCAGGGCTTCGAGCCGACCCTACTTCTTCACGATGAACTAGGATTGCCTCAGACGAGTTGGGAAGCCCTGCAAATACTGCCGCGCGCAGATTTGTACCACCAAGGTCGATACCAATCGCTACCTGGCTCATGAAGTTTGTGCGGCTTTCGCGTCGGCAATTTCGCTTTCGAGTATTGCCTGGATGCTAGCAAGGCGAGATTGAGTCTCTGCCTCGCAGCGTAGAACCAAACTCGGCTGGGTATTGCTCGCGCGCACGAGTCCCCAACCATCGCCAAAGTTTGCCCGAACGCCGTCGACGTCAATGACGCCTTTGACTTCGTTTCGCTCGCGCATACGCCGAGTGACTAGCTCCACAACCGAGAACTTTATGTCGTCGGGACACTCGACCCTGATTTCGGGTGTATTAACCATGTTCGGAAGAGTCTCGTAGAGGTCCGCTAGGCTCTCGTCTCCGTTACTGAGAATTTCCAGGAGACGAGCTCCGGCATAGATGCCGTCGTCGAAACCAAGGAAACGATGAGCGAAGAAAATATGGCCGCTCATTTCACCCGCCAGCAAGGCGCCCGACTCCTTCATGCGAGCCTTGATAAGTGAGTGGCCTACCTTGCTCATGATTGCAGTCCCACCAGCCTTCTTGAGTTCATCGTAGAGCGATTGGGAGCATTTGACTTCCCCGATGATCGTCGCGCTTGGCACCTCTTGCAAGAGGGCTCGGCCGTATAGGATGAGTAGTTGATCGCCCCAAAGAACTCTGCCCTTGCTGTCGACCGCACCAATCCGATCGGCATCTCCGTCAAGAGCGATGCCGAGGTCGGCTCCATGCTCGCGTACGGCCGTTTTGAGATCTGCTAGGTTTGCTTCAACAGTAGGATCTGGATGGTGATTGGGAAACTGACCATCCATATCACAGTAGAGCGGCACCACTTCATAGCCCAGCTGCTTGTAGAATTCACAGGCGAGCGGACCGCCGGTGCCATTGCCAGCGTCGACGACGATCTTGCCGCGGCCTTCGCCCAGCCGCAGGGTCGACTCGAGGTAGGCGAGGTATGGGGCATTGGCATCGCGAACTTCGATGGAGCCCATTGTATCTGACTCTCGGAAATCGTTGGCAATGATTCTGTCGCGAATGGTAGCGATTTCATCACCGTAGATGGAACTAGTACCGCGGAGCATCTTGAACCCGTTGTCCTGCCCTGGGTTGTGGCTTCCCGTGATGATGACCGCGCCTTGGGGGGTGAAATGAAAGGCCGAGAAGTAGAGAACCGGAGTTGGAACAACTCCGATATCGACGACGTTGGCACCGCATGCGCGCATGCCCGAGGTTAGTGCCTCGAATAGCCTTGGCGATGTGAGCCTGCAGTCGCGCCCGACCGAGATCGTTGGCGCTTCGTCGCCCTCGTATAGATGACTTGCCAGAGCCCTCCCGAGCTTCTCTACAAGTTCGCTGTCTAAGTCTTCGTCTGCGACGCCACGGATATCATATTGACGGAAGATCTTTGTATTCATGTTTGTCACTCAGTACTTTTCCCTATAAGAAATCTTCGAGGTTCCCTGCGCGCAGAGCGTCCACAAGTGTCTTGACGTCTTGGCTTCGATTACGAGGTAGTATGAGCACGGCATCGCCACTTCGTACTACGACAAGGTCCGAGACGCCGGCCAACGCCACAATCGTGCCTTCGTCACTCACAACGATGTTGCCCGTCGCCTCGTGCGCTACTACCGTGCCCAATGTGACGTTTCCATTCTCGTCGGCTTCCTTGTAGTCCGCGAGGGCCGGCCAGGAACCAACATCATTCCAGCCGAAGTCTCCACCGATCGTCATGACACCAGAGATGCGCTCCATGACCCCGTAGTCGATCGAAATCTTCGGCAGCGTGGGATAGAGCGAATCACAAACAGCTTGGGCCCGCTCGGTACCAAGCGCGGCTGCGATAGCATCGAGCCCCTTGCCCGTCTCGGGCATATGCTCGCGAATCTCTTGCAGTAGGCGCGCCGCCGTTGTGAAGAACATGCCCCCATTCCACAGGTAGTCGCCAGACGCGATGTACATTTCGGCGGTGGCTTCGTCGGGCTTCTCGACAAATGCATCGATGTGGCGCAACTCGCCAGATACGCCGTCGCCGACTTTTAGATATCCATATCCCGTCTCTGGGCGGGTCGGCACGATCCCCACCGTGACGATTGCTTCGTGGATCTCAGCCGCAGAGAATGCGAGGTCAATGACTCGTAAGAACTCTTCCTGATTGCCGATGTGCTGATCGGATGGAATCGCTGCCATGACAGCTTTTGGATCCTGATGTAGCAAGTGCACTGCTGCCAGGCCGAGGGCCGCAGCCGTATTCCGAGCCGCTGGCTCAGCGATGATACGCCCAGAGGGCAGCGTGGGAAGCGCCTCCTGAACCAGCGGTGCTTGGTCTGCTGCGGTCACTACCCAGAGCTGCTCGCTACAGATGGGGGCCAGGCGAGCGGCCGTCGCGGCCAAGAGCGAGGATTGGCCGGTTCCGAGGCTGAGGAATTGCTTGGGATTCGTTCGGCGCGATGCCGGCCAAAGCCGAGTTCCGCCACCACCAGCGAGGATGACACCATGACGCATCTTCGGATCGTGCGGTCGGCGCCGACCGAAAACAAGAGCGGCGCTCCGGGAAGGAGCGCCGTGCTCACGAAAAGCGCCAGACCTCTATGCGGAGGACGTGGTGTTTTAGATGCCGGCTGGAATGTCGAAGACCGCGGAGACGGCGTTGAAGCCCACTGCGACGGAGAGGGAATCGTCCACGCCATCAACGTTCGGATTGAAGTTGCCGTCAGCATCAAGGAGATCAAGGTCAGGGTTGCCGATCGTGGCGTCGATGAGACCGTTTTCGTCGAGTTCCGCAAGAGGAATCTCGCAGTCGTTGTTTGTGTCGAAGAAGCTGAGAACTTGCTCACCAGAGCTTCCCGTTACACATCCACAGTCATCGCCAGCAGGGGTGCAGTTCTCAGCGATGAGACTCGCAATGAGTTCCTGCACAGCGGGCATCAGTACGCTGTCGACATCTGCTTCTGTGATTGCTCCTCCGAGCTTTCCAGATGAGAGGCCATTGGCGCTGACGGAGACATCGATGTGAGCGGCTATGAGGTCAAGTTGAATTGCCGCTGCGCCGAGTGGTAGCTCGATGGAGACAGAGCCTGGGCCGGCTGTTAGTGAGCCGCTGGCAAGTGTGCCAACAATAACCGCATCCGAGGGGGAGTTGGCTGCGATGTCAAAACTACCGAATCCGTCGAGGTGCTTGCCGCAAGTTGTGAGGTCGAGAACGTCCGTGCAGGCCGCTGGAGTCGGGTTATCGCCAAAGAAAATGTATGTGCCCACATCGTTCGCGTTTTCCAAATCTTGAGCCTTGACAGAGGCGAGCAGGACAAAATCTCCTGCTACGAGCTGTTCATCAACGCCGGTTTGAAGGTCAAGACCAGCTGTCGAGCTGAGAGCTCCGAGAAGTCCGCCCAGCGCATTGTCGCCGATGCCGTCGCCATCAAGGTCGAGAGCAACTTGGCCGGCTTCAGACGTGCTTGCTGGAATGGTAAGTTCGTCGACCACATACTTGGTGTGGGTTTCGACCAGGTCTCCGGCATCAGCATTGCTGCCACCGCCGCCATCGTTGCCGCCGCAGGCGACGAGTCCAAAAGAGCTTGTGGCTGCGAGTGCTGCTATTGATAGTGTTTCAAATAGGGACATGTTCTTGGTAAGACTCCAGTGCGAATGGGCAGAAGGAATAATGAGTTGGGGCTCTTTTATCCCAACCGACTCTCGGGGATCAAGGTCGCAGATCACAGCCGAGGAAGCTCTGGAGCGAACTCATGAGGGCCCATTCAGGATGATGCAGTGCGTCTATTAGGAGTAGTTCTCGCAATTGCCGGGGCAGTGGGGGTGGTTCACTGTGTCCGCGCGACGCTGGAGCAGGGGCGTCCCAAGGACGTGGCGTATGCGCTCCTGACGATTGTGGCCGCGCTAGTCGCCCTCACTGGGGTTGCTCTAGCCTTTGTTCCCGGCTTCTTAGGCTAGTTCCCCTGCTTCTTCTTCTTCTTTGGTCGGTTGGGGGCGGGCTCTTCTGCCGCTTCAGACTTGCTGAGAGCGAGAGCGCTGGCCGTTGCGCCGAGAGACATGCAAGCACCCGCAGCCATCCACATCCAACCTCCGCCCAAGAGCACGTTGGCTTGATCGCTCGACAAGGCAGTCGAGCGAACCGATAGCGCCAGGCCGACAGCGCCCAGGCTGCTGATGCCGGCAACGGCCAGTGCAACGCGCCCAGGCTTTGTTCCCTTGTGCGCCGTAAAGATCATGGCGAGGGAACCGAGGAGGAGGAGGAGGGCTGCACCCACGAGTTGGCGTTCGAGATGTCCTGGGGGGCCTTTTCCGATTCCTAGTTCATCACCCCATGGCTTCGCGGACGACCAAGCCGTGACGACTACAGAGGCAAATTGCACGGCACGAATGACTGTCATGGGTCGCAAGGTGAGGCGACTATACACGGCCACTCGTCGCGTGATACCCCGCTGGCATGCGCAAGCTCCACATCATTTCTTTGCTCGCGACCCTTGGGCTCATCGCACCCTCTGCCCAGGCCGACGATGACAAGACCACCATCGGTCACAAGCGCAGTGCGTGGAGCATGGGAGTTGTGCATCGCCAAGCCGCGATGCAAATGGGCAACGCATATCGTGATTTCATCAGCGCCAATCGCACAGAGCGAGAAGTGGTCTCTGCCGCCATAGCACAGGCGAAGTCGCGCGGCTTTGTCGATCTGCTAGGGACAAGCACCAAAGCAATCTCGGCCAAGCCTGGCACCAAGTTCTACGCCACCCAGCACGGCAAGATCGCGGCCTTTGGTGTTGTCGGAAGGAAGCCCCTGAGCGAGGGGCTACATGTCGTAGCTGCACACATTGATTCGGTGCGGATTGATCTCAAGCAAACGCCGCTCTATGCAGATGGCAACCTCGCATTGCTTGAAACCCACTACTATGGCGGCATCAAGCGCTACCAGTGGCTCAGTCAGCCGCTGCAGCTACGTGGTGTTGTGATTCGCAAGGATGGCAAGCGCGTCGATGTGGCGATCGGTGATGATCCGAATGAGCCGGTACTCGTCATTCCAGATATTGCCGTGCACATGTCGTCATACGTTGATAGGCGCGAGGGCGAGGAGTTGCCCGGAGAAAGTCTGGACCCAATCGTTGCTTCGACGCCCGCCAAGAAGGGCGCGGACCCGTACGCTGTGGAGGCGACTCGTCTTATCGAAAAGGAACTCGGTATCAAAATTGGGGATCTCGCGGCCGCAGAACTTTCCCTAGTGCCAGCTGCTTCGGTTCGCGACGTCGGGCTCGACCGAGCGATTGTGGGCGGCTACGGCCAGGATGACAGGGCGTGTGCCTATGCGGCCCTAGAAGCTCTCTGGGATGTACGTCAACCCGAGCACACGGCGATCGTGATCTTGGTAGACAAGAAAGAAGTTGGTTCGGCTGGCAACACGGGGGCGCGTTCGAACTTTCTGCCGCGAGTCGTAGCCGAACTTATGGAGAGCCAAGGACACAACTCCAGCGCTGCCGCCATCGCGAAGGTCTTTGCCGGGTCGACGGTATTTAGCGCGGACACAAGCGGTGCGGTGAATCCCCACTACCCATCACTCTACGATGGCAAGAATGCCACGTTCATGGGCTCTGGCGTCATCTGGGATCAGAGCGGCGTGCACGCAGAACTCTTGGCCTACGTTCGTCAGCTCTTTGACAAGGCAAGCATTCGACACCAGCCTGCGACTTGGGGCAAGACCCGCGGATCGAAGGGGGACGAAGGCACCGTGCTCAACTTCTTCACGCGTCTGGGAATGCAGGGCCTCGATGTTTCCGTACCATTACTATCGATGCACTCGACATTCGAGCTCGTATCTAAAGTGGACCTCTACGAGGGCTATCGCGGCTACCGCGCCTTTCTTGAGGACTAGCGTAGTCCCAATATTGTGCGGTAGGCGGCGTGCAACTCTTCCGACCACATCTGGAAGTCGGCGATTAGCTGTTCGCCGTCGTTGTAGCCGGCACGACGAGCAAGTTTCTCTAGCTCGACAGCGTCCTTGGGCAGGTGCTGCTCTGACCTATCGTGCACAATGCGCAGCCGGTGCTCGAGCCGTCGCAAGAAGCTGTACCCATCGATCAGGATGCGGCATGTCTCGTCATCTGCCAATCCGAGTTGTGCCGCAGCAGAGAGAGCCAGAACAGTAGACGTCGTCTGAAGCTCGCGATGTAGGCCGCCGTGCACAAGCTGAAGGTATTGGGCAGCGAACTCGATGTCGATAATGCCCCCGTGGCCGGCCTTCAGATCCAGGCGCTTCTTCGGTGCGACGAGCTCGCGCCATATCTTGTCGCGCATCGTTGAAATGCCTTCGGCAATAGCGATGGCGTCCGTCTCGTCTTCGCCGTAGATGCAACTAGATGCGGAGTCCTGCGCAAGTCGCCCAAGCTCGGCGTCTCCTGCGATGAAGCGCAGCTTGGTGAGACTCTGCTTTTCCCAGAGCGCGGCGGACTGGTTGTGATACCGCCGCCACGCTGCCAGTGACGATACCAAGAGGCCTTGCGAGCCCGACGGACGAAGCCTCGTATCGATCTCGTATAGCCGCCCACCTGGGTGCAAACTGTGCAAACCACGCATTAGGCGCTGCGAAATGCGACTGTAATACGTGGTCGCATCTATCTCCTTCTTGCCATCACTCTCGCCTCGTGCCGAGAAGACAAAGACAATGTCCAGATCCGATGAATAGCCAAGCTCCCGGCCTCCGAGTTTTCCCATCGCGAGAACGGCCATCGCAATTTCGTTGCCCTCTTCGTCGTAGGTAGTGCCGTAGCGCTCGCAGAGATCGCTCTCAACCAAGGCGTAGGCCCGTCGTACGCACAGATCTGCCACGTCGCTAAGCTGACGACAGACTTCTTCGGGGGTGAGTGCTCCAGCAATGTCTGCCAAACCAATGCGAAGGACATGCGAATTCTTGAACTCGGCGAGCTTGCTCCACTGCTCTTCTCGATCTTGAGTCGAGTCGATGTCGCGCTTTGCGAGTGACTTCTCAAGCTCGCTGGGCGTGTAGAGTTCTTGGGCCCTCCCGGCGATCCGCAAGACATCGACAAGCTCGGGGTGATTGATGAAGCTCTTGCTCAGGTATTCACTCGTTCCAAAGACGGATGCGATGAGCCTGAGCAGATCCGGGTTCTCGTGCATCATCGCCCAAATGGGCGACCAACTACCCCGTCGTCCAATCAACTCCCCCGTATGGCGCAGAGCTTGGTCAGGGTCTGGAGAACGAGATATTTCTGTTAGGAGCAAGGGGGCGACGCTCTGTGCAACTGAGCTGCCTGCGCCGCCGAATGGTGAGAGTGGTTTGTTTCTCGCGATGTCGAGGTCGTACCAAGCCTGTTGGACATTGCGAAACCCCAAGCAGCTCAGCAGCTCCCGCTCTCGCTCTGCTGTCTTGTGGCCGCGCAACAGATCGCGGATCTCGATACGTGGTGCGGGCTCCTCGTCTCCCAGGGTCTCGAAAGACTTGTGCACGAATTCGGTGTGAGCCTGGAGCTGTGTCTGCAGATCTAGCTCGCTCGTGTGCTGCGTCCTAAGCGCCAGCAGCCGAAGCTCCCTCTCGCCTATCGGGAGGCGCTGGGTTTGCCGCCCACTTTCGAGTTGAATCATGTGCTCGAGGTGCCGAAGATAACGGTAAGCCTCAGCTAGCCCATGACGCTCATCTTCGGAAACAAGGCCTGAGAAGAGCAGTTCGTTGAGGGCGACGATGGTTGATTGTGTTTGTAGCTTTGGCCTGCGACCCGCGTGGATTAGCTGCAACGTCTGCACGAAGAACTCGATCTCCCGTATGCCGCCCAAGCCGTTCTTTAGATCGTAGCCGCCGTCGATGGCACCGGGACCGAGCTCCGACTTGATTTGCTGGTTGAGGCCGCGAACTTGTTCTATGACCTTCGGGGAGACGTTCCGCGGGTAGACGAACGGATGCATCATCTTCATCACGTCTTCACCAAGGGTTTCGTCACCGGCACAGGGGCGGGCTTTGAGCCATGCTTGTCGCTCCCACGGGCGTCCGAAGCTCTCATAGTAGCGCTCTGCCGAAGAGAGCGAATTCGCAATAGTGCCTCTCGACCCTTCTGGGCGCAGTCGCAGATCGACACGGAAGACGCAGTCTTCAGAGGTTACGTCTCCGATGGATGAGGAGACGGCCCGGCAGAGCTTCGTGTAGAACTCCTGAAGAGATAATTCCCCCGCAGAGCCATCATCCGAGCTGTAAATGTAGATGAGATCGATGTCGGAGCTGAAGTTGAGTTCCTGACCTCCGAGTTTTCCCATTCCCATTACGACCAGGCTCGCGGAGACTTGCTCGCCACATTCGTCCTCCTGCAAAGGTTGGCCATACTGTTCGCGGAGCCTCGTGCCATGGAAGTCAATGGCTGCATGTAGGCACTCATCGGCAAGCGCGCTCAGTTCTTCTCCGACTTCGAGCGGTGTGCCCAACTCCATTTCACGGACGCCCAGACGCAACAATTCATCGGCGCGATAGACCCGCAGGGCTCTGTCGAAATCCCGGGCCTCATCAATGTTCTCCCACATCTGGCCGAGTTCCTCTCGCATGACCGCAGCGCCCTTAGCCCGTCGCAAGTACACATCCGCCCCGACTCGTATGAGGCGCTGCGGGTCCCTAGCCAAGAGGGTGGCTAGGTAGGGCGCCCGTTGGCAGCACAGACGAAGCAGTAGAATGTCGTCCTCCTGCAGCTGGGAGAGGCTCAATTGCTCAAACTCTGCCGCGTCGGTAAAGCGCTCAAAGCGCCGTGCTGCATCGGATTCATCAGGCGCATCCTTCAATACGTGAGCCGCGAGGTCCCTCATGCCGCCACGATACCTTGACAGCGGCAGTAAGCAGACGTATCTCAGTACTTGATTGAGCCCAAGGGCTCTGCACCGGGCTTTTATGTATGCGTGATTTCTACGAAGTTTTAGGCGTCGCTAAGGACGCCAATCAGAGCGATATCAAAAAGGCCTACCGTAGCCTCGCGATGGAGCACCATCCCGACCGCAATCCGGGCGACAAAGAGTCCGAGGAGAAATTCAAGGAGGCATCAAATGCCTACAAGGTGCTTTCCGACGAGGGACAGAGGTCGCGCTACGATCAGTTCGGGCATGCTGGGCTAGGTCGCGGTGGTGGTGGAGGTTTTGAGGGCTTTCGAGGTACCGACGACATCTTCTCGGCCTTTGGCGACCTCTTCGGAGACTTTTTTGGCGCTCGCGGAGGTCAGCGCCAGAGGCGTGGTGCGGATCTTCAGGTCGAACTCAAGCTCTCGTTTGCAGAAGCGGTTCATGGCTGCAGCAAAGACGTTGAGATTTCACGCAGTGTGAGTTGCTCGGATTGTTCGGGCAGTGGTGCTGCGCCCGGCAGCGAGGCATCTACCTGCGGCCAGTGCAAGGGCTCAGGCCAGGTCGTGCATTCGCAGGGCTTCTTCATGATTCAGACCACCTGTCCCGCGTGTCGGGGGGAGGGGCGAGTCATCGCAGAGAAATGCGAAAGCTGTGGCGGGGCTGGAACCGAGAAAGAGACGTCGACTATTGCTGTCTCGGTTCCCGCTGGCGTCGACCGAGGTCAAACTCTTCGCCTTGCCGGCAAAGGTGAGGCTGGTCCCCGGGGGGCGCAGCCCGGTCACCTCTATGTCATTCTCAACATGGAGGAGGACAAGCGCTTCGTGCGTGAGGCTGAGAACGTCTTGTGCGAAGTTCATATCAGCTACCTGCAAGCGTGCTTGGGCGGAGAAGTCGATGTACCGACCCTTGATGATGATTGCGAAGGAACCGAGTCGTTGGACGTGAAACCCGGCACCCAACCTGGGGAAGCCGTCGTCAAGCGCGGCAAGGGCATCACAGTGGTTGGCGGACGTGGCAAAGGCGACATGGTTTATCAGTTCGTAATCGAGATTCCGACCAAGCTCTCAGGCAAGGAGCGCGAGATGCTGCAAGCGCTAGCCAAAGAGAGTGGTGTGAGCGTGGGCGACGGCAAGCGCGGCATCTTCAGTCGGCGCAAGCGCTAGACCGTCGAGTGAAAAGAATGACCGAGGATGGTGAGTTCTGATTTTTCGAGTGCAAGGCGCGAATGAGGATCTTGCCGGGGCAAATTACGAAATGAGCAACGCTGCAATCGGGAAAGCAGGACCATTAGACCGATCATTGTTTACGCTCGGCGGTCTAGCTCTGGCATCGCTAGTTCGGGAAGACCGGTATTTCGCCGTGCAGGAGGTACCGGTAGGTGAAGTACGAGGCGATCACGCGCTTTGAATAGC
>JAAEPE010000203.1 GCA_024222395.1 Myxococcales bacterium
GGGCGAGTTCATAAAGATTCTCGACTTTGGACTGGCCAAGCTCATGGACACTCGTTCCGAGGGGGATGAGGGGCTCACGCAAGTTGGCTGGGCTGTTGGCACGCCGCAGTGGGTCTCTCCTGAAGTCATGCTTGGTGAGGATGCAGACGTGCGCTCCGATATCTATGGTCTGGGGGCTGTTCTGTATTTCTTGCTCTGCGCTCAATCCCCCTACGGTCAGCACGAGATTTCCAAAGTAATGCGTGCGCATCGCAAGGAGATGCCCAAGCGTCCATCGATTCGCATCTCACAGCCGATTCACAGCAAGCTTGAGGACGTGGTTATGCGCTGCCTCGATAAGGATCCCAACAAGCGTTATCAGACCGCGGCGGAGCTTGAGGTGGCACTCATGGAGAGCGTTAGCCCCGAGTCCCCTACCGAGGTGCTCGGGCCGCCACCCGGTGCGCGCTGGCGGGCGGGAGTGTGCGCTGAGTCGTCGACCCCGACAAACGATAGAAATACGCCCGAGTCGGGCCGCAAGCAGAACTCCTAATACGGAGCGAATTGCACCGACGATTTTCGCCGTTGATTGAGACGCTGCAGCTCAAGGGCCGAATAGCCGTCTCCACTATCTTGCGGGAGGTTCGCGCGGATGAAGCTTAGAGTCATTGCACGAATTGACCTGGCGCTGGTCAATAGCTCGGTGCTTCCCTCTTCGGCGCATTCGTCCCAGAGCAGAAAAAGAGCCTTGCGACGTTCCAATAGGCTCGGCTCAGATTGTCTCCAGACCCACTTCAAGTGTTGCCCATAGTTCGTGAGTGCGTGCCGTAGGTCGTGCTCGTTGCTCTCGAAGGCCATCTCGGCGCGCATCTCTCGGCTCTCCTCCATGAGGCGCATCTTGCGGTATGGGTAGAGTTGCTCTCCCAACGCCGACATGACGGCATCGGTGATGTCGAAGTGTCCCGCGAGGACTGGAATGCGGTACTGCTTTGAGAGTTGCAGACCTTCGAGTTCGATATTGGGTTTGTCGTTGAATTCAATCTTTCCATTGCTGCGAATCTTGGCGTGGTAGGGCTCGCCGACCGCGCGCATGCTGCCGCCGCCACTCGGTTGCCAAGGAGAGTCTGTGCGGCCGCGAGGAACGCCCGGGGCGATTAGATCGGAGCGGTCTTGCTCTAGTTCTCTTCTGGGAGTGGCTGGCATCCGAGCTCCGAGGGCGAGTCTTGTGTCGAGTCTCGGGGGAGCAATTGTTGTGGGACTTTGCCGCATGCTCATCAGCGTTGGGGCGCCGTTGGGAGTCGGGCCATCGTCAACCGTTGGTGAGGTGGCTGCGGCAACGTCGCTCTGGATCGGGCGAGCCATGCTCCTGGCTCCCCTCTGCCGTCCCCTCGCGGGGCGAGGTGGCGTTATGGCTTCGTTCCGTGATGGTGTTTCGACAAATTCGGCGGGGAGTGTGAGTGGGAGGATTTCAATTGCGATTGGAGCCGCCGGTGCTATCTCTGGCCGAGGGGGGCCTTCAGGCATGCTGAGGGTCCTCGGGTGTAGGTATTGCACGGCCACCATGAGCAATAGGTGCAGCAGAATCGCCGCCCCAAGGGCTTTAAGCAGGCTCGTGTTCACGGTGTAGCGACCCTACCAAGGCGTTTTGGGTTGCCTAGCCAGCCTCTCTATCACCTGATTTGGATGCCCTCGTGCTAGGTGGCCAGCAGATCGCCTTTGTTATGGTTGCGCCGAGCCATGCACAATCTAATATTTGACCAGCTGAGCCAACGCGCCCGAGAGCAGGGCGGCCGCATCGCGATTCGCGTCGACGATCGGGATATGACTTTTACTCAGGCGGACACGCTGCACAAGCAGGTGGCGAGTTTCCTCATCGAGCTCGGTACCAACAAGGGGGAGCGCATTGGTTTGATTGGTCCCAAGAGCGAGGACTTTGTCTGCACGCAGTATGGCACCTTGCGCGCAGGCGGTTGCTACGTGCCTATCGACAAGACCTTCTCCAATTGAGCGCACATTTCAGATTGTAGAAGACTGCCAGATTCGCACGATCTTCGCCGATCCGGCCAACGTACAACGAATCCTCGATGCCAACGATACGCCTGCGTGTCTCGAGAACGTTGTGGCGTGGAGTGATGAAGGGGAATATGAGACAGATGCGCTAGCGCTACATCGGTTCTCGGCTATCAAGGGCTACTCTGATACTCCAGATGTCTCACGCAGGTCCGTCGACACTGATCTCGCGTACATAATGTACACCTCAGGATCGACCGGGAAGCCGAAGGGCGTCATGCTCTCGCACCGAAATATTCTCACCTACGTCGAATGGTGCATGGCCGAGCTTGGGCTCGGCCCGGATGACATCATGGTCAATGTCGCGCCCTTCACCTTCGACACTTCCGGCATGGAAATCTTCGGTATGGCCGCCAGTGGCGCGCAGATGATTCTCATCGAGAATCAAACGCGCATCACCACCGTGCTCGATGCAGCACAGCGTCACAAGGCGACGTTCATGGCTACCGTGCCGACCGTGATAGGCACAATGGTCAACAATCCGCGGGTATTCGGGCGCTACGACCTCAGCTCTCTGCGGACTATCATCTCCGGTGCCGCTGTCTGCCCGCCTGTCTTCCTCAAGACGCTGCACGAGCATTTGCCCCAGGTTACCCTCTAAAATCTCTATGGTCCTACCGAGGCCACTATCTACTGCCTCTATCACCGAGTCGATGATGCCAACGCGATCGAAGTCGACAAACCTCTGCCAATCGGAATTCCATTCGAGAACACCGAAGCTTACGTCGTCACGCCCGAGGGCAAGGAAGCCGAGCCCGGCGGGGAGGGAGAACTCATCCTCCGTGGATCTCATGTTGCGCTGGGGTATTTCGGAAACGAGGAGAAGACCAAGGCGGCCTTCAAGCGATTCCCGCTTCAGCCTCATCTTAATGAGATGGTCTATTTCACCGGTGACGTGGCGAGGCAAGATGAGAAAGGCGTGTTCCACTTCCTCGGTCGCAACGATGACATGGTCAAGAGCCGCGGATATCGCATTGAGCTAAACGAGATAGATTTGGCACTTTCTACGATGTCGGACGATCTTGAATCCTTCGCGGTGATTGCCATTCCCGACGAACTCATCGAGAACAAGCTGGTAGCGGTCGTAGTTCGTAAAGCCGACTCTGACATTGGTGAGAAGGAACCAAAGGCCGCGTGCAAGGAGCGCCTACCCGCATACATGGTCCCGGATGTGGTTGATTTTCGCGAGTCACTGCCTCAAACCAGCAGTGGTAAGATTAACAAGAAGGCGCTTATGCAGGAACTCTCCGCCAAGTAGCACTGGTAGCAGGAAACCATGAATTCTATTGAAGAGCGCCTGCGGGCGATTATCGTTGCCCTCGGCGAGGGCATTCCTCCTGACTTTGAGTTGACGGCCCATGTCTTTCGAGATCTTGGCATCGAGTCGACAAAGGCGATCGAACTATTGTTCGAAATTGAGGACCAATTTGAAGTAGCGCTGCCTGACCTCGAATACAACGATTGTGAACACCTGGGCGACCTGGTCGCACTCCTCACGAAACTAGTGGAATAAGAGAAACACTGTGGCATTCTAGACAGCATCGCTCTAAAGATTCGCCGCCGCGAGGGCCCGGTCTACGACATGATTTACAAGGTGGCCAAAGGGGTGAACACCTTCAACGTGCCCAATACGCCCGCTGTGCGGAAAGTGGCCCAGGCCGCTTACGCAGGTCAGGTGCTTGTCAGAGAGGCCAGCGAGCGTGCTCGAGGTGTTCTCTGGGCCTAGCCTCTCTTTCGCTCGAGATGCGAGAGCGCGGGGCACTCCCTCTACCTAGAGCACGTTCCCTACATCATCGGGCACACCAAGATTCACGTTGGTGACCATGTATCCGTATCAGGGTATCTGAGCATCAAGAGCGGTCGCTTCTTCGACGATCCGACACTGAAGATCGGAAGCCATACCTTCATTGGCAACGACTGCACCTTTACTGTCAATCGCCGCGTAGAGATTGGCGAGCACTGCAACATTGCCGGCGGCGCGACAATTGCCGATAGCGACGGCCACCCAACTGAGTGGGATCGCCGAGCGGATCATGATGAACTCAAGACCGAGGAAGTCGGCGATATCTCGATTGGCGACTACGTGTGGATCGGGCGCGACGCGCAAATCCTGAAGGGCGTCACGATTGGCGATCGGGCCATCATCGGTGCGGGCTCCGTCGTGATTAGCGATGTTCCGGCAGACATGACGGCCATGGGGTCGCCAGCACGGCATATTCGCAACAAGGGCTAGACCGCCGAGCGTAAACAATGATCGGTCTGATGGTCCTGCTTTCCCGATTGCAGCGTTGCTCATTTCGTCATTTGCCCCGGCAAAATCCTCATTCGCGCCTTGCACTCGAAAAATCAGAACTCACCATCCTCGGTCA
>JAAEPE010000204.1 GCA_024222395.1 Myxococcales bacterium
ATGGCCAGTTCTTCACCGGCATATCCGGTCAGAATACTCCAAAGAATGGCCTCAGATTCGTCGTGAACAAGCGCGGCTTTCGGCAGGTATAGCCAGATGCCGATGGAGTCTGGCTGACTCGCAGACGAGAGCATTTCCCACCACCTCCGGTCCCGGCTTCCCGTCGAAGCCAGGTGACTTTTTTTGGAACCAAAGCCAAAACTTCTCAATTTTTTTCGCTCGATCAGCCACGTCTTCTCTTTCGTCAAGAACAGGGGTCGGTGTTGTAGGGGTGCAAGCCGGAGCGGCTACAATAAGGCCCATCAATAGAACAGCCCACAATGCGGCACCTCCGGTTCCTAGAGCCCTGTCCCGATCCATGGGACATTCCTATCACACGCACCGAGCGACTAATCAGTGCTATTCGCATCGGGCATTCGCCGGATTCTCCGAAGCCACGAAAGCTAGTAGTGAACATCGCTCGCAGCTGTATAGTTCGCTAAAGTTCGCATGTCACGCCGTCACCTCACCGACCGATTGCACGTTGTCGAGGATCTGCTCAGTACAGGGCGTAGCCCTGCCGAAGCTGCTCGCCAGGCATCGGAGCGGTTTGGCGTTGGGCTCAGGCAGGCTCAGATGTACGTCGAACGGGCGCTAGACACCTGGTCGCGAGAACCGTATGGATCACGAGCTGAGCGGCGCAATCTCGTTCGCAACATGACTCAGCGATTGTTCCGCGAATGCTATGAGCAAGAGAAATGGACGCCTGCGCTTCGGGCACTGGACCTACTCTGCAAGCTCGATGGGCTATACGCCACCGGGCGGGATTTTGTTCACGAGCAGCCTTACTCAAATCAGCGGTCATTGGACCAGATGACCAGTGGAGAGAAACGCCAGCGGTTGGCAGAGCTGGTGGCCAAGGCCAAGGCTTATGCGGAGTCCAGGACCAAGACGCTGGAATCGCAGACGAGATCTGAGCGCCCTGATACTGTGTAGGCACTTGGGCAAACGAGCGGAGTAGCTCTCCTCTTCGTGCCACCCCGCTCCGGGTGGCGGCCCAGGTTTCTCATGGAGCGTCATGGAGCGATGGCATGGACACCCACTGGACGTCTTCTGTAGAGACTCGCCGTGTCTCGACGGAGGCGCTGCTCGCGCAAGCTGATGACAAATCGGCCCACGCAATTCGCCGAGTGAACGAGAGCCTGGAAGTTTTAGAAGAGGGGCTTCAGATCGAGGCGGGAGGCACTACCATCCGTCGTGGCCTCACCACTCACAAGAAGACCATTGTTGAGCTTGCCAGCCTGGATAAGAAGCTATCGAATCTCTGCCAAACTCTAGCCTCAACGAGCCAGTCTGCGAGATATAGACTCGCCCTGATTGCTGATGCTGAAGAGCGACGTGCGGACGAGAGCTGTGCGAAGGGAGAACTTGTAGAAGAGTTGCCCACTCTCGACAGTCACGTCCTTGACCACCCTCGTAATGATCCGTTTGAAGTGCTCGGCAGTGAAATTAGTAGATTGCAAGAATCTATGACGAAGCTCTCAGACAAGCTCCGATCCGATGCCCCAGAGCCCACCTTCGCACAGATACTCTCCCCAGATGGCCAGGGTCGCCCGACAGCATCCCTCACCAATCGTCTAGCCGCGCTGTGCGGAAGAGCATACGAGCAGGCGACCGGGCAGCAACCGACAATTTTCAACGCAACACACCAACGCGGGAATATAGCCGCAGGCCAGCAGTACGCCGTTCGGCCGCGACGCGGTGACGGTTCCGGAGCGGTGCGTGGCGGGGTGGCATTCTCGTAGCGCTCGGCGTGATTGCGACGGTGCTCCTGCTCCTCATGGAAGCGCCAGTAGTCGTCGAAATGGCCGCTGGACTTTA
>JAAEPE010000205.1 GCA_024222395.1 Myxococcales bacterium
AACTATTTTGCTCCTCGAGAAAATCTGAAAGTGAAACCAACCTGTAACGTCCTCGTTGAGAGAGCTACACTGCAAGATCGCAGCTCAGGGCCAATGAATACTTCATAGCCTGGCTCGTCCCGCCTCATCGCGACCTGACGAGCCAGGCGTTGCCGGCCCGAGCATTGGCGTTTGGCGCCCTTGGCAAAGCTCGCGTTTTTGGGGGGGCGGAACAGGCGCAGACGACCGCGCCAATCGTAAGAGGTGTGCCCGAGTTGTTCATATTGACGAGCGGCACCAAAGCACCCTGCCCACCTCTTTGTTACGCATACAGTCAACAAAGACGTTAGTGCCCAACAAGGCAGATGAGGCAGGATGCAGCTCAAAACATTGCTCAATCGAGTGCAGAAATTCAAGTCCTTTGTGTACAAGGATACCCGGCCCGGGCTATGCCTTGCCCGCTTCACGAGCTTGTGATACAGAAGGAGCATGTCTCAACGTAGCGCCCTGCTTCTTGTCCCAATTGTCATCGCTGCGTGCAGCGGAGAAGGAGGAGGAGGAGGAGAGTTCGACGGCGGCACCATCGACGCAGGCAGCGGAGGCGATGCCACCGACGAGATCGAGGATGGTGATGTCCTGATTACTGCCTCCGAAATCGAGGACCTCTACCAATCAACCAATGAGCTTCACGAGGCTCATTGTCTGTGTTTTGACGATACCGAGGAATGCCGCACTGATCGCATAATGACTGATTCCAATATCAATTGCGTATTGGATGCAGCGAGCGAGCACGCGGATGTAGGGGAGTATCTAGACTGTGTCGCTGTAGGCTGGGACAGACAAGGGATAGATTGCTTCGAGATGTGGACATGCACAGACGAAGCTGATTCTCCTTTCACTTGCTTCGAACTACCAGCAACCGACTGCGACTATTCAATTGCTAGCGAATATCTTGAAGCATGCTCTTTCGAAGGATGACGTTCCCAGACAAGCCTGCCGAAGAATTGCATTCTGGGCGCTACCGGGATGTTCCTTTGTCCAAGCATAGGGTGGCCGCTTCGTCCCCATCCACACTCGCTACGCCCGCATCTTCGGCAAGCATGGCAAACGAGTGAAGGCCAGCCCTTCGAATGCTCCGGCGATGTAACGCGCGTCAGCTTCTCAGGGCCAGGGCCGCCGCCAATCAGCTACTTCGTTGCCGGCACCTTCGAAGGGTACTGCGTATACCGAATCACCGATGACGACGGGCCGCGCTTCCTTCACTTCTGCTAGTTGAGTGGCAGGTGGATCCTAGTTCCGCGACAGATTGATTTTGCCCCTCCTCCGTGAGTA
>JAAEPE010000206.1 GCA_024222395.1 Myxococcales bacterium
AGTAATACTATAGTGCGTGTATGTTTGTATGTATGAATGTTTTGATTCTGATTCGGGAGAGGGAACACACGAGGCTTTATTCTGTTTGGACAGCCCAAGCAGAAGCTGGCAGCTGGGCAAGAAGCTACCCTGGTAGCTGGCCCTGCATTCTGGTCTCCGATCATCCGAGCACCGACATTTGGAGATTTCCACGTAGTACTCGGGCCCAAGACAGTATCTTGACAGAATTGAATGCACTTCTGTTTCTCTTGGTACGGATACAAGCGGAAACGCCTCTTCATACGGGGAGTGATAAATCAGTACATTGAGAAGACTGAAGATCGCCAGTAAAGGCCCGGGGTTGCGATGCCCGCCCACGGCGTCGAGCGAACTGTTCATCTAGGGTTGCCGCGTCAAAGCGCGACACCTATCGCTTGGCCATGATGTTCGTGGTGGGAGAGGGCGCGCTGCTGGGGCTGCTGCTCTTCCCTCGGCCCCCTCACTGGGTGGCGTCCTGTCCGTTGTGTGGGCACCTCCCCCGTGGGATGGAGAAACGGCGCTCGCGCGCTGCCCCACCGGGCACATCGAAGCTCGCCATCGGCCGACCGACCGATCGCCAAGATCCGGGGACGGGCCTGGGTCTGGGTCTGGGCCTGG
>JAAEPE010000207.1 GCA_024222395.1 Myxococcales bacterium
TATCAAAGGCTCTCGATGAGGTCCGACGCGGTGAGTACAGACGGCTCAGCGGCAAAGACCGGTCCTACATCAAGGGGCAGCGTTACACCTTACTTTCCCGCCGTAAGAACTTGAGCCTGGATGGACGCCGCGCACTCAAAACGCTGTTCAAGGCCAACCGGCGCTTGAACACCGCCTATGTCCTGAAGGAGGCTTTTGGTCAGCTCTGGGATTACCGCACCGAACGAGGGGCACGTGCCTTTTTCGAGCGATGGAAAGATAGTCTCAAATGGCAGCGCTTGAAACCGTATAGGGTTGCCGTCAGCAAGGCCGCCAGCAAGGCAATCTTCTTGCCCACGGACATCTTCCGAAGCCCGAAGTCCGAAGGTCGCGCATCACCTCTGACCGTGAACTGTATTCGTCGCTTGCTCGCATCTGCCTAGATTCCTTTGTCTTCGTAGTGTCTTGCTATCCCGTCCTAGAGCCCTACGCAGGTTGCGCTGTGACCCATTCGCGGATCAAATTGCTGGCACTCGTTCCCGCTGTCTGCAAGCCACGCCTCCTCATCTCGGGGCCTGAATCGACTACCAGGCTGCTTGAACCGATCCCGGGGCGAACGAGAGGCACTGGGGGCTGCCCAATGTCGTAGGGGCCCCCTAACCTCCGCGGCATGGCAATCGAGATTACTGGCAAGCTGTACAAGATTTTTGAGACCAAGCAGGTCACCGAGCGTTTTACCAAGCGTGAGTTCGTGCTCGAGGTAGAGGATGGCAAGTACCCACAGCAGGTGCTTTTCCAATTCACCGGTGACCGGTGCAGCAACCTCAATAGCTTCAACGAGGGCCAAGAAGTGAAGGTGCAATTCAACCTTCGCGGTCGCGAGTGGACGAGCCCCAAAGGCGAGGTCAAGTACTTCAATAGCCTTGACGTCTGGCGCATGGAGCCACTGAACGCTAGCGCTGCCCAGAGTCGTGGCGACGAGCCACCTCCGCCCAACGAGCCACCACACGATATGGACGCAGATATTCCGTTTTAGAAATGGGTGCTCGGAGGGAACGCATTTCTAAAAGCGTTCTGCTGCGCAAAACACTTCGATTTTTCGCTTCCAGTGGAAGCTGTTGGTGCCTGCTCTGCAGGCACCGGTTGTTTGTAGGGCGTGGATCGGTTTCGCCAACGGTTGCGGTTGGCTTCGCCACCGCGTCGCTTCGGGAAGCTGGTGTTTGAGTCCTTGGGCCTGCGGGCCGATGTCATGCGTTGAGCATGGTGGGCAAAACCTGGTTAGTCGCAATTGTCGTTCTTCTCGCGGTTCCGAACTTGGCGAGAGCCGAGGGGGCGGTTGAGAGTAAGATCTCGCCCTGCCCCCTCTTTCGAGAGTCGCGAAGCTATGTTTAGCGCTTCTGTCGCTTGAATTCGTGGGGGAGCAGAACTTCTCCAGGGCTCTCGATCGCGACTGTCGCGGCGGCGAGCAGACATTCGGCGGGATTGACGGCGAGCATGCGGCACGTTCCGATGAGGGAGTAAAAGGGCGCAGCGACTTCGGTTCCTCGTTTGCTCTTGGATCCGTGGTGATTATTTCGGCCTAGAACAGCAGGTCTTATGCTTCGCTCCGCCTGATTGTTTGTCATGGGCGCTCGCGGATGGTCTAGAAGAACTCCCAGTCCCTTCCAGGTATTGGTTGCGTATCGGATAGCTCTTCCGAGTTTGCTCTTGGGCAAGCAGTCTTGCTATCGCATCCATTGGGCAAGCTCTTCCATGAGA
>JAAEPE010000208.1 GCA_024222395.1 Myxococcales bacterium
GAGACCCCAGAGTATGTGCCGGCGAAGATCGTTGTGCACGTGGAGCGTCGCGAGAAGGTCGCATGCAAAAACAAGAACTGTCAGGACGACATCATCACTGCAGAGCGATCGGGCAAGCCTCGAGTGGAAACTCGAGTCGGCCTAGCCTCAAGATGCTCGATGGCGACTACGCTAGCCACGATGAAGACAGAAGCTGTGCGACTAGAGTTCGCATCGCATTATTCCTAGATCGATTCCAGCAGTGAGGCGTTACGTCTTGAACCTTTGGAGGGATTCATGCGCGCAGAACGAAGAGGAATTGGATTTGGAGTAGTTTTGGCCCTTGCCCTGAGCCTGTCGGAGGCTAGCGGGTACGATAGCAACGCGCTTCTCGGAGCGGCCGTATCGTTGGAACTCGACGGTTCCGTCGCAAAGAGCAAAAAGCGTCCAGTCTTTGCCGGTTCCGATGTTCTCGCCTGGGTAAATTTTGGTGCCGCACTGGCGAACAATGATGTTGCCAGCCTTGACTGCTTGCCCACCTGCGCGCTTAACGCCACGCATCTTTGGGTTGGAGTCACGACCGTTGCGGGTAGAACCCTGTCCCTTTTTATGTGCCATGATTTGGTCTCTATCTAAGCGGAATGCGCTTGAAGGAAGTGTCGCCCTCTAGCCTCAGACATCACACTTCCTGATGCTCTAAGTCCCTAGCGATTTTGCCGCGCTAGTCACCGGCCAAACTTCTTGACCATGGGCGAGCCCTCAGCTGTCGACTTCGAGCCCTGGAAGGGGAAAGAAAAAGGGCTCTCACGGTTGTGAGGGATTCTAGAAGCTCCCCAACGGCA
>JAAEPE010000209.1 GCA_024222395.1 Myxococcales bacterium
CATACTTGCTGCGAGCTTTCACGGTTGAGGACCGAGAAGTCCAAGAGCGAGCCTCTCTCTACCTGAACCAGTGGGTGCTGCGTCTGAACCGAGTCTTCACCAGCCCTTCCACTGAGATCGAGCGGGAGTCCCGAGAGCAAGAGCAGGCCGCCGCCTTCTCGGATCCATTCCGGCAAGAGATTGAGGCAATCCTGGATAGCCGTAGCGTCAGCAAGGGTGAGCAATAGGTCGTGTCTCGACAGTGGGAAACGTATGACCCTAGCTGGCTGGTGGAGCTCGCAAAGCAGCAGCGTCCTGAGCTGCCGTGGCTTATCCAAGCCCTCGCTGCTTGTATCAATGCGATGCGGGAGAGCGACCTCTACATTCGTTTCGTGGACTCAGTGAATGCGAACAAACCTGGTGCCGACTGGCAATTTGATCACAGCCTAAGGCTCCGCCACCCCGAATACGGGGAACTGATCCTGGACATCCTCAAGGGTCAGCGCGTCGGAGGCGTCGAATTCTACGACCGACTCGACTAGCGAGACTCCTCTCGATATCGTCTTATCTACCCGAGCAACCTACGACCATAGTCATGACCATCCCAACCTTCCACGTAGATCTCGATAGACCACCAGAACAGAGGTGGCATGGCATCGAACTCCACAAGGACGCCGCTTGTGAGTTGCTCTCCTATTACGTCAACGACCTGGGTGGTCTGGAACAATTCGATGAGTTGCTCTCTTCGTATCGTGATGCTTTCGTGCCGCCAGACTACGTTTCCGAGATGCGGGCGATGGCGGAGCTCATAGGCAGACCTGAGGCCGAAGTCCTGCTCTCGAATCTCTACTACGACGCGATCAAACACCTCTTCGGATGCACCACTTTCGCAGTGGATACTCCAGATGGTCCACTCCACGCTCGCAATCTCGATTGGGGCACGGTCAACGCGATGCTATCGCGGCACACGTTGCGCGTTGAGTATTCGAGAGCAGGGAAGCCACACTTCGTCGTGGTTGGGTGGCCGGGATATGCAGGTGCTCTCTCGGGGATGGCTCACGGCAGGTTCTCAGTGACGCTCAATGCTGTCCTGAGCGATGATCCGCCTGAGCTTGCGCCCCCAGTGACGTTCCTGCTGCGAGACGTCCTGGACACCGCTCGTGAGAAGCTAGGTAGAATGAACCTGTGTTTCTGATTTGCGCCTTGGTACCCAAGCCTTCCAATCGTTCCATATCCTGTTTGAATCTGGCCTCCATATCGATCAATTTGCTCAAATTGAAGTCATTTTCGCATCATTTGTCGTCGCCTAGCCTCGGTGCTTCCCCTGAGGTTTGCTCGGCCTCCAGCCCCTACCTCTTTGGAAGAGGAGCAAGCCAAGAGGCACAGGGCACCCATGCCCAGGGCACCGTTGGCTAGGCTTGCTCTACCCACAGACTTGTTAGCGAATGAGCTCTAGGAGATGACCGTTGGTCGAATTGCTTAGGGAGCCCGTGCGGAGAACGCTCTGATTTGTAGGATCAACTTCCAGGAGTGAGTTGCCGTCCATAACGTAGACGAGTCCGCCACTCACCAAGGTTGCCCTCGCATCAATGGTGGCCAGAGGAGTCACGCCGTTGTCAGCAGGATCCATGATTGTGACGTTCTCTGAATCGCCAAACCAAACCATGCCCGCTGGGTCGACACCGCTGGACTGCACCCAGTGCGTGATTTGGTCTGCAAGAAGCGTCACGGCCTCAGTAGCAAGATTGATAATGCTGACATCTCCACGGTTGCCATCGTGGTAACGGCCGTTCTGCGCGGCTAGATACGCTGTGGCACCATCAGCAGATAGCGCTACCGTTCTCGATGGCGTGATGTTCTCGTCGGTAATCGTCGTCAGAGCAGAAGAGTCATCTTTGGCGAGGTCGATAATGTAGAGTTCACCGCCTCGGTGGTTGGTGATAACAACTCGTGACGTGCCCGGAACTGGGCGTATACCTCGCAGACGCCCACCGGAACTCACAAGGATGCGGCGCGCTTCAGTCATTGAGTCTGGATCGATGCCGACGAAGTAGTTCTCGGTGTTGTTATCCCCGCTAGAACTTCCGAGGTAGCCCGGGCCGCTTGTGGAGAGGGCTACCCAGAGCAGGCCACCTGGTCCAAACACGGGCTGACCTACCAGGTTCCTGTCTTCGCCAATATCTGCCGTCGCGACGGTGGTCCAGGTTGCCATATCGATCTTTCGGACGGATCCTTTGCTGCGGTTACCGGCCCAAAGGAAGCGGCTGCCGAGGCGACTCACAACGCCCTTCATGCCGTTGTAGCCGTTGCTATTTCCGATCGGAAAATGTAGATCTGGGCTCATGCTGCCCGTTTGCTCGAAGGTTCCGTGATCGACGAGCATCAGTGCGGTGGTGCCATTGAATGGCTCGCCGACAACGACGGTCGGGTCATTCCGAAATGCTAGGTCTGTGGTTGCAGTGGAAACGCCGCCGCCGTTAGGAGCACCGGTGAAGTTCACGACTATGCTTCCCGTGAGGGTTTCACCAGGGGCAAGTGAGATGCCGTTAGTTCCCAGTCGAGCGAAGGTATCTCCCTCTACGGTGCCGTCGCCCCATGTGCCATCCACAATGTTTGTGAAGACAAGCTTAGGCGAGTGATAGGTGACCAAGGTGTTGTTGGTTGCCGATACGTCAAACGTCGTTCCCACATCGTGGGTGATCGAGATGTCGACGCCCGAAGGTGTGCTGCCAGCAACGACATTACCGTCGTCCATTAGGCTCCAACCGGTTGAGCCAACGAGCACCGGAGGCCTATCAAAGGCCGCGAGAACGGGCAGGCCGTAGTTGTTGAGCGCATCAAAGGGGACGACTCGGTAGTTGAAGTATCCTTCGCCTGGGTATTCATTGACGGTGGTGCCCGTGCCAACGTAGACGACATCGCCTGCGTTTACCGCCGTGCCACCGAGAAGCAGCACTCTTAGGCCTTCTCGCATGACAACAACGCCGGCGAAGTCTGCATCGGTTGGGTTGTCCCAACTCAGAGTAACGGTGTCGTCTGTCTCTTCTGTGAGCACGAGGTTCGTCACTGCGCTAGGAGCCTCAAGGTCTTGCGCTAACGTGACGGTCTGTGTTTCTTCTTGATTGCCAACACCGTCCAGCGCATAGAATCTCAGGGTTACCGGACCCAATGCGATAGCGGGAATGAGAACATTCTCCAGCTCGTTCGCTGAATCGGTGCCGGGTTCGCTGCCGTCGGTTGTGTAGAAGATGCGAGCGCCAGGCTCGGTCACCAAGCGCACGTCGACCACCGCTTCGCGGAAGACAGTTGCGCTTGGTTCAAGCGCCGTCACTGGCGGCTGGTCGTCGTCGGGATCAAATGGGGAGCACTCGCCACCGACTTCGTAGGTGCCTTCACCGCAAGTCACGTCGGTGTCTGGCGTGCAGACGCCGTCCACGTCAGACGTGCCGCTGCCGCAGACGAGCGAAGAGGCGTTGTCACCACACCCAGTGAGTAGTAGGCCGGCCAAGCTGGCGGCTAGTGTTGTTCGTGCAATTGTCTTGTTCATGTCTATTCCTGCCGCCAGTCTTTCCAACAGCTCCTCGATATATCGATTCCGTGATTTGCGCAAGTCTTGCATAGGAGGCTAGATCACTTGGATTGCCGTGGCAAGCTCGCGGGCCTCATCCATCGTCTTCATAAAGGCGCCGTGACCGGCTTTGCAATCGAGTACGAGGGCATCGATGCCCTCTGCGAGCTTCTTTGACATTATGGAAGACGCGATTAGCGGCACAGACTCCACCGTTGCTGTGACATCGCGAAGGGAGTAGAACCGCTTGTCGGCGGGGGCAATCTCCGCTGTTTGTCCAATGAGGCAGAGGCCCACCTGCAATCGGTTAAGGAAAACGTTAGCAATGTCGATCGCTTGGCTCAGCGAGACGGCGTTGGGGTCGACGAGAATTGGACATAGGATCTCCATAGCGGGTATGGCTTAGTAAACCCACCAGGAGATCCACCTCTTGATAATCAAATTGATGGAGTTGTTCAATTCTACATTTTCCCCGGAGAAGATTCTTGCGCTAGCGCGTGAATTCAAGGCGGTGCAGCGGCTTCGGAATATTCATCCTGCCAATTCTTGCAACGCGTTGGTTGGATGCTCGATGGGTGATGAGGAACGGTCCATCGCTACGGCACGGCGTCTTTACGGACAGCTAGCGGGCTACGC
>JAAEPE010000210.1 GCA_024222395.1 Myxococcales bacterium
ACCTCCACGAAATTTGCAGGCCTATTTGCCGAGTGAGTGCGGCGGGGCTGGCCCGACTCACCCGCAAGCTCCGACCAGCGCTGCAAAGTCGCCGGGCTTATACCCTCTGACCTGGCGAACGCGCGGCCCGATATTCCACTGGCGCGCCAGCGGCGCCCCGTTTCAAGCCGAGAAACATCGTCTCGGCCGTTTCTCTTTCGTCCCATGCATTGGCTCTACACCTTCTAGATGCACAGCGCAGGAGGGCGATTGGTAAGGGGTTCACGTTGTAGCGGGGGCGCTTGCCACGAACTCGCTGCTGGCGTTGCCATCGGATCATTCGAGGCCCGAAGTTTGACGCAGTTTCTATGGCGCGAGACAGCGTAGACTAGAGTTCGTGCCAACCGGAACTGTGAGGCCCTCTGCATGGTGCACCTTGGGAGATTGGCTGGTTGGGGTATCGGTGCACACCGGATTGTTGGTGAGTGTGTAGCAGGGGAGATTGTCCGATGCTTGCGGGTTTTCCTGGTTCTGACACTCGGAAATCCGACGCTCGGGCTCGTCTGGGCCAGTGAGGGTGACGACACATTCGGGTTGAATTCCTGGAGTATCCTCGTCGGTGTCTACGAGATTTCCCGTAAGACATGAGGCGATTCGATCTCTAATGAGTGTTGCAATATCGTCGAGAGCTCCACTCAGGTCTGGTGCGCAAAGCGATGTCTCCTGGCTGCTGTTTTGGGCAAATCCGCGAACAAATGCGCTCAGGCGGATGGGCGGTACAGCCTCCGCATCTGCTTCTGTGCATGAGTACTCCAGGGCAACGTAGTCCAGATTCTGGCGGTCGTCGTGGCGATTTGTGACGGCAATGGGGGTGAGGTCACCAGCGATGGTGGCCACGAGGGTTTGTTCAGGGGATCGCTTGAGGCCGTAGAGAAACTGCACGTATTCATCAACGTCATAGAGATATGGACTGTTGTCGCGAGGAACGCACCCGCTCCGAGGGCCGATTGTGCGGACTTGATCGCCGTCTTGGTCGCACTGCACACCAAACTCGAAACAGCGAAACGACTTGGCCGGCCCGAGGGCTGAGGACAGGTCCTGAGATTGAGCCGCGAATATGCCTGTGTCCTTGGCAGAGCAGTCGTCCTCGTCGGTCACGATCACGACGGCTAGATAGGCATGCTCGCGAAGGAATCCCTCCGACTGTGGACCGCTCAGCGCCCTTCGCATTGATTCGAGAGGTTGCTCGAATCCACATCCCTGAAGTCCCAGGGTCGCCATACAAGCAAAGGTCTCCGGAAGGCTCCCTGTGAAGTTCTCCGCGCGCGAGCCGTCCTCGTTCGCAATACTCCTTAGGAAGTCTCCGTCTAGCGCGCTGCATTGGCTTCCTTGGAACGCCCCATTGTCGCCAAGCGGGCTGCAAATGTTCTGCCCCTCGCCAACGCCGACGTCTGTCGAGACGACCGCAATGTGCACACTCGGCAGTCCATCTGGGTAGTTGGCAAGCGCGTCGATTACGTTGCTGAACTTCTCTGCCAGCGACGCCTGCTCGCGTTCCATGCTGTTGGAGTTATCGACCACAAAGAGTAGATCAACGTCGCGGTTTTCGTTGACCGCGAAGTCAACGCGTTCCTCGGCAACACTATCGATGCCGACAATCGCCAAGCTTCTATCGGCGCAGCCACTAGAAGAAAACAAGATAGGGGCAATGAGCAATGCGCTGAGCATTGCCCTCGGTGTAGGAGGCATGGGAAGTCCTATCTCTGCGACACGTACCGCAGGAACATGGTGGGCCGGGGCAAGACGACGCACCGGGCCTCAGCGTTTCTTGGTATAGAACGACTCATACGCCGTCGCTCTATCCTTCCTAGTGGCCGGCTTCCGACAATCTGTTGAAGAAACTCGTACTTCTACCAGATCTATTTAGTGAGCTTGGCCGCGGCCTCACGAACGATCGGCGGGTAGGCCGTCTGCCTGTGCATGATCTTGAGTTCGTTCTTTGGTGTGGCTCGCAGGACGGTGGCGACCATGTTCTTGGTGAGGCGTCGATTGGCTAGGAGTGCCCGTCGAACCTGTGGCGAGGAAAGCCAGCCTCGGTTGTTCACGATGAGATCTAGCAGAGGCTTCGGGAGAGATGCCATGCGGGCTATGCGAAGAACTTCTGGCGGTGTTAGCCGGGGATTGTGCAAGAGCGTCTCCCAGACCGCCTTGCCGTAGAGACGCTCGAGGGCTACCCGGTCCGCGAGCTCACCAGAGCGGGCTACTTTCTGCTGATCAGCCATCGAGAGATTGCGCACCCGTTCTTGTGCGCTTCGGGGCACAGGCTTTCGCTGAGTTCCTCGCTTGCTCCGCGGCTTCTCGTCTTGGGCACCCTCGGCACCCTCTTGCTCCCACTCTGTGAGCTTTAGTAGGAGGCTATCAATATGGCCCGCCGTCGTTCCGGGCGTCGGGCGAGGAGGGGGCGCAAGTGGGTTGGCGGGGCGAAGCACGGTGACTTCCACCTTTCCTGGAGCAGACATCGTCCAATGATAGTGCCTAGCGAATGATGAACTCAACCCGGCGATTGTCGGCCCAAGCTGCTTCTGTGTGCCCGAGAACCTTTGACTTATCTTCTCCGTAGCCGATAGCCCGCAATCGACCGGATTGCGCCCCATCGCGTACAAGGATGGCTACTACTGCCTCTGCACGACGCTGACTCAGGTCCTTGCTGTAGGTCCGACTTCCCCGTTCGTCGGTGTGCCCCTGGACTTCGATTAGCGTCAGCTGCTCGTTGGTATTCATGGTGATGGCCACTGCGTGCAAGATGTCGAACGAGTTGTCCAAGATCTCTGCTGAGTTGTAGCGGAAGTGACTCTTCTTGAGGATTATGATCCTTCTTCTGTAGTTGTCACAGGCTCTCTATCGGGGCATCCGTCTTCATCGTCTACGGTGTTGTACGTCTTGCGCGTTTCCTCCGCGGTTTCGCCATCGACTCGGCGACAGTCATCGTCTTCGTTCAAAATTTGATCCCCATCGTTGTCTGGGTCCGGGCAACCATCGCCATCCTCAAAGCCGTCATGGTCCTCTGGATCGTCAGGGCCTGAAGCGGAAGATATGCTCTGGCTTCGAGTCCGGGCCCACTGCGACGCAGAAAACCACTCCTCCGCCTACCGAGCCGCCGCACACACGTATAGACGCCGCTACCCCAAGGGCGCATTCCAAGGCCTCGCCTCACGGATCAGAACTATTCCTTCGAAGGACAGGGTTTGGGAAACACCAACCCGTCGAGACGATCACGGGAAGCTGCGCAAGGGCGGCATAGAGGGCAGCTTCTTCTCCGTTGTTGCAACGGTCTACCAACATGACGTCGGCGATGAGTGAAGTTTGGGCGGCCACGTATAGATCGTGCTGCAGGCGGGCGCGCAGGTTACAAGCCCGGGCAATAAACTCGCGAATTCTCTCGGCTCAGGGGCAATTTCAGTGCTTTACAAGCCACGAGCCTGATGGAGTAGGATGCGCGCCGTGAGCGAATCCAACGAATCCAACGAAGATTTCGCGGCCATGCTGGTCGAGTTCGAACCCGCAGCCCGCGGTACCGGCCCCAAGAAGGGCCAGATGGTCAAGGGGCGCGTGGTTAGCATCAGCGGGAAGTCAGTCTTTCTGGATCTAGGCGGCAAGTCTGAAGGAGCCATTGACCGAGAAGAACTCCTAGACGCCGATGGTGAGCTGAGCGTGAAGCTGGGTGACTCGGTTGAAGCACGCGTTGCTGAAATCGACGGCCCCTCGGGCTGCGTCATCTTGCGCCGAACCATCTCCAAGGGAGCCGACGCTGGCGAAGCACTGCGCGGCGCTTACGAAGCAGGCATTCCCGTTGAGGGACTGGTCTCCGGGCTCAACAAGGGTGGCCTTGAAGTTGAGGTCGCTGGCAATCGAGCCTTCTGCCCAATTTCACAAATCGACGTGCGCTTCGTGGAAGACGCCAACCACTTCGTCGGCCAGAAGTACCAATTCAAGATTACGAAACTCGAGGCTGGCCGCGGCAAGAACATGAACATCGTGCTTTCTCGCCGCAAGCTGCTAGAGGACGAGAATGCCGTCCAGGCTGCCGTGTTGCGAGAGACACTTCGCGAGGGGCAAGTGCTCAAAGGTCTAGTAACCACGCTCAAGGACTACGGCGCATTTGTCGATCTCGGAGGCATCGAAGGCATGCTACACATCTCAGAGCTCGGACACGCTCGCGTTGGGCACCCCAGTGAAATTCTGAGCGTCGACCAAACCATCGAAGTGAAGGTGATGAAGATCGAGCCCGCAGTGGGAGCGCGCAAAGAAGAGCGCATCAGTCTCTCGATCAAGGCTCTGCACGATTCGCCTTGGGCAAGCTACGGCAACACTCTCAAGAGCGGTACCCAAGTGCAGGGGACGGTAGTCAGGCTTCAGCCTTTTGGCGCCTTCATCGAGCTCTCACCGGGGATTGAGGGCCTTGCTCACATTTCCGAGCTCGGAGCTGGCAAGCGGATCAATCACCCTCGCGAGGTCATGGCTGAGGGCGATACGGTGCAAGTTACCGTGCTCTCCGTAGACACAAGTGCGCAGCGCATTTCGCTCACGCTTCGCTCGCCTGAAGACATTCCCGACGCCGTCGCAGATCGCCAAGCCGTCAAGGATGTAAACGCGGCCAACAACAAGGGCCTCGGAACCTTCGCCGACCTCCTGCAGGGCAAGATCTAGCTACGGCCTTAGGCCAGCTGTACATACGCGATGGGAATCGCGGCGCCCATGAAAATGAGAATGGCGCTGCGCCCGACGAAGCCTTTGCGCCCCTTGAGCACAAGAAGGCGGGCGCTGGCACATTGCTTCTCGCAATAGGCGCTGGGGTGTATCGTCTTGCCGGCGACGATCTAACTCGCAAGGCCGCGCTCAGAAGCGTTCCGACGGCCGCAGGCGCTTGCCGCCAGGACAGAAGGTGCTCGAGAGGCTCAAGCGCATGGGCGGCGAGCCAGGCAGTCGTGGACGGAAGCCCACGGCGATGGGGGGCTTTGAGAAAACTCTAGAACCGCGGCTTCGTTGGCCAGGTTGACGTGAGCGATCTGGTACACGCGCTCGCGCCCCGCGAAATCCTCTGAGCTTCCCGCGAAGCACGGGATCCAGCAGTGTGCCCCTCGTGCGAGCAGGTGCTCGACAACAACGGGCCCGAGCGCCCCTATGCCACCCGCGACGATGTTCTAGGTCTGTACTCATGGCTTGCTCCTCTCAAAGTCTACGCTCAGGGTGTGGTTCACGGTTACGCGCTGGTACAGTTTGTCTTTGCCATGGAGAACTCGGAACCACAGTCCTCACCCAAGCCGTCGCGCAAGCCGCCGGTGGCTCTGGTGCTCCTAAATAGGCCAGAGGACGGGCTCAGGATTCTTAGTCTCGAGCCAGAAGATCTCCGGCTTCTAGACCAAGTCCTCAACTGGGCGGGGTATCAGAGTGTGCTCGTCGATATTGATGACGACGTAGATCGTGTCAGCGACGCCGTGGAACTCTACAAACCGACGGTCATTCTGAACCTGGTCGACCACATGTTCAGTGACGAGCGGGGGGCATCGGCCGTGGCTGGCATGCTCGATCTCTTCGGCTATGTCTACACTGGGAGTGGCCCTGGCGTGCTGCTCGACTGCCAGACCTGGTCGAGAACTCGTCTTCTGCTCGAGCATGCAGGCTTGCCGATTTTGAACGCTCCAACATCGCGTCATCTGCATGCTTGCCTATTGGGTAACGACGATGTCGAGCACCTGCCTGTGTGCGAGAGTTTCGTGGCCTGCGGCCAAGCCGAAGTCGAAGTGTGCTCACTCACCTGCGGGGATCCCGAGGATGAAGTGTGCTTCCTGGAAGCTTCGGCAAGTGAGAGAATCGCTGAGCTATGCAACCAAGTTTGGAGGGCTCTCGGCATGAGAGACGTTGCCCAAATAGATTTCGACGTCTCACCTGCGGGACGAGTGAGCATTGTGCGGGTGCACGCTGCGGTCGATCTCTTTGGCACGGTCTTTCGTACTGCCGCTGCAGCGCGCGAGGGCGGCATGCCTGGCACAATCGTTCAATTGAGTCATCTCTGTCATTTGCGCCTAGCTCCAGAAGAACTCCTAACCTATCCATTGCCCTAGATCGCCGAGCGCAAACTAATGATCGGTTTGATGGTCCTGCTTCCCCGATTGCAGCGTTGCTCATTTGGTCATTTGCCCCGACAAAATCTTCATTCGCGCCTTGCACTCGAAAAATCAGAACTCACCATCCTCGGTCATTCTCTTCGCTCGACGGTCTAGTCGCTCGCTATCGGGCCCTCAACTAGAGGTACGGAGATAGTAGCTTGGCGGCGGCGTCACGTAGGCGCACAGGTAGGTTTCGCTGCTGAAGGGATTCGATGCTCACCGCGGTGCTTCGGGACAGTATCTCTCGGTGGTGGTCGCCGAGCTGCTTGGCCAAATCTGGATCGTAGACTTCGACGTTGAATTCGAAGTTCAGCTGTAGGCTCCGAGGATCGAGGTTTGCTGAGCCAATGTTGAGATAGAAGTCATCCACAACGAGGAGTTTGGAGTGGGAAAACGGAGATGGCTGACGATAGATCTCAATGCCGAAGGCAATCATCTCCGAGAGCATCGAGCTTGAGGCCCAGTCGACGATAGGGAGATTGCTCTTCTCGGGAAGAATGATCTGCACGCTCACCCCTCTGAGAACCGCTGCACGTAGAGCAGAGGTGAGCTCGCGACTTGGAATGAAGTAGGGCGTAAGAATTCTAACTGACGTCCGGGAGCAGCTAAGGGCGCCAATGAATATCCACTGCAGCGTCTCAAAGTCCTCATTCGGGCCGTCTTTGATACCGCGGCACAGGGCCTGCCCTGCGGCCACAACCGGGGGCGCTTTGGGCCACGTGTCCTTGCCGACTCTGAAACACCAATCCTCCGTGAAAACTTCTTCCAAGGTGTGCACGATGGGCCCCTGCATTGAGAAATGAAGGTCTTGTATTGGGTGGATGGGAGCCGACTCGAGCACGTTATCGCTGCCAATATTGATGCCGCCTGTGAAGCCTTTCACACCATCGACGATGAGAATTTTTCTGTGGTTTCTAAGGTTGAGCAAGAATAGCCTGCGCCCCAAGCTCGGCGGGAGGAAGTGCTCCAGTCGTACGCCCTTCTTGTCTTCTAGAAGTTTGCGAATAGGCTTGCGCCCAACCCGACCGCCGATTGCATCGATGAGGACTCGCACGTCGACCCCTCGCTCTCCTGCTCGAACTAGGGCGTCTGCGACTTTTTCGCCGGCGGTATCCCCTATGAATATGTAGCTCATGAGGAAGACGTAGGACTTGGCCCCCTCAATGGCGCGGATCATGGCTGGATAGGCCTCGTCACCGTTGTGAAGGAGCTCGACCTTATTGTGCGTAAGTAGAGGCTTGCCGGTAACCCTGCGAGAGAGCTGCAAGAGCGTGAGCATCGGCTCTTCCATCTCGGGGTGCGAGTCGCGCAACTCGGCAGCCGAGCTCTGATGCTCCTCCAATCGGCGTCCCTGGGAGAAAAGCCCTCTGGCCTGCCATTGCCTGGCGCGGGTCTCGACTCGGTTCACTCCAAAGCTCCAGTAGAAGAGCGGGCCGGCGATTGGAAGTAGGAGGCACGTTAACCCCCAGCTGAACTGCGCTCTAGGATCGCGTTTGTGCAGTAGCGCGTGCCCTGCGGAGCCGAAGGCCAAAATGGCAGCGACGATGAGTCCACCAGTGAGTAGGAGTGTTGGAAGCACGACGGCTGCGGTCGAAACGAGAAAAGCCGACCCGAGAGGGGCCGGCTTCACCTTACCAGTTCGATTCTACCGAGCTAGACCGCCGAGCGTAAACAATGATCGGTCTATATGGTCCTGCTTTCCCGATTGCAGCGTTGCTCATTTCGTCGGTTGCCCCGGCAAAATCCTCATTCGCACCTTGCACTCGAAGAATCAGAACTCACCATCCTCGGTCATTCTTTTCGCTCGACGGTCTAGTCGATGGGGTCGAGGCCGCGGCACGCTGCGTCGAATGTGCCAACGGCGTCGGCAAGAGCGGTTGTTAGATCACCATCGCAAATAGAGGAAAATACAGCGTTCTCACCGGTCTCTGCGACGAACTGCTGAAGATTCTCTGCGTGCGAGGCATCTCCAAAGCTAGACGTACAGGAGCTAGGCCCAGCGATAACGGCCGTCGCCCAGCGGCCTCGAGCGCCGGTCAGCGAGTCGAGGAAGTCGATGGTATTGCTTGGCGGCAGGAAGTCCGGGTTGCTCGATCCGCACCGGTCGCTGACGATGGTGAAGCCGTTGTCAGTGCGTGAGCAGTCGTCCTCATCCGTTAGAATGACCACAGCGAGGAGAGAATCCTCACGTAAGAAGCCACTGTTAGTTCCGTCATTCATGCGATCGCCCAGAGCGAGCTGCGTCGTGTAGAGAGGCATCTCAAGCGTGGGGCCCCCGATTCCGACATCAGCCACACACGAGAAGGTACTCGAGACGTTGCTATCAGTGCGGTCGATCCAGCGCTCGGTCATTCCACACTCTTTTCGCATGACACCATTGTCGCCGTCCTCTGACATGGGAATCGGTGGAATTGGTAGCGGGAAGGGGAGGCCCATGTTTGGGTCGAGGGTGTAGTCGACGTCCCGGCCTGTGGTTGTTATGGCGATGCGGTAGTCGAGCAGGCCACCGTCGGCCATGAAGTTGTCGAGCACGCTGATGAATCGGGGGAAGTTCTGTCCGAGGTTGCTCTGCTCTTCCGACATGGATCCGGAGTCGTCGATGACGAAGAGGATGTCCATTTTGGAACAGACTTCAGGCTCGCCGGCATCGGCGAATTCGCCACCGCCACCGTCACCGCCGCCGCCGCCGTCGTTGCCAGTGAAGCCATCGTCTTTGCTCACACCGCAAGCAGCCAGAAGAAGAGCACACGCTATACAGAACCTATTCATCGATCCTCCAAGAAGTGAGTCTCGTGCCCAGGAAGTAACCCTCGGCACGAAAGTTCGGACAAGCTACTACATCGGAGGCCCTTCGCAAAGAGCTTTACTGGCCACCCGAACCCGTAACTTCAGGTGTTTAGCCGTCGAGCCACTGCTTGAATTTGGCCAATGGCCAGTAGTTGACGATCCGTTCTCTCGGAACCCAGCCCCGATGAGAGTGCCGAACGCCGAATCGAATGCTGCTCAAATGGTCGGCGTGGTGGGCATCTGAACTCACGGCAAAGACGTTTCCTATCTCGCAAGCCCTTCGCAAGACCTCCACCGGAGCATCGAGTCTGGTGAGCCCTGAGTTGATCTCGATGGCGACGTTGGCCTCTTTCGCGGCCTCAAGCACAGCATCCACGCCGCACTCGATACCCTCGCGCTTGCCGATGCTGCGTGCCAGCATGTGCCCGAGAATCCGCACAGAGGGGGCCTTCATGGCCGTTATCAGGCGTTCGGTCTGAGCCTCGGGAGCCAAATCAAAGTGAGAGTGGATGGATGCTACGCAGAGGTCGAACTTGGCTCGCTGCTCCTCGCTGTAGTCGAGTTCCCCTTCCTTGCCGATGTTGAGCTCGCATCCGTGCAGGAGCAGCATGTCAGAGTACTTGGGGCCTAGCGCGGCGATCTCTTCGGCTATTTGCGCGTGAGTAACCTCGTCGACTCCATTGATGTGCAGATCCTTGCCGTGGTCGGTGATGGCCAGGTATTGGTAGCCGCACTTGCTCGCTGCTTCTACTACCTCGGCAACACTGCTCTTGGCATCGCCCGAGTAGCTCGTGTGAACGTGCAAGTCGCCGCGCAGATCTTCGGTTGCGACTAGGTTGGGCAGGGCATTCTCGGCTGCTGCGGCGACTTCACCATGGTCTTCGCGCAGTGGTGGCGCGATGAACTGCATGCCAAGGGCCTTGTAGATGTCTTCCTCTGTCTTGCTGGCGAGAACCTTCTCAGTCTCCAGCTCGACGAGCCCGTACTCGTTGAGTGTGGCGCCAAGGTCGAGGGCGCGGCCGCGCAGTCGAATATTGTGTGCCTTGGATCCCGTGAAGTAGAGCAGAGCCGCACCGTATTGCTCGGGCTCGACAACTCGAAGGTCTACCTGGATTCCCGTATTCGTCACCACCGAAGACTTGGTACCGCCTCGTCCCAGAACTTCACTTACCCTCCCCATATTCGCGAAGAACTCCATAATGGGCTCCGCATCGCGGCTGGCTACCACCAGATCGATGTCGGCGATGGTCTCGCGAAAACGTCGAAGGCTGCCGGCATACTGCACGGCCTCAACCCCAGGCAGAGCGGCAACTTCCTCGACGAGAGTCTCCGCCAACGGTAGCGCCTCGGCTATGGGACGCCGATCCTGCTTGCTGCCGATGCGCTCGATGGCTTTCGCTAGTTTCTTCTCGCTCTTGGCACCCATGCCTTTGAGTGGACGAATCTTCTGGGCAGCGATGGCAGCTCGCAGATCGTCGAGATTTGCCACCTGCAGCTCGTCGCGAAGTCGCAAGAGTGTCTTTGGGCCGAGTCCGGGAACGCGTGCGAGCATCACGAAGTCAGCCGGGAACTTCGCTCGGAGTTCTTCTAGTCGCTCGATACGCCCCGTGTCGTAGTACTCGCGGATCTTCTGGGCGGTCGACTTGCCAATGCCCTCTAGCTTGGTCAGCTTGGAGACGGTCATTTCCTCAAGGGGCTCTCTGGTTGACTTGAGAGCCTCTGTCGCATTCTCGTATGCGCGCACGCGAAATGTCGAAGGGCCACCTTCATCGAGGGTCAATAGCTCAGTGAGTTCGCGGAAGAGTTCTACGAGTTCTTTGCGTGAAGACACGTGGCGAATCTAACCACGTTTTCCCGAGCAAAGCCGTTCTAGGCCGCCATGGCGTAGCTCGCGAGTGCGTGGCTTGCGTGGACCGTCGGTCTCGCTCCCTCTTGGTCTGCATGTTCGTCACGCTCCGCATCGGCTTCTTCTTTGGCTTCGGCAAGCTCTTCTTGCTGCTCCGTCGCCAGCTCGATACGCGCCTGTGTCGCTGTTCGGCTAGCCTTCGCGGCGACCTGCTTGTCTGCAGCAGATGGCTCCGCGGGTGCGAGTGCGGCACGCCGAACCGTCTCTGCCTTCTGAATCGTTCGCGCTGGGTCGCCTTGGACCGGCGCCGTATCGATGCTCACGTGTCCCCCCACCGCGTATTGCTGATTGTCGGGGCCGCGTTGGAATTCGTATTTGATACCGCCGCTCGTGTGTCCGCCGGCGGCCGCAACATGAGCCTGCTCATGGGCGCGGACTTCGGCGTCTCGGGCCTTGAGTTCAGCGACCTCTTGCTCTTCCTGCTCCGTGAGTTCTCCTGGGCCTTCTGCCGCCTCTTCCGTTTCCGCCGCCTCGGCCTTCTCTTCGACTTCTTCCGGCGCCTCGGGCTCTTCGGCGGCAGCGATTCCAAGCGCAGCGCCCTCCATGGCGCGCCTCGCTTCCGGCGAGAGGCTTACGTCTGTCGCATCCTTGCCGGCGTGTCCAACTTGCGGGTGTCGCTCGATGGCCTCGTCCTCTCCATGGCCGCCGTGGCGGCGCACACCGCCAAATGATGAGATTCCTTGGGACGAAATATGGGAAGAACCGATCTGCACAGGAGATTTCTCTGTTGCTCTGGATCGGACAGCGCCCTCCTATTTGAAGGGGTAGGACACAATTCTCTGTCGATCTCTGCGTGGTAGAACTCCAAGACAATGCGTTTCTTGCTCAGCGGTCTACTCGGCCTGCTCTTCTTGGCGGCATTTATCACCTTCTTTCTGATGAGCTCGGTCGTTGGCTATGTTGACTCTCCAGAGCGGCTTGTCCGATCCGCAGGCGAGGGCGGTTTGCGAGATGCCATTGTTGAGCACACAGCGGAGTACATCGCAAAGGAGGTGTCCTCCGACCCGACATTGGAAAGCATGTCCGTGCCCGAGCTTCGGGGCATCGTCAGTGGCGTCATTAGGGATTTACAGAACACGAATCATGCAGCAGGTTGACAGTTGATACTGATGAACCATGCAGGTAGCTGCGACAGTCGGTCTAGCCTGTGCTCGACGTCCTTGGAGGCTAGACCTGAGCCGATCCGTGTCTGGGATTCCGCAGTGTTTGCGCTTCAAGCTGTGTCGTGAGCGGATTGGCGACTGCGTGACTACGTAGATGCTGTACCAAATGTATCAAGCTACGAATCAGGCTTCTCTGCGAGCAGGCCCCACGACAATTCAGAGAAACGTTTCGATCTTACTTTGAAACCGAGTCTCTTGAGTTCGTCCGTGGCCACGTCGAGGTGCCAGAAGAACTCGTCGTTAATGTCGTCTACGAGGTTCTGCCTGCCGGTGCTTGAGTACTCGCTGCAAATCGCAGCTTCTGCCCTGGCAGACTCGAACATCAGATCTCCGAATACGGCCTTGCCGCCCGGACGGAGGTGGTCGCACACGTTGCGGAACAGAATGGGCTTCTCCGTGGGGGCGAGATGGTGAATTGCGTAGGTGCTCACGATGGAGTCCACGACGGGAAGCTCGGTGAAGCATTCAAGTAGGTCTGCGAGAACAAATGCGCATGGAAGCCCCGCCAGCTTCGAGCGTGCAATTCGAGTCATTTGCTCAGAAACATCAACGCAAATGAGCTTGGTCGGGCTCTCGATTCGCATCGCGAGGTTGCCCGTTCCAGAGCCAAGATCGACCACCTTTGAATTCGATGGTACTTGCTGCGCAACCCACTTGAGCAGGTCCTCGTAACCAGCTCGGATGGGGTGCGACTCGTTCAAGACATCGCGGTCATACTCCGGCGCGTCGGCATCATGATTGAACTTATCGGCATTCTCGCTGCGCATGGCTACTGTCCACTCTGGCGGTTGTAGTTGCGAATCATCATGCCGTGTGCCCTTGTAAGATTGAATCGTTCGTAGAATGGCTGGACGCCAGGATCGCAAAGAAGATCGACCATGTACAGGTCACTCAGGCGTCCGAGCATCCTTCGAGTGAGTTCACTGCCGATGCCCTTGCCTCCATGAGAGGGCAGTACCTCAAGAAGAGGTATGTACGCGCTCAGAACGCCGTCACTGATGGCCGTGATGAAGCCAACCACTTTGCCGGAACCCTGCTCTGTCGCGAGCATGACATGCTGGCTGTAGAGAAGTCCAACT
>JAAEPE010000211.1 GCA_024222395.1 Myxococcales bacterium
GATCCCCTGGGTCACGATTGAATCACCCGTGTCTTGAATCACTTTGTGCACGACGACTTGAGCACCGAGATCTATTGCCACTATTGTGCCGCCGAGACTCTCGCAGCCGGCCACAGGGCGCAATTGCGCCACAGAGTCCTCCGGTAGCAGAGGCGACATAGAGTGCCCTCGCATACGCAGCGTAGCACTTCCCTTGCTCTCGCAGGCGGAGACGCAGAACGCTTGCATCCTTCCTTCGTGCCAGGGCATTCACGCCCTGCACCCTCGTGATTTAGCCCAACCGCCCGAGCAACTGCTTGGCGATTGGCAATCCGGGGTTAACCAGGAGAGCTTCATTTAGATGGTAGCGAGCGCTGTCTGAATCACTGTCCGCAGCACAGAGCAGCGCCAGGGCAACCAATGCGTTCGGCCACGGCCGGCGCCCCAATAGGAATTGTTCTGCGATGCATCGCTCTTTGTTCGCGAGGGTCGCTCTATCTTCGCCTTTGTCTACGCCCGCGCGAAAACGTGCCCAGCACAAGTATGTCTCGTAGGTCGGGTGGTCCGGATGACTGCGGCAAGCTCCCGCAATTCCTGAGACCGCCTTGAATGCTTCGCCGGCGACGAGTGCTGCCTGTCCTCGCCGAAAGAACTCTTCTGAGACCGTCTCGTCATCCACGTCGAAAGCCCATGGGCATGTGAGTTCGCTACGCTTGTTGGATAGCGCGTCGTCGTATCTGCCTCTGCTCGCCGGATCCATAAGTGTCTTGCGAGCGTGCAGCACTTGCTCCCAGTTTGTAGCGACAGCCTTATCTAGATCTCCGAGATCGAATCGTGCAAGACGATCCGGCGCATAGCGCATGGCTAGCGTACGAGCGGCATGGTCGACGCGCTGCGGGTTTGCGTTGCGTGTGACCTCAAGAACTTCGTAGTAGGTTGCTGTCGCTAAGCGCGCGGCACGGGCACGGACGTGACGGCGTGTTGTGGTGATGAATTTGCGCTCTGGAGTGTTCTCATCCGGTGGCTCTTTGCTGCAGCGTGCTGCGCCGGCAGAAATGAGGCCCCAGAGCAGACGGCCAGCCATCTCACCGTGCTCGCCGGATACGAGACTCTGCACTGTTCTAGTTCCGTCGAGGAAGTTGCATACTTCAATCTCGGGAACATCGAGCGCGCGATCCTTGCGCAACTGAGCCACTATCTCGTTCACTGTGACATAGTCGTGGACGTGCCAGCGCAGGCATTCGCGAACCAACGAGAGGTCGACGGTTCTCGAACCCCAGACGATGCGCACGGCATCCATGCTGGGGTCAATTCCCTTTTCAAGGGCGAGGACTGCGCGGGCGTAGGAGTCTGACATGCGGCCAGCGAACCGCATCTTCAAGGCCGCTTGCACCTGCTCTTCCAACTGGTCGCTGCTTGCGTTGTTTGGGACGAAATTGCAGCGCGCTGTCTGCGCCCGAGTGTGCGCTTCCGCCGTGGTTCCGATCATCAGCAGTCCCGGAGGGGGATCGTGGTCACGCCAAGCAACCGCCGCCGCAACTCCGCCAACGGCCTCGGCATCCAGCAGGACGATATCGGCGCTTGCCCTCGCATTTGTTGGTCCGTCCGCACTCGCTCCGTCCCACGTCACACAATGGCCTCGCTGCTCGAGCGCCTCCTGCAAAGGCATAGCGGCACCGAGGTCCGCAAGTGAGAGAATGATCGTAGCCAAGGCCCGAATTTTCGCAGGCAGGGAGCCTTAAGGGCAAGGAAGACGCTATGCTTGGGTCGGCATTTTGGCTACACTTCTTTCTCACGACCGCCATTCTGGCATGCGTCTTCACAATCACGGCACCACGGCTTGGCAGCGGCAAAGCCGTGGTGGGTTTGAGACGACTCGCTACGACCTGCCGATGTCCTGCCCCGCAGCCAATCCGGGAGGTTTCTTTGGCTGAGTATTTTCCCGACGATCCGGTAGTTGCTTGAGGTGATGGTCCAGGCCAGGGCCGCCGGCTCAATGACAACCTTGGCGGTCTCAATGGAGGAGTGCAGGCAGAGAGGAGCCGACAAGTTTGCGAACTCGTGAGCCACCTACGAAACTCCTGATGATGCCTGGAAGGGTTAGCGCTGTAGCTTCTTGACTTTGATTTGGGAGCCGCTGTCCTGGAGTAAGGTATCAACAAAGGTTCCGCAGTTGGTCTTGCCATCTCGGCGGCCTGATGCTCTTGGGATGTTGTCGCACATGTGGGGTGTGGTGGTTTCACATGCGGACGGGTGCGATGTCAGGTGCATCCGCTCCCCATAGGCAAATCCGAACATAATCGAGTGATTAGCTGGGGGTCGCTCCACGGGCACTCATGTTGCGCTGTACCTTCCCCGTGCGCAGAGGTCTGTCAGCAAGGCAAGTGCGTGGATGAGGAGTCTGCTGCTTAGACCATCGCCGTGACAAGCGCGGAAATCGCCCCCTCCGATCCAGACGGCTCTGATTGGGATGATGACGCGGATCCCCAAGAACGATTGCCCGACGCCCACGTTGCTGGTTCTCTTGGTAATGACAGTTTCCTCGACTGGTGGACCACGATGCTTGAGAACTCGGTCTCACCCTATTGGGGCGAAGCCAAAGGTACCTACCTCCAGACAGACCTGGTGAGTCAAGGCTTCTGGCTCGAAATTCGCGATGCAGACTTCTCGATTATGTTTGACCCCATCGCAGCATGCTTGGTTGACCTCGCCGAAGCGGACCTCTTGGCGAGCAGTGTGTCTGTTGAATGTGGTGCCAACGTTATCGAGATTGCATTCGCGGTAGCGGAACAGCACTGCCCCGACTCGTTCGACTAGAATAGTTCTTAATGCAATCGGTTGCCGACCGGAGAGAACATCGCCCCTGGACCCCATGAGCGAACGCTCTACGACTTGCCGAAGATACGTACACGGAGATTTCGTACATCCTCGGCAATCGAGTACATCGTCGGCACGAGAACCAGAGTGAGCACGGTGGCAAAGCCAAGCCCGGAGACCACTGCCACAGCCATGGATCCCCACATCTGCGTTGACTGAGAACCACTGCTGATGCTCATCTTCGAGAAATCGATGGATAGATTGAGAGCCATGGGGAGGAGCCCGAGAATAGTTGTGCCTGCAGTGAGAAGTACCGGGCGAAAACGCGCGATACCTGCTTGCATCAGAGCCTCTCTCATAGAGGCACCTTGGGCTCGCAACTGCTCCACGTAGTCGAGCAAGACGATGGCGTTATTCACGACAACCCCCGCCAAGGATATGACACCGATGCCCGTCATGATGATGCCGAAGGGTGTACCCGTGATGATGAGGCCCCAGAGCACACCGACTAGCGACAAGACGACGGATGCCAGGATGATAATGGGCAAGTCAAATCGATTGAACTGAGATACGAGTACGACGGCTATCAAGAAGATACCGATCAAGAATGCCCTTCCCAAGAACTCCTCAGACTTTTTCTGCTCATCGTTGGCTCCGCCCAGCCGAACTTCAAAGTCACCCGGCACTTCCGCACTCTGTATCCACTCAACGATGCGTTTCTGCACCTCGTTCGCGTTGCTCCCCTCGGTGACATCACCTGAAATCGTCACAACGCGTTTCTGGTCGATATGCATGATAGCGCCACTACCGCCCGCCAGTTCGTAGTTCGCGATGGACGAGAGAGGCACAGGGAAGGTGTCGGGACTCGTATCGGTTCGCCCGGGGATGCGAATCGCCAAGAGCGACTGCAAATCCTCTTTGAAGCGCGGTTCAACCTCGACGACGATGTCGACGTCGTCATCAGTGCCGCGCAGCGAAGAAGCCTTTGTGCCGGCAAGCGCTGTGCGCATGGTTCCAGCGACCGCCCGAGTGCTAGCTCCGACGCGCTTAGTGGCTTCTCTATCGATGCGCAGGCGCATCTCTGGTCGACCAACGCGGTAGTTGTCGGTGAGCTTGGCAGTACCCTCTATGCCGGAAATCCCTCGCCGCACCTTCGCAGCGTAAGCGCCAACCTCGTGATACTTCTCGCCGCTCACTTCAACAGAGACCGGAGTGCCAACCGGCGGCCCCATGTTCTCTTTGTTGATCTTGATCTCTGCACTAGCGAATTCTTCAAGACGTGCTCGCAATCTGTCGACGGTAGCCGTCGTCTTCTCGATACGGACCTTGTCCTTCGGACGGGCGCTTGCCGTATCGGGCAAGAAGTCTACGGTTATGCGCGCGCTGTTAGGGGACGACGAGTCGCCTCCCGCCATCGGGTTCTGCGGATCACCGCTAATCCCTACCTCGGCAACGTAGACATCCACGTTCTCTTCCTTGGAGAGGATGCCCTCGATCTTGCGCACGATTGCATCGGTTGCTTCGATATCGGTTCCATCAGCCGCCGTAATCGAGATGATCGCTCGGTCGGGCTCCGACTCTGGGAAGAACTCCGTTCCGTGGTTGAGAACACCGTAGGCCATAAAGGTGCCGACCAAGGTAGCAAGGCCAACTCCGATGGAAATGTAGCGGTGCTCGATCGCGAATCCAAGGACCTTGCTATAGCCGCGCATTACCGGGCTTAGCTCTGCCGCAACGACGGGCGCATCAGACCCTTCTTTCGATTCTCGGACGTGAACCTTCATGAGCTTCGCGGTGAGTACTGGCAAGACGGCAATCGCCACGATGAGTGAGGCGATGAGCACGATGACGACGGTCTTCGGCATGTAGCCCATGAACTCCCCCATCACACCCGTCCAGAAGATGAGCGGTATGAAGACCGCGACGGTCGTCGCCGTCGATGCTGCCACAGCCATGGCTACTTCGCCTGTGCCGTCGATCGCCGCCTGGCGCATGGGCTTGCCCATTTCAGCATGTCGATAGACGTTCTCTACAATAACGATGGCGTTATCCACTAACATGCCTAAAACCAGGATGAGCGAGAAGAGCACGACCATGTTCAGCGTGATGTCGAGCAAGTAGAGCGTGAGTATCCCAAGGAGGAAGCTCAGCGGAATGGCGGTGGCAACAAAGAGGCTGTTGCGAATGCCCATGAAGAACATGATGACGCCAATGACCAGAATGAGAGCGGTGATGATGCCGTTCTCTAGATCGGCCACCATGTTGCCCACCATCTTGCTCTGGTCACCGAGCACCTGATAGCTTGTATATTCCGGCCATGATGCAGACTCTTTGACGACGAGCTTCTTGACGAGGCTAGCCACCTCTTCGATGTTTGAACCGGTTCGTTTTGAGACTCCAAGAGACACCGCCGTCTCGCCATTCATCCGCGCGTAGGTCGCGCGGTCTTCGAAATCGTCGACAACGCGACCAATGTCGCGCACAAAGATGGTCCGATCGCCCCGGCGCTTGACCGCAATGCTCTCGATCTCCTTCGGATCGCCAAACTCTCCTGGGACGCGCAGCAGGTAGCGAGCATTGCCAACCGCGATACTTCCTCCGGGGATGTTCACGTTTTCATCCTGAACCGCCATGATGACGTCGTTCATCGAGAGACCAAAGTGCCCTAGACGGTTGGGATCGATTTGCACACGAACCTGTCGGCTACGACCGCCGTTGAGATCGGCGGAGAGAACACCGGGGAGTCTCTCCACTCTGTCCTTGAGGTCTTCCCCGAGTTTCTTGAGAATGACCTCATCAACATCGCCGGCAATGGTCACGATGAGAATCGGCATATCCGCGAAAGAGATTTCGTTGACTTCCGTTTCTGAGACATCTTGCGGCATCTCAGGTTTGGCTCGATTTACTCGATCCCGAACTTTCTGCAGGGCATCCTCGATGACGACGTCGGTCTCAAACTCGAGGTAGACCATGCTCACGCCTTCGGCGGAGACAGAACTGAGCTTCTTGAGGCCCTTGAGGCCTGCAAGCTCGGCTTCGAGAGGCTCGGTGATGAGGGTCTCAATATCTTCAGAGCTCACTCCTACATAGGGAGTTGCCACCATGACGAAGGGAACCTTGACGTCGGGCGCAGCTTCCCTTGGCAGTGATTTGTACGCGCCAAACCCGAAGAGCAGCGCGCAGAATGAAATGAGTAGAACTGTGGCAGAACGCTTAACCAGACCTTCGATCACTTGCTTTCTACTCCCTTGGCAGCAGCAGCAGCAGCATCGGCTGCCTGGGTTGGCTCAGGTCCAGGCTTCGCCGGCTTTTTGCCGACAACATCAAAGACTACAGAACCGTTCGTGCAACAAACGCCCTCCCGCGAAGAGAGGACTTTGTCGCCGTCGGATAGGGATCGCATTCCAACAGTCACGATGCGCTCACCTCGAGATACACCGCTGAGAATCTCAACCTGGCTCCCGACGATTTCCCCAAGTTTGAGGGGGCGCCAACGGGCAACGGCGTCTTTACTAACGACAAAGACACCGTTGTCCTTGAGCTTGGTTACCAACAAGTCCTGAGGCAGCATTAGCGCATCGCCTCGGTCTGCTGCTTCGAACTCGACAGATGCGATCATGCCTGGCAGGAGCTTTCGATCTGGATTGGCGGCCTCGACTTCAACGAGGAAAGTCCTTGTCCTAAGGTCCGCCGCAGGCTCAATGCGTGAAATGCGCCCGCTGATGGGGTTTGCCGAGCCTGCTGTTGCGATTTGAACAGAGCTATTGAGAGTTAGGCTGTGCACATCTTGATCTGTTACGGACACAGATACCGAGATCGGATTGAGCACGAGAAGACGCCCAATGGGTTGGCCCGGCGCGGCGACCTCCCCTTCTTCGAGTTGCAGGTCGACGAGTTCACCGGCAAAGGGAGCCTTAATCGTTGCTCGCTGCATTCGATTTTGGGCAATACGTTGTTGCGCCTTGGCGCGAGCAACCCGAGTCTTGGCCGCATCAACTCTGGCGCTGGCAATCGCCTTGCCCATCTTCATCAGGCGAGCAAGCTCGCGCTTAGCATCTTCGATTTCAACTCGGGTGAGGGCGAGTTGCGCAGAGTGGGTGCTGCTATCGACCCTGGCGATGACCTGCCCCTTTGTGACGTGTTGCCCGGACTCCACCAAGACCTTCTCAACATAACCTCCTAGCGCAGCTGCGAGCCGAGCCTCGCGCGCACCGATGACTTCACCAGGCCTGGCGAATTGCCCAGCACTTGAGCCACCCTCGAGAATCGCCAACTCCACGCGAGTCGCCGATTCTTCGGGCGCCTTCTTCTCAGACGAACCGGCAGGCGCCCCTCCCTCGGCCTCTTGCTTCGCGCACGAAGACGCAGTTAGAGCGAGAGTCGCTGCCAAAATGAGAGCAAGAGCGGAGGAGGAGTTAGAGAGCATTCTGAACTTAGTCATGATTGGAAATTCCATCGAGGATGAGATCGATCGTCCTGTGCATACGCTTGCGATTCCATTCGCCGGAAGCGATGGCCGCGTCAAATTGAAATTGCATTGCGCCAGTGAGAACCAAGGCGCCTTCGGCAAGATCTATGTCGCTTCGAAGCTCACCATTGGCTGTTCCTTCTGTTACGAGCTCTGTGATGAGGCAGAGGTGCGTAACTCGAGAAGGCGTGTCCTCCAGCAACGGCGCATTGTCTTCGGGGGTGAGATCGATTCGCTGCATCAGCTGCATCGCGACGGGGTCTGCAACCGAGTAGTCGATCATTTGGTCTAGGCCCGCATGCAGCCGTTCTCGAACAGAACCGGCAGACTTCACGGTTTCGACCACTAGCCCTTTGATGCGCTCTGCGTGAAAGCGAACAACGTCCCGGTAAAGCGCTTCTTTGCTTGAGAAATAGTAGTAGCAGGCGGCCTTCGTACACTCACAAGCTTCGACGAGTTCTCGCATCGAAGTCCCCGCGAACCCTCGCTGCGCAAAGAGCCGAGTCGCGTGGTGACGGATCTGCTCCTTGAGCCCGCTGTCTTCGTCGAACGCACTCATTTGCTCGCTCCTTTGACATCGAGAGCTGCCGCCCGACGCATTCGAGCGAGAGCTACACGCTTATCTATGCTGGCGCTAACCTTGCGGTACGTGGCATTGGCGCGCTGAATCTCGGCTTCGACGACGGCCGTACTCGTAGCCTCACCGCCTTGAAAAAGAAGAATGCGCTGCTCGTGCATAGCCTCAGAAGCAGCGAGTTCCACCTTCGCTATCCCCGCAGTCGCAGATGCTCGCTGCCATTCTTCCCATGCGCTACGCACTTCCATCTCAATGGCTCGATCCAGAGAAGAGCTCTGAGCCACGAGTACGCTTGCATTTGCGTCCAACTCGCGAACGAGTGCCTTTGTACTGAGATAGCCATCGAGACGCCAGCTCAGATTTAGGCCCACCATCCAACTGGTATTCCACTCACCAGAGGGTGGAAAGAAGGCTTGATTGGGGTTTGCGTGGGTGACGTTAACGAAGCCGTCGATCCTGGGGTAGAGATTCGCGTTGGCTCCATCGACGGCGAACTTCATCGCACTCTCCGACGCTTGCAGAGCACGGCTTTCCGCTCTGTGCTTCTGCCCGTGGGCAACTAACTCGTCAAGGGTGCCAAGAGACTCAATGCTCGGAGCCTTTGCAGAGAGGTCCTCCCCAATCGCAAGGGGGCCATCGTATTGCGCGGTGATTCTGAGATTCTGTTCGGCCAAGCGCAGAAAGCTCTGTGCTTGAACTACGCCTAGTTTTGTGGATGCTGCCAAGCTCTCAAGGCCGAGGGCGTCGGCGGACGTCACAGTGCCCGCCTCGAGCCCGATGCGCGCATCCTCCACTCGCGCTCTCGAACTCGCCTGAGAAGCTTCGGCAATCGCGAGTTGCGCCTGCGCCCGGACCCAGTCGAAGTAAGCGATGCGTGCGTTTACGTCTGCGGTTTGTAGTTCAGCTTCTTGTCGCAATCGAGCAGACTGCTCATTGGCACGGGCGCCCTTGCGTGCCGGTGCCAGCGCAAGCACGTAATCCGAGAAAGGAACGCTAAGTGTTGCGTCCAATGAGTAGGTGTTTCGCGGCGTCTCAAACGCTTGGCCAGCCACGGCTCCGACCGGCATGCCCTGTGAATCTAGAACGCAGTTGTTGCCAGCCCCTCCTGGGCACATGCCAACCGTGAGCGGCCCCTCGTTGAGAGCCCCGACCGATGCGCCGCTGCCGAAGTTGAACTCGGTAAGATTCTTCCGGGACGCAGATCCGGTGACAGTTAGATTTGGAACGTAGCGCGAGAGAGTCTGGCGAGACTTGGCCAAGGCGACCTCAACCTCAGCCGCTGCAAGAGCGCCCCTCGGGGATGAACTTTTCGCACTCTCGGCGGCATCGACCGCTGTGAAACCTGTTGCCACTGGGGCGAGCTGCGCCCAGACGCTGCTCTCGTAGCCCTTGTCGGGATGGCCGAGCCCGGCATCTTGTGCCAGGGCGATCGCAGGCAGCAGGAGTGTGATACTGGGCACAAGTTTTATGAAAGTTCGCATAGTTAGAGACCTACCTACCGTTCGGTAAGTACAAAGGTGTTCCCAGAGTTGGCTTCATGCAAGTCCAATATCACGAGAATCTTGCGGATTGCGAAGAATCTGTATGTTGGCGTCGGAGGGGATCATGCCGGCTCAAATCGCCCTGCCACAGAACCTCCGCTCATTCTCTCCACAGAAGCGAGTTGTCTATCGGCAATCGACGCTCACTTCGACAATCATCGCACTAAGAGTTCTTCTAGCTTGATCGCTTTTGGGAGATCCCTCGCTTGGCTCTACGTTCCGAATCGCACTCTTGTCCCCAAGAGTTCTGCGAGCGCTGGATCATCGTCCGCCTCTCATTCAAGTCCTAGTTGTAGCGTAATCGCCCGGTGAAGGACAGGTCTCGCCCAGGCTCGGCCTCTGCTAGGCGCCACTTCGGCTCTTCGCCCAGTTCTTCGGGCAAGAGTTCATCGAGGCGTTCGAGTTTGATGCCACCTGAGATTTGCACGAGGATGTCGTGCAGGTAGGCGCGAAGGTCGACGCCCTGCCGTGCGGCGGCTTCGAGCACCGCGAGAATAATGGCGGTGCGCTCGCCGCCTTCGTCTGATCGCATGGGACGTCTTGCGACATTTCTGGCTCGTATCCTCGAAGACGGCTTGAGCACTTCCCCTATTGGAATTGGCATCGACGAAGCAACAGCACTGGTGATTGACGGTGATGGCACAGGCGAAGTGATTGGCGCGGGCTCTGTCTACGTCCTCTCCCCCCACAACGGCCCCTAGCCAATGCACAAGCTGCCAGCCCCTTACCTTCGAGAACATCCCCTATCAAGAGCTACAAGCCGGCGACTCGCTCCAGCTGTCGAACCTAAGAGATACACCTGCGCAAGACACCATTTCGATTGTCGATGGCGTCATCTCCCCGGCGGATCTCCTTGGGGACTCAAACCGATCTCAATGCTGGTTTGCATCCGTCAAGTCGACCAAATCAGATCTGTCTGGGCAACTTCTTCACTGATCACCGATTCCTGGGGACCGGTACTGAGCTCATGCAGCCCTTTCTTGAGCGTCGCACGATTCCAGCCCAGTTCCTGCTCGGCGCGATAGGGTACCCCTTCGAAAAACTCGTTGACCGTACGCGCCATAAACAGGCGTTTCACGTAGCCTTTGAGGCCTCCAGCAGTCTCTTGAAGAAAGTTCTTTCGTTCGTCGTCTTCGGACACACCTACTCAAGATCACGAGTAGATCACCGTGGGCAACTTTTCCGACCTGTTTGTTTCTGGGAAATCCCTTACAGGTCGGTTTCACCCACAGATTCTCCCGAGGAGTCATATCTTTGAACTGCTCCGCGGAAATTGAGCGGGATTTTGAACCGATTTCAATCATGGGCATTGTAGAGTTGCCGGGTGGTAATCGTCTGTTTGCACGGCATGGGACGCACCCGATTCTCGATGGCAAAACTAGCACGTCATCTGCGCGGCGTTGGGCATAGCGTCCTGCTCTTCGGCTATCCCAGAAGAGCGAATCTCGCCGACGCAGCGCGCAAACTCGCGAGGTTCTTGCAGCAACGGAAACTCGACTCAGGGGGCGCGAACTTGGGTTTTGTCGGTCACTCCGCTGGGGGCGTTCTCCTGCGCTATCTGGCGGTAGAGCTTCCAGGGTTCTCCGCAGGGCGCAGCGTGGTTCTTGGCAGCCCCATCTCGGGCTCCGTACTCGCTCAAAGCTATGCGCACCGCCCGTGGATGAAAGTCGCCTGCGGCCCCATACTCGCGAGTCTGCATCCGGAGCGGGTAGCCGTTCTGCCTGCGGCCCCTTGTGAGCTCGCAGCAGTTGCTGGGACCGCTAGAACAGTCTTTCTCCCGGCATCGCTACTCATGGCCCCTCTCGCCGATGGCCGACCATCTGATTCGACCGTACTAGTCGAGGAGACCCGCGCGCCTACCATGCGTGATTGGATCTCAGTCCCGGTGATTCACACACTGCTACCCAGGGATCCACGGGTGCACGAGCTAGTCAGCCGCTACCTATATACTGGCCGATTCAAGGCTTGAGCTACACTCCGGCCATAATGATTCGGTCCGCCGCCAAGCTCGCTCTCTGTGCTCTTCTCTTCATCGGCTGTGGCGGAGATGGCGCTTCCGCAGACCCGACAGGGGAGTACACGATTGCCATCACTTCTGGGGCCAACGGCTGTGGCTTTGAGAACTGGCAAGAGGGTGCGACGAGCACAGGCATTCGCATGACCATCACTGAAGACGATATGGGAGTGACCGCGAACGTCGATGGGATCTCAGCATTGTTCCTAGATCTATTGCAGGGTAGCCACGTATTCGCTGGCGACGTGACTGGCAGTGATCTTCGGCTCGAAATCGTCGGCAGCCGAGAACAGAATCTCGCTGGTTGCACCCACTTGGTTGATTCGACCCTGGAGGCCGAGATCGATGGTGACATTCTCATCGGTACGATCTCTTACACAGTGGCCGACAACACTGCTTCCGAGTGCGCGACGTTCGCTGGGTGTGCCTCTGTGCAGAACTTCAACGGCACACGGCCTCCACAGTAGCTAGCGAGGCGGCAAATACCGGTCAGATCCCTCCCAGCCGGCCCATGTGACCCGAGTCATGGAAGCCGGCTCACATCCTGGCTTGTAGATGTCCTATGGTCGAACCAGAGGAGAGGGTGACTTTCACCTTCTGGGAGATGCGCTATACTGACTGCATTGGCCTCTGAACTAAAAAAAGTTCTATGCAAAAGCTGTCGTCTTGAATTCGATCACGATGCACTCTTTTGCCCGAACTGTGGCACTGCCAAAGCTCGCGACCTCGACGGTGATCCCATCGTCGGGACAACGATCGGCGATCGCTATCTCCTGAACAGCCAGATAGGTCAAGGTGCCTCTGGGGCCATCTACCTGGGCGAACACGTCACTCTGCGTCGCAAGGTGGTGGTCAAGGTTCTACACCATGAGCTCAGTCGGGACGATCTGGCGATTGAGCGCTTCCGGCGCGAAGCCACGACTGTTGGCGAGCTCGACAACGATCACATCGTTCAGATCTATGACTTCGGCCGGATTCCCGACGGGCGCCTCTACCTTGCGATGGAGTATCTCGAAGGAGATACTCTGGCGGACATCATCGAGCAGCAGGGCCGGCTAGAGATCGACCAAGTCGTCGACCTGCTTACCCAGCTTGGCGAAGCTCTCATCGAGGCTCACGCGATGGGCTACGTTCACAGAGACTTGCGGCCGCAGAATCTCTTCTTGGCTATGCGGCGCACGAGAGCCAATTATCTAAAACTACTCGACTTTGGCTTGGCCAAGCTAGTTGAGCAAGAAGGTGAAGCTTCCTCAACGTCTTTGGGAATGACCTTCGGAGATCCGCACTACATGTCCCCGGAGCAAGCCCGCGGCGATGCGGTCGACAGGCGTGCGGATATCTACTCGATGGGCTGCATTGCGTATCAGATGCTCAGCGGCAAGCCACCCTTTCACGGTGGAAAGGTTTTCGACCTACTAACAAGGCAAGTGGAAGAACAACCTCGCTCCCTCACTGAGGTAGCCCCGGATACGCCGGCGTGGCTCGAAAGGGCCATCATGCGATGTTTGGCCAAAGACCCAGCAGATCGCTACATCACGGTCTACCGCCTACTTGAGGCTCTGCGCCAGGGGACCGATAGCGGCGTGATCATGAGCGATGAGGTAGCTCGCCGCCGTCCGACGCACCCGCCAGCTTCCATGTCGCGCGCGATGGAGAGGGTGAAGTCGCGAAGTAGGGAGATGGCCGTGCCAACGGAAGAAGTATCCGACGGGCCTACCGAACGCACACCTGAGCCTGCGGGGGCTAGGAAAAAGTCTGTAGCGATGGGCTCTCAGACCGTCATGGGCGTGGGATTGCTCGGCGAGCCGCTAAAGGTGGATACACCCATTAGCGCAGATGTTGGAAGCGATTCTGAGACCGTAGGCGACTCCGACAAGACCAGTGAAGCGGGTGCTTTGGTCGAGCAGACTGCCACGCTTCCCAATCGGAATTTTCCTGCAGCAAAGCTGCCAAAGACACAGCCGGACCACCGTGCGAAACGCACGTCGCGCAGCGCGGAAGACAGGAGTAATGCCATTGCTGACTTTGTCGAGACCAAGGCGGAGTCGAGCACTGGGCTTTCTGCGGTCTGGTACGCCGATGGCGAGACCTTGGAGGATGGCAGCAAGCTCAGTGCAAAGGAAATTGCCAAGCTTGACAAGGCACGCGGCAAGACTCCTTCGCGCACTGGTCTCATGGCCGTCTCTGAAGACGAGTACCTGGATGAAGTCCCCACCTCCAACCGCCTCAAGGTTGCTCTTGGGGGCGTAGGAGCCCTTGGGCTCATTGTGGTGCTTGCTGCGACGCTTCTCTCCTCGGACGATAAGAAGAAGAAGGACGAGGCTACAAGTGAAGCTGAGCCTACCCAAGTCGCGGTTGCGAGTATTTCTGATGCCGCAGCAGCGGTGCCGGTCTTTGATGCTGCTGCCGTCGTAAGCGTCGCCGTTGATGCGGTCACCGCGGTGGGGCCCAAGCCCCTCGATCCCAAGCCTGTCGATCCCGAACCTCACATTCGCGTTCCCAGGCCCGTTGATCCCAAACCCGTTGATCACAAGCCTCGTGTTCGCGATCCTAAGTCTGTTGATCGCAAGCCTCGCGTTCGCGATCCGAGGCCCGTTGATCGCAAGCCTCGTGTTCGCGATCCCAAACCGGACACTCCGAGCAATCCTATCGACGTCTCGAGTGGCCCTTCCGAAGCGGATAGGGCAGCTGCGGCCGCACTCGTCATGCAGGGAAGCAGTGATCTGCGATCCGGGGAGATTCTTGGAGCGGCTTCCAAATTCAACAAGGCACGCTCTCTCGATCCTCGCAGCGCGAGCTCGTACGCAGGTCTAGGGAACATCGCTCTGAGCCAAGGATCGTATGCTGCTGCAGTAGGGCACCTGAGCAAGGCCAGCAAGATGCGACCAAAGAGTGCGCAGATCTTGACCCTACTTGGCGAGGCCCTCCTTGGAGCAGGCAAGAGCGGGAAAGCCGCCGATGCCTTCAAGCGTGCGCTTAAGTTGCGTCCAGATGACGCGCGTGCGCGGGATGGCTACAACGAGGCGACAGGTAACAACTAGGCCATCTTCGACGTTATTGCTCGCAGCTGATGTAGGCTCACAGGCGTCTAGGGCTAGTGGTGTCGGGTGTCTGGGAGACTCGTGCCTCTTACCAAAGAACACTGGGTTTCAAGATCGGGGCAAATGACGAAATGAGCAACGCTGCAATCGGGAAAGCAGGAGCATCAGACCGATCATTGTTTGCGCTCGGCGGTCTAGCTTCCGAAGGAGGCGGAATATGGTGCGTTTGCGAAGCGAAATGCTCCGGAAATCCTGGCGCCAACTCTCTTGGCGCCGGGTTCCGAGTGAGCTGACTTCTTGCCCATCCCATGGCTCTGCCTGGTATGATGGGAAATACGTATGCAGCCTTCGCACGAGATCAAGCGCGATCCAAAACCCAGTATCTGGGCGCCTGAGCCCTTACAAATTCCCGCGTCCTCTCCTCTTGAGCATTGCGACGAAAGTAGTGAGTCGCCCCTACGTGGGCCGGAGAAGGCACCTTGTTCACATGTTGTTGTCATCGACATCTCCTAACTCCCTCGTTTGAGTCATCAGGTCTTCATTGAGCGCTGCCGCGATAGCCAACCGGCTACCGCTGCCGCATTGGCTCGCGCAATCGCCACCAAGTATGGAGTGGATCCGGAGCAAATCCTCGCCCGTCTTCGAGCAGGTCGGTTTCGTGTGAAGGCAAACCTCGACCTCTCCGCAGCCAAGCGTTTCATGGAGTACTTGGAGTCGGAAGGTGCGCTCTGCTCCGTGGTTGATGCGTCGGGCAGAGTCGTCGCTCACTCGGCTGCTGTGACCCCCACGCCGCCTCCATCGAGCGAGCCCGACGATTTCTTGCCGCTCTATACGCCTCCGCCTGCTGCTGATGCTGGGCAGTATGAGTCGGGGCTTGCTGCGGGCTTCTCTGGCGGCTCTGACTCTCAGGATTTGGGTGTGATCGCAGATGACGCTGCTGCGTGGAGTGGATCCCTCAGGCTATCCGTGCTCGGTGGGGATAGCTCTGAGTCCAAGGGAGGGCCCTCCGTGGGCAGCGTAGCCGAAACCAGCGATGTTGCTGCCTTCTTGCCGCCAGATGCGTTGGTTGAGTCCAAGCTCGAGTTGGCCGAGGATGATGAGCCCGAAGCTCTTCCTGCCTATGAGCAGCCTCCCATTCCGTCGCCGCCACCACAGCAAGTCGTAGAGCAATATGAGAGGGCAGACGAGGCCGGGGAGACTGCGCATCTTGCCGTGCCGGGCACATCGGCAACGCGGCGTGGCATACAACTCGCGTTGGTATCGTCCCGCGGGCGTCTCGCCCTCGGAGTTCTTCTGGCTTTTGTCGTGGGCTTTGTTCTGTCGAGCTTCATAGCATCGAGCATGGAAGACAATCGGTATGCAAAAGCTGTGGACGAGCTCGAGGCGGCCTACGTCCAGGCCGATTCGGTTGACGCTTGGTTAGAGCTCGACGCGGTGCGGGCGGATACGGTGGAAAGCCTCGAGCGTCGCAGACGGAACATCGTCATCACCAGTCTCCTGGTGTGGCTGGTATCTGGTGGGCTACTGCTCTTCTTGTGGCTGCGCTTCATAGACTGGGCGCGGCTAGAGGAGTCTGTGGCTTCAGCGGGGTGAGCTTGGGGCGTGGTCCGCTTCGGTGGACTTGGCAGGGACGGGGTGTTTGCAAAGCAAACGCCCTAACTAGAATCCCAGGTCGATGTAGCAGAACTCGTTGCCGCAGCCGTCATCGCAGACGCACTCTTTGCCATCGACTTCGTAGAGGCGCCAGTACTTCCGCCCCTTGGTCGAGCGAAAGGTAAATGTGCCCTTGGTAACCTGCTCTTTCGCGGCCTCGTTGCGAAACTCCAGATTGGGAACACCCCTTAGCATTCCCTCTAGCGTGAACTCGGTCTTGGAAACAGGCCTGACGATTCCATTGACCTCGAGGCGATACGGGGCTTTCTCGACTTTGGCAATTAGTACGAGGGCGTTGGCTTCGCGGAAGATCTTGCCCGGCCCGGTGCGCTTGCCATCGTTAACTCGGTTGACGCCAAGCTTGTGCTTGCCTGTGTAGTGGCTATCGAAGGGAATGTCCTGATGGGCTTCTTCTCCGCCGTTCGCTTCTTCTCCGCCGTTCGCTTCTTCTCCGCCGTTCGCTTCATTCACAATGGGCGCGTCTGCAATGGCGGGCTGTGCTCTTTGGGAGCCTTGGGCACTGGAGCCTCTTCCGGCTTGTCCACGGTCGCAGTCCCTTGCTTGACTTTGGGAGCGGCCGTGCTCGCAGTCTCTGCCGTTTCGCCCTTGGGCGTATCCGAGCTACCTGATGCGCCAAGCGCACCACAAAGAACCACTGCGAGCTTCCACGACGGTACATAGCAGTGATGGTACAGGGGCGTCTCCTAAGAGCCGTTGTCGTTATCGTTGTCGTTGTCGTTGTCGTCACTAGCGAGTGCTCGCGCTTTCCGCTCTTTGGCGATCGTGATGAAGAAGGCCAAGATGATCGAGATATTGTAGAGAACGATCAGCGGCCCTGCCATGAAGAGCTGAGAGTAGATGTCTGGGGGAGTTAGGGCCGCTGCCACCAGGAACGCGAGCAAGGTAGCCCAGCGGTTGAACTTCCAAAGGCTGCGATGGGTGACGAGGCCCGCAAATGCCATCACCGTGATAACCAGGGGCAACTCGAAGATAAGCCCAAAGCCGATGAGCAGCTTCTTGGCAAAGTCGAGGTACTCACGCATCCCGAGTAAGGGCCTCAGACCAACTTGGGAGTCTCCTACGGAGAGGCTATTGGTGGCGTAGTTTAGGAGAAACTCGCAGACTGCGGGCAAAACCATCGTGTAGCAAAATAGGGCACCACCAGCGAAGAGCAGCGCCGAAACCATCGCGAATACGATGCCCCAAAGGCGCTCCTTCTTGTAGAGCCCCGGCGCGATGAACTTCCATAGCTGATAGAAGATCACTGGTGAGGAGACGAATATTCCCGCCCAAAAGGCCAGGGAGAAGTATGTCCAGAACGGGTCGATGAGCCCCGCAAAATAGAATGAGCTGTCTCCCAGGGCCTCGTTGTCTGGCTGCATGGTTTCCCACCTAGTCAGGAGCGGTTGCGCGAGAAGGACGAATATCTCTTCAGAGAACTTAAGCGAGACCGCAAAGCCCGCCGCTAGCGCGATGACGGAGTATCGAAGCCTTTGCCGCAGTTCGCGAATGTGCTCTGCGAAAGCCATGCGGCCTTCATAGAGAACCTTTTTTGCAGGCTGTGGCGTCTCCTCAGCCATTTTTCGAGTCGTCGTCGCCGACGTTGCCATCTTGCGGGTCACGCGCTACCGAACCAGTCGGTTGCTTGACCATGGGTAGATCCGGATCGGGCTTGGCTTCTTCGGCTTCGTGAGGGTTCGTGGCTGTGGTCCCCCAGTTGTCGTTGCTATTGTCGTTGCTATTGTCGTAGGCCTTGTCGAGTTGAGCTCCGAGCTCAGGGTCGAGTTTTGCTGACGACGTATCGCCGGTCTTGGCCTCGTCGCTACTACTTGGCTCTATGGGATTCCCGGACTCGTCGTGAGGCGCATCCTCTCCTTCTTCTCCTGGAGGCTCGCTTTCGCCGGCCTCCTTGGGAGGTGCGTGGAAGTCTTCGCCGGTAGCGCGTTTGTAGAGACTCTCGGGATCACCGCGCAGAGCACCCTTAATCTCGCGTACCGCTTCGCCAATCTCTGTGTCCAGCTCGATGGTGGACTGCAGATCTTTGGTGCTCGCGCGCAAATCACGAATGCCTTTGCCGATCGCCTTTGCAGCTCCTGGCAATCGGTCTGGACCGACAACGAGAAGGGCTACAACAGCGATGAGAAGTATCTCACCCATGCCCATTCCGAACATCGCCGGGATACTAACTGCTCGCCCCGCACTTCGATAGCTTCCAGGCCAACCGGCTGCTCAGGCTAGAGGCCGCGATCCCTATTATTGTCCACGGTCCTGGGATCTCAGCCTAGCCTGTGAAAAGACTGAGTTGCTCAGGGGGGCCAATGGTCTCAATCTTGAGTTTTGGGAGGGCCTTTCTGAGTCCTGCGCCCTGGTCGCAGGTGTGGGTGAGATAGACCTGCCCAGCGCCGCTGCTTCGAATGTACTGAACGAGTTCACCGTGATCGGCCTGATTGCTGAGAGCGAATCCCTCGCTAGCGCCTGCTGCTTCGATGCTCAAAGGCTCGAGCGCCTGCCCAGAGACGAGAAAGACATCACTTCCCTTGGGCAATGCATCGCTCTCGAGTCTCGATCGGGTGTGGACAGGCCATAGGAGGATCCGACCGGTCGTGGCGGAAGGACTCCAGCGACGGAGATCGGAGAAGAGGTCAGGGCGGGATCGGCGAGCAGCGTCGTGAAAACTGCGATGTGCTTGCAGGGGAATGCATCGCTCTGAGAGTCGCGAGGCAAGATCTAGTGCCTTGCCCGTGTCGCCAACGAGCAGGACCGCAACTCCGCGGTCTCTCGCGATCTGCTCGCAGCGATCTCCGAGCTGAGCGAGCACGTTTTCCTGGTCGGGAAAGTCAAAGCGCGGGGCGCCGTAGCGAGCAGAGATCACCAAGGTGTCGGTAGAACGGTGGTCTAGCGGGCAGCCAACTGTGGAGCCTCGCGGGTTTACCGTGCCGGCGTAGACAATTTTATGAGCCCCAAGTTTGACCAGGAGCTGCGCCGAGCCCAAGGCGTGACCCGAAGAAAAGAGCTCGATGCGGTGGGTGCCGAGAGTGAAAGGCTGGCCAAAGGGAGGAGCTAGGCGCGAGCCCGTTTGACTACCTACGTTACCGAGCAGTTTGAAGCTGTCTTGGCTTGCGATGAGCTGAGCGTGACGAGCCCCGCGCATGGCACTCGCCGAGGATAGAAAGCAGATGTCTCGCGCTCGAATCGCGTCGCACCAGATCGATGTTCCGGTTAGGTGAATTCCCTCGCGCCATGTGACGAGAGCCGCCTGTCGGCCTTTGCGCCCAGCCTTAGTAACCACGCGCGCACACTGGCAGAGTTGCTACTGATGTGCCAGTGGTGAGGACGCTAGCCTGTCGGTGACCGGTCAAGTCACGACGAGAGTCTCGGTCTCACTCGGAGCACATATGAGCGGAAACGTGGTTCTTAGACCAAGTACTGATCGTCGAGCTGCCCCCTGAGAAAGGCCTTCTCGAGGGTGTCGACTGTCTGGACAAGCTCTTTCTGAGCCCGGAAACATGATAAAGAGGTGAAGCTCCGACTCTTCCGGAAGCGGGTCTTGCGTCACAACAAAGACACCTTCGTCGTTGATGTCTCGGGTGTAGCTATCGACCGGCCCCTCCATGCCACCATAGGTGACTTTGAGGTGAACTGGCAGACGCCTTGCTTCGCGAAGATTGAGGAGGCCTCCGCGCACGTATCCGTTAAGGTAGTTGATCTTCTCGCGTTCGTTATTACCAACGGCAATGCTGCAGCCTATTGGAAGTGTGGCTTCGCCTCGCAAGCATCGGGAGATCACGGTGCCGCGGAAGACCACTTTCGGGCCACCTGGACCGACAATGACGTCGAGCCGTATGGGCGTACCAATGTCGGGAGGATCATCGGTCGCCACGAAGATGGCGGCATCGTGAGGCTGGTAGACCTTAATCCAGTCGCCCTTGTCGTCATAGTGTTAGGTTGATGTGCACGAACTCGCGAATTCTATCCCAATCCAATTGGGATGCGAAGAAAGTGGGTGAAGGGCGGTGAAGGGCTGAGCTGCTCAGCCCCGAAATGCGACGATCAGTCGCACCTGGCCGCTACTTGCTGGCGGTTTCGTCGCCGGCTTCAACTTCGGCCATTTGCCGCTCGAGGTCTTGAAGCTCGGCTCTTAGCTCATCCATATCGACTCCCGAAAGGTCGAGTTCTTCGAGCTCTTTCATATCGTCGGCGGAAAGACCGCCTTCGGAGCCGCCCGTCTCGACAGAAGCTGAGGCGTCTGCGGCTTCGGTCGAACTAGCTTCGGCCTTGGGCTCTCCTGTAGGGCTGGCATCAGCAGGCGTACCACCTGCGCTGAGCTGCTTGGCATCGCCACCGCTGCCACTGCCGAGCATACCCATCTTGGCTTTGAGCTCGGCGAGATCGTCACCGGCATTCGCACCACCGGCCTCCAGGGCCAGAAACTGGGATTCAAGGCTTGAACCAGAGAGCTCACCTGCCAACTCGGCACCGGCCTCGGCTTCGGCTTCGAGCAAGTTGATCTGATCCGACATGCGCTCAAAGGTGTCGAAGGCACTGGTATCTCCAAGCCCCTGCATCGTGTTCGCGATTTGATTCTGGGCCTCTGCTCGCTTCTTGCGTGCGATAAGGATGTTCTTCTTCCGCTTGGCCTCTTCGATCTTGTTTGCCAGGAGCCTGAGTGCGTCTTTTAGTTTGTCGACTGCGGCCTTCTGCGCAATCCACTGTTGCTGGAACTGGCCGGCGACGTCTTCGTGCTCTTGCTTGCGAGTAAGGGCCTGGCGAGCGAGATCGTCGTTTCCGGCGCGCACTGCCAGCATGGCCTTGCGCTCCCAGTCTTTGCTCTTGTCGAGCTCGACATTGTAGTGTTTCTGCAGCTTCTTCTCGTCGGCAATCGCAATCGCCACTGACTTCTTGGCCTCGACGAGCTGCTGCTGCATGTCCAGGAGGACCTGGGTGAGCATCTTCTCAGGGTCCTCAGACCGGCTGATCAGGTCGTTGAGGTTCGATTTGATAAGCGTTCCGAGTCTTGAAAATATGCCCATAATTGTCTTCGCTTGCAGCGGAGGTTCACTGCAAAGCCTACGGTAAGAATCGCCAGGTTGCAACGTCGGTCCTCGCCGTGATACAGGCCCGAGGCCGTGAATCCTGAGGCGGAATCGACCGCAAGCACCCAGCTGCCCCGTAGCCCACTTCCCCGTCATGTGGCGATCATCATGGATGGCAATGGCCGTTGGGCCGAGACCCGTGGCTTGCCCAGGCTCGAAGGACACCGAGAAGGCGCCAAGAGTGTGCGTGATGTAGTGCGAGCTGCGCGCAGGTCTGGATTGGAGGCTCTGACCCTCTACGCCTTTTCCGCGCAGAATTGGGCGCGCCCGAGTGAAGAGGTCACTGGGCTCATGGAGCTGCTCCGGGATTACTTGATCGACGAGCGCCCAGAGATCATAGAAAACGGAATTCAGCTCAGAGCCATTGGTGACATTGATCGCCTGCCTGCTCTGGTTCGTGCGCCTCTCGATGCTCTCAGTACTGACTCTGCTGCCAATTCGGACATGGTTCTGAATCTGGCCCTCAGCTACGGGGGACGAGAGTCGATCGCGGCGGCGGCCCAGCGCCTTGCCAAGCGAGTGGCTGCGGGCGAATTAGATCCTGGCGACCTCGATGTTGAGCAGTTTGGGGCCGAGATGCCGACTGCCAAGCTTCCCGGATTGGATCTTCTTATCAGGACTTCGGGGGAACAGAGAATTTCTAACTTCCTCTTGTGGGAGGCCGGCTACGCCGAGTTGTACTTCACCGAAGTACTCTGGCCAGACTTCCGAAAGGAAGCCCTCGCAGATGCTCTCGAGGAGTATCAGACTCGAGAACGACGCTTCGGGCTCACAGGCGCACAAATTGAATCAGGAGACCTTGCTCCATAGCGAGGGGGTTCTTCCCAAGACGAAAGTGACGACGTTATGGCACTAGGAAATCTGGCAGCACGAGCACTAGTAGCGGTAGTAGCACTGCCTCCGCTAGTTGCCGCGATCTACCTCGATTCCTCGCACTACGTCTGGGGCATCGTCATGGTTGCCTCGCTGATCGCAATGTACGAGTACTTGGCTATGGGCACCTGCGACGAGACTGATCGCAGAGTTTCTCTGGTGATAGGCGCTGCTGCTTGCTCCGTACTCTACTGGTTGCCGCCAGTATACAACCCGACGCTCTTGGCACTGGTTATCGCCTTCATTCCGACTGCTCTCTACTACGTCTTTCGCTTTGGCGACATGGACAAAGTTGCAGACAGACTCAACACTTCGGTCATCGCCATCGTCTATGGCGGTATCATGTTCGGCTTCTTGCCGCTGCTCAAGCGCTCAATGGGTGACACGGGTGGCGATATCATACTACTTATTCTGATGACGGCCTGGCTCTCGGATACCGGTGGCTACTTCGCCGGCAAGTACCTAGGCCATGCCAAACTCTATCCCGCTGTGAGCCCAAAGAAGACTTGGGCCGGCTCGATTGGTGGTGTCGCCGCTGTGCTTATCGGCTGCGCTGTCTTCAAGCACTTTCGCTTGGGGTCGCTGCCATGGATCGACTTGATTCTCCTCTGTGGTCCGGGCGCAGTACTTGGCCAACTCGGTGATCTTTGCGAGTCGCTCATGAAGCGCTCTCGTGGCGTGAAGGATTCGGGCAGCATTCTGCCTGGTCATGGCGGCATCTTGGATCGCGTTGATGCGGTGCTATTTATTGGCCCGTACTTCTTTGCCTACATGATGGTTCGCGCCGCGCTCATGTAGCGGGCGTGAGCCTGACCTCAGAGATTCGTCCAGAGCTTCACGCCGGGAGTCTCAGATTTCCGTTATCCCTCGGAGGCCAATCGAAGTGGGCCGCGGATCGGGCGAGCAGGGAGATCCTCCCACTCCTCGACCTCCAAGTCTCCGGTACGTTGGAGCTTGTACCTGGCGGTCGGTGGGGTGCGGCACAATTCTGCAGGCGACGCTAGTGCCAGTCGCGAGGAGTTGTTGTTGTTCGAAGGGGGGATGCGGTGGGCATAGAAGCGTATTCAGCAAGCACCATGCCGATTGTGCCTCCTGCCGGATCACCATCAATGGGTGATGAGTCGCCGCGAGCCGGAGTGGACTTTCGCTACCAGCGATTAGGCGGTAGCCATCAGGCTGCGGGCTTGCTCGGCCCACTCGCTCTCTTGGTCCAGACGCAGATAGTGACCCAGATGCTCTTGGGCTTGAGCCTTGCCGCCAACCTCGGCGAGCAGGAGCCCGAGGTTGAAGTGTGCATCGGCGAAGTCTGGAGAGCGACTGCAGACGTGTCGGTACTCCGCAATTGCCATGTCTCTCTCGCCCATCTCCTCTAGGAGATTTGCCAGATTAAACCGTGCCTCGGGCTGGTTTGGCTCGTGAAGCAATGCCAAGTCATATTGTTCTCTGGCGCCTGCGACATTTCCCTGACGGTGTAGGAGATTTCCCAGATTGGTTCGTGCAGCAGCCATTGAATTCTCGAGTTCGAGGCACTGGCGCAGGTAGCGTTCTGCAGTGGCGAAGTCTTCACTCGCCTCTGCGGAGCAAGCATGCAGAAAGAGCTGATATGCCGAAGGAAGCTCCTGGCGTTGAGTCTGCTCGTCCTTCTCATCTACCAGCTGGGGAACCGCGCCACTATCCTGATTGGGCCGCATTGGCAGAATTTCGGCAATTCGTGAGTGCACTGAGGAAAGGGCAAAGGCCATGACAACCTGTCCACTCTCCACCTCGTAGGCGACGTCGTCTTTCATCACCACGACGTTCTTGCCGTCGGAGCAAACTCGCAGCTTCGAGGTGGGCCGCACGCCATCGGGCAGTTCTTTGCGCAACTCGGCGATGGCCTTGCGAACCTTCTGGACAGAGAGTCCAGAGTCGAGAAGCTCGATGGCGGTGCGCACTGCGATGAGATCATCGAAAGTGTAGAAGTACTGTCCACCCCTCCGCACCGATGGCCAGAGAAAGCCGCTCTGCATCCAGTAGCGCAGGCGTGAATCCGTTTGGCCAAAGATCTTGGCGGCGTCCTTAATAGAATAGAGCTCGATCACGATGCTCTCGCTTGGCTCGGGGTGGCCTCGATGTCGAGGTCGACGTGGAGATTGCTGCCTGCTACTCGCAGGCTCATTTCGATTTGGGTCGTGCCCAAGGGCTGTCTCGCTAGGCGCTGTGCTTCCCGCATGCCGAGATCTCGTGCACTGGCTCTGAATCGGTCATCGCGGAGCAGGAGGTCGGAGAGTTGGCGCACGGTTGTCGAGTCGCAGGGGTCGGATACCCAGCTTCCCGCCTTGCTACAATCAATTGTAATCATCGTGGAACCGCAGTAGAGACCGTCGTCAACTTGGCCTTCGGACAAGATCTGAGCTTGCCCGAGTAGGATCTCAATCGCAGCACTGCTGAGGGTGGTGTGGATCTCACGGTGAAAGAGAGAGACTTGCTGAGTCCGAGCCATGGGTTTGCGCGGTTCCTGCCGCGCGGATGCCTTCGCCATATGCGTAGAATAGAAATTGGCGTCGCTGTGGGCAAGTTACCTACATATTCCTACGTTGACCATACAGTAAGTACGCAAAAAGATTGGAGTGGCGCACCAGACGCACTCGCACTACCATGGAGCTTCCATGACGACACCACCGGATCCTGAGCATATTCACCTCCTGCAAGAGGCGATTCTAGGGCGGCTCGTGCCGGATCTCATTCATCAGCTCCGCAATCCCCTCAACTCGATTCTCACTAGTGCGGAACTTCTCGAAGAAAGAGGAGGCAATCTGGAGCTACAGGAGAAGCTCCTTCCCGTGATTCTTCGGTCCGCTGGGCGCATCAAAGAACTGCTGAGCTTTGTGGACCATCGACCGGACCCTGGCGAAGGTGCACCCTTCGAGCTGCGCCAAGGAATGCAGGACGCTCTTGGCCTCTTGCATTCTCGCGGGCACACCATGGCGATTGAACCTGCAATGGCCGGGGCGCCGATTGAGCTCGCAGGAAAGCCTGAGCATATCTGGACGCTCGTGCTCGCACTGCTGGATGAGAGTCTCTCTTTTGCCAGCACTTGTCTGTCGATTCGCATCTCCGAGACTGCTAACGAAGCAAATGCGATCTACGCACGGGACGGTATGGCACTTTCCAAAGATGCGAAAAATTCTGAATCGGGTCGGGAGTCGATTCGAGCACTTGCGGGCTCCCTGGGTGCCACGGTCTACTACGAGGAAGTCGAATCGTCAGAGAGGCAAACCGTACTCTCTCTACCAAAGTTGTACCCCCAGTCCGAGCAGGTCGAGAAGTAATGGCCACGATTCTCTACGTTGATGACGACCCGGACAACCTGATCTTCTTTGCTGCTTTGTGCGCCGAGCAGTTTTCCACAGCCACGGCCGAGAGCGGCGTGGAGGCTCTCGAGATTTTGCGGACGCAAGAGATTGCAGTTCTTATCGCCGATCAACGCATGCCGAGAATGACTGGCGTCGAGCTAGCAGAGCGAGCTGCAACGGAGCACCCTGATGTCGTTCGTATTCTCATTACGGCATACTCCGATCTATCGGAGGCCATTGATGCAATTAACCGCGGTCAAGTGCGAAGTTATCTGCGCAAGCCGTGGGATGCCGGTGAGCTATTCGCTGTCTTGCGAGAAGCCCTTTCCACCTTCGCAACGCGGAAGAGAGTGCGCCAACTAGAGCGGCACATGTTAGCGACCGAACGGGTCTACACCTTGGGGGTTGTAACTGCAGGCATCGCACACGAGATGAAGAGCCCACTTCGGGCACTGACCGATGGGATCGATGTGGTACGGCAGCGCATGGCCGAGGCTGTCAACTTGGCTAGAGCAGGGGACGGAGAGCAAGCAGCGCAACTACTCGAATCGCTCGAACCCTTTATGGGCGCACAGGCCACGCAAACGGCCGCAATGCACGAAATCTGTCGCGGATTCGAGGTTTCCAACTACGACGTGGATCCGAATGAGACCTGCGATATGGGCGAAGTTGTGCAAACAGCTGCCCGCCTAGTGCTAGCGAGCCAGGACGGCGTGTGCCATTTGGAGGTGGTATGCGATGAAACGCCCGAGGTTCGTGGTAACCGTCATCGACTTGGGCGAGTGATCATAAACCTTCTCATTAACGCTTTCGAGAGTGTCACGGAGGTCGAATGCCCATCTGTCCAGCTGTATCTCCGCAATGGGGACGAAGAATCGGGTGAGGGGAAGGGGCTTGTTGTTGTCGACGTCTCGGATAACGGGACGGGTATCGAGCCAAAAGCCCAAAGGCGTATGTTCGACGCCTTCTACAGCACGAAGACGAGTAGTGGCACGGGCCTTGGTCTTGCCATGTCCAAGCGCATAGTAGAAGAAGTAGGCGGTTCGCTATTGCTCGATTCTACTTCAGAGCAAGGTACACGGTTCAGTCTTAAGCTCAGAGCTGGCTAGTCTTCCAATGCGATCTTGTCACCAATGTGGTCGACGTTATGAGCGGGATGATGTGTTCTGCGCTGAGGACGGCGCCGAGCTTGTGGACTCTGAAGATGAACTCACCGGCGCAACCGATCTCTATGCGGTTGGTGCGATTCTCTACGACGCGCTCACGGGCACCATGGCATTCAAGGGAACGACCCTCTTCGAGTAGGGGCGATTTGTCTTGGGCGCTGGGCAGTTAGGACACGCTCTTGCCAACGGGACAGCCACCTCTGGCTCTTGGTTCGGAAGCGACATTTCTGGCCCCCGGCACGGCTCTCACGGAGTCGTCGACAGCACCAAAGTTAGAATCCTCTCGTCTGCCCCAGCTCGAGGATGCTACGGGAGGGCGAGATACGGCGCACCCGGTTCCTACTGGCAAGATTCAGCGCAGCCGACCTCCGTGGCTGGCGGGGGCTCGCGTTGGCCGCCGCCGTCGCCGTGGGTGTTGTGGTTTCACAAGTCGGCGGCGGAACAACTTCATCCCAGAAGGCGGTGGCCAAGGTCAATTCTCCAACCGACGCTGGCTTGGCCCTCACGGCTCAAGCAACTGTAGGTCTGGCCGCCGCCTCAGCGGGGAATGCTCGGCTTCCCGGAAGCGCACCGGTAGCGAAGAACCTACCGGTACGACCGCCTGGATAGAAGACTGCACCCACAGCGAAAACACTTCCTACCACGAACGCACCCGAGACGAACGCACCCGAGACGAATGCACTCGAGACGAACGCATCAGGGGGCGTTGCTGAGGAGGGGGGCAAGGAGTTGGGCGCTTCGGGAGTCGTGCTCGTCGAGACCGGTGATAGTCATCCCAGGTCGGTGATTCGCAAGGCACCGATTTTGATCCCAAGGCGTTCGATGCCTTGGCCTATCTGCCTAAGGCTCGCAAGCTCGCTAAGCAAGTCTATCCAGACGTTGTGCTCACCGAGTTTGACGTCTGTGGCGTTGGGGCAAACGGGACTAGCAACCTGACGTTGGCCAACTTCGAGGCGAGCTACTATTTCCTCTCGAGATCGCATTCAGCTCGCACTCTTCCCATTGGTATCGATGAAAACAGGCCGTGTTGGGTCTATGTGGAGGTCGACAAGAAGGGTGTTACTGCACGCAAAGTCGAGAGAGATGAATGCAAAGGCAAAGCGCGACCGAACCCCAAATGCACTATGCGCCAAGTATGGAAGATGTCAGATTCGCTTGGCTCTCCGGATGGGAAGAAGGGCGCGGTGGCTCACATCTCCTATCTCAGGGATGGCTGGTCCTTCGACATCGACAGGTTGGACCTCACCGGGTCGATCCTCGATGAGTGTTAGCGACTACGACTGATTCGTTATCAGTCGTAGTCGTGAACGGCGTTGCTGCGCACTACCAGCAGTTCCTAATATCCGAGACCACAGCGGCCCGCCATTTCGCTGAGCATCGAGTCGTCTGGAGCCAGGAGCAGGGCGTCTTCGAGCACCCGCTTGGCCCATTCTCGCTTGCCAACGATGCACAGCTGGTCGAGCCTGGTCGCGTCGTGCCATAGGAGTGCACCTCGTGCCTCGGAGGATTCCGATGGAGGTGAAGCACCTAGTGCGCGCGCCAATTGGGCTCGCATATTCTCATCGGCCTCTTCATCACCCGAGAAACTCGCCCACGGCCCAGCGGGCAGCAGGGCTTGTGCTAGGGGCGGATCGACGTTGGGGTGGAGCTGGATGCGTACAGGCCGTCGAACATCGATGTTCCGCAGCATTGCAACAGGGCTAGCGCTGCCTGCCCGCAAGGGGGTGTCGATGAGATCGGATAGTTTGGGGTAGCGGTGAAGTGCCTCCTGTCTCATTCCTGGATAACTAAGAAAACTTCTATCCAGATATGCGACGTCTGGGCGCAGCCCTTCCACACTGTTGACGGCCCAGGTTCGAAACGTGGTTTGAAAGTACGCGAGCAGGACAAGGCTCCGGGGAGGCAACGTTTCCACTTCCCAGTGCGCCATGTCATCAGAGGCCCAAGCGGTACGTTGACTGGACACACTCCATTTGCTTGCCACTTGTATTGGCACGAGCAGGGCCAGTGCAACCGCGGCGAGGGCTGGTGCTTTGGGAAGAGGATGCTTCGCCTCGAGTGCGTGCGAAACGAGACGGGCAATTCCGATGGCGGCCAGGAGGTAGAGGGCGAGAATTGCCGGCAGGAGATAGGCATGGTGATCCGGGGTCTCAGGGTCGAATCCCAAGAGCACTCGTGCGCCCATGCAGAGCAAGACAATTCCAAGAAGAAGATGTACCGGTCTACGTGTCGCCATGCAATGGCGACCTGTCCAGGCTCCGTAGAGGGCGAAAAGCAAGAGCGGAGCGGATAGGGCCTCGCTAAGGGCCATGACGATCTGTATGGCGTCTACGAGCGGCGTCGAAGCATGCTCTTGAGTCGCCGATCTTCTAAAGGCGGCACCTCGCAAGGTCCAGAAGAACCTCTCTAGTGTGTGTGGAGCGCCAAAATTGACAAGCGGATGGGCGAGCGAACGGACGGGCAAATAGAGAAGGGCACACAATCCGAGCATGCCGATACCTGCCGCACGAGCATAGGTGATAGGTGCCGGACGCGAGGGGCGGATCAGAATAACTAGTATTGCCGGCAAGAGGATGGTGAGCGCCAGCAAGTGGTGGTTGGCGAGACCAAGGGCGAGAAGGAACGAAGCAGCCAAGATCCATCGCGAATGCGAACTCGATTCGAAGCGAAGCAGGGCGTAGATCGCACCGACACTGAGTAGGCACTGCAGGGCGTAGACTTCGGCTCGCACTGCATTTGACCAGAGCGCCCAGCTTGCTCCTGCGGCGAGGGCCAGACTCATCGCGATGACGCGGGCGCTACTCCGGCCGATGCGGGGCGCTGTAGACGATACGATGCGACGCAAGGAGGCGAAGAGCAGGGCTACGGCTCCAGCTGCGCATAGGGCTGATACGAGGTTTACCCTCCAGGCGAGATCGCCGATAGGCACGAGGCCAGCAAGGCGGCCAAGCAGTGCTGGCAGTGGGTGGCCGGGGGAATGTGAAACGCCGAGAGTTGCCGCCTGCGCGACGAATTCAGGAGAGTCGAGCCATCCGATCGTCGGCGATGAGGTGATGGCGTAGAGGCAGAAGCTGGTGACAAAGGCGCCGAGCGTGGCAATGCCCGCATGTGGGTCTTCGTGTGCTGCAATCTTGCCAAATTCTGCCACCTGCTTACGTCCTCTGGACATATTATAGAGGTCAGCGCCATCCCGCGAGTGCCAGGGTATGCGGTAGGCTTCCCGGCGGGACTCCAATCATGACCTTAGACCCCAAAGACTACCCAGTGCTGGTTGTTGACGACGAGCAGGATAACCTCGACGCTTTTCGCTTCAATTTCCGACGAGCGTTCAACATCCAGTCGGTCGATAATCCGTCTGAGGCGCTGGAATTGCTCAAGAAGCAGGAGTTCGCGGTCATCGTTACGGATCAGCGTATGCCCAAGATGACAGGGCTTGAGCTTCTGGCAAAGGCCGAGGAAATCCGCCCCGACGCTGTGGGGATCATCTTGACGGCGTTTACCGACGTCGACGTACTTATCGACTCTATCAACCAAGGCACGATCTACCGCTACATCACCAAGCCGTGGGACGCCAAGGAGGTGCGCGGCACACTCCTTCAGGCTATGGAACGCTTTCATCTTGGCCGCGAAAACCGTCGTCTCACCACACAACTGCAGCAGTACACGGGGTATCTCAACAACGAGATACACGGCGCGTTCGACTTTGGACAGATTATTGGCGCGAGTACTGCTCTGCGAGAGGTTCTGGAGAGTATCGAGCAGGTCGCGCCTACCGCATCTACCGTCTTGCTTCGGGGGGAGACCGGGACGGGAAAGGAGCTTGTAGCGCACGCGATTCACATCAACTCTCCGCGAGAGGACAAGCCCTTCGTCCGAGTCAACTGCGCGTCGCTCGCGCAAGGCGTGTTGGAATCAGAACTCTTCGGCCATGAGAAGGGGGCTTTCACGGGGGCAATTAGCCAACGAGCAGGTCGCTTTGAGCTGGCCGATGGGGGGACTCTATTCTTGGACGAGGTTGGCGACCTTCCGATGGACGTGCAAATCAAATTGCTCCGCACCCTGCAGGAGCGCGAGTTCGAGCGCGTTGGCGGTTCGGAGACCATCAAGGTCGATGTGCGGGTGGTCTCTGCGACCAATCGAAATCTCGAGGATATGATTGAGAAGGGTGAATTTCGCGAAGACCTGTACTACCGTCTCAATGTCTTCCCCATAAGATTGCCGCCTTTGCGCGACCGACATGGCGACTTGCCGGCCCTGGTTAACCACTTCATCGCCAAGTTTGCGACGTCGTCCGGCAAGGCAGTAACAAGTGTTACCGAGGACGCCATGGAGAAGCTGCGTACTTACTCTTGGCCTGGCAATGTTCGCGAACTCGAGAACATTATCGAACGTGCCATGATCTTGGTGAAGGGCGCGCAACTCGAAGCAGATCACTTCGCGTTTTCGCGCCTGGGCAATACATCCTCAGTCTCGTCTTCACCTGCTGCTTCGGCAGCATCCGTCTCTACCGAGAGCTCTGTTGCAGAGAGCGCTCGGCCCCTCGGCGTGCGACTTCAGGACGAAGAAAAACGCGAGATCATCGCCGCGGTGGACCAGAGCGGCAGCAATATCGCGGGCGCAGCTCGCATCCTCGGAATCAATCGTTCGACGCTGTACTACCGCATGCGCAAGCTCGGTCTTGAACACCTTCTTCCAAACAGGGTTGGGGTGGGGAGCAAGCAAGCAGAGAAGGAAACCTCGCCTTGAAGATTCTCTTCATCGTCGACGAGCTCAGCAAGCTCGACTTGGGCGGGGATACGAGCTACGCACTGATGCTTGAGTCTGCGGCCCGGGGGCATGAGCTTTGGACCTGCCAGGTTGGCCACTTGGGGCTCGAAGGCAACGATGCTGTAGCGACTGCACTGAAGACAACGGCTGTCGTGGCTGCCCCCCCAGCGCAGGCATTCACCTGTGGCGCAAGCCAAACACTTTCTCTCTCGAGTTTTGGTGCAGTCTTCATGCGCGCCGACCCGCCACTCAACGTCGAGTATCTTCACGCGACTTGGATTCTCGATCACGGCCGCGGCAAGACGGTACTTGTAAACGACCCTCGTGGTCTTCGCGAGCACAACGAGCATCTGAGCATTCTTGCATTCCAGGAGTTCATTCCGCCGACCATCGTTACGCGCAGTGCTGCCCGACTTGAGGCGTTCTTGGCTGAGCACGATCGAGGCATCATTCTCAAACCTGTCGATGGATTCGGAGGCATGGGGATCTTCTTAGTTCAGGAAGGCGATCCCAATACCAGTTCGATATTCGAGACTTCAACCCAGGGGGGCCAGATCTGGACCATGGCGCAGAGCTATCTTCCTGCTGCGAGATTGGGCGACAAGCGAATCGTGCTCGTTGAGGGAGAACCAATCGGTGCGGTCATGCGGGTTCCTCCTGAGGGGGAAGCTCGTGGGAATCTGCATGTTGGTGGCAGGGCCGACAAGACCGATTTGACTGAGCGTGAAGTCGAGATCATTGCGGCGGTGAGCCCCGTTATGAAGGAGTACGGCCAGATTCTCGTCGGTCTTGATGTGATTGGCGACATGCTCACGGAGATCAACATCACCTCACCTACGGGCATTCGCCATATCTCGCAACTTGACGGAATCAACGCGGCGACGCCGGTGCTTGAGTGTGTCGAAGAGAAGGCCATGGCGCTCGGTTTCACTGGCTAGGTATTGCCTCGAAACCTGCTATGCTTGTCCGATGGTCGCCGAGCTAAGCCTAGAACTCATTGAGAGCCTTCCCAAGACCGACTTGCATGTGCATCTCGATGGCAGCATGCGTCTCTCTAGCATTCTCGAAATGGCCGAGGAGCAAAGGGTCACGCTTCCAAGTCACGACGCGGACGAACTCTTCAAGATTCTCTATGCCGGCGACGTCTGCAATTCTCTCGATGACTATCTGAAGGGCTTTGACATCACGCTTTCGGTCTTGCAAACCGAGGAGGGGCTCGAGCGAGCAGCGTATGAACTTGGGGAGGACGCCTGGAAAGAGGGGGTCTGGTTTCTCGAGGTGCGCTACGCCCCCATGTTGCACACACGCAACGGCTTGCGACTCACTGACATCATCGAGGCGGTCCTCCGAGGGCTTCGCCGGGCTAAGCGAGAGTTTGGCATTCGCTACGGGCTCATTCTTTGTGGAATTCGCTCGATGGACGTTGAGAGTTCTCTCCGCATGGCTGAGCTGGCTGTGGCCTACAAGAATCGCGGTGTCGTGGGCTTCGACCTGGCCGGTTCCGAAGTCAATAACCCGGCCAAGGAGCACATGGCTGCGTTTCAGCTCATTCTCGATAACAACATCAACTGCACCGCCCACGCAGGGGAGGCTTTCGGCCCCGATTCGATAGCGCAAGCAATTCACAAGTGTGGCGCCCACCGAATTGGTCACGGCACTCGCTTGCGAGAGGATGGAGAGCTTCTCAACTATGTGAACGATCACCGCATCCCTCTTGAGATTTGCCCATCGTCCAATTTGCAGACGAAAGCAGCGAAGAGCTGGGCTGCACATCCTGTTGACTTCTATGTTGACTACGGAATTCGAGTCACCATCAACACTGACAACCGACTGATAACGGATACGACGGTGAGCAAGGAGATCCTTCTCTGCCATCAGCACTACGGATGGACTCTTGATCAGATCAAGGAGATCCTCATCGCAGGATTCAAAAGTGCGTTTCTCCCCCATCGAGAGAAGGTGGATCTACTTGGGTGCGTGATTGCCAAGCTGGATACCATTCACGCGCCGACGGACGGGAAGCAATTGTCAGGCGCGAGCAAAGCAACTCCAACCGAGTATCACGACACAGGGTGCGTTGAGCCTACCCCTGAGCCACCTCTATCGCCGCCGAGCACAGAGATCACCCGGTAGAAAGCCTCGCCTCTGCCTGCAATACCCGCTAGCATGCCGGCAGGTGCCCACCGAAACTGCGAGTTTTATGGAGTTACTGGCTGAGCATTTGCCTAGCCTGTACAACTTTGTGATTCGCATGTGCCTCGATGAGGCTCGGGCGCATAAGGTTGTCGAGGAGACGTTTCTGCGCGCATACGTCGGCGCAGACACGAGCCCGGATGGTGACAAGGTGTCGTTGTGGTTGCTCAAGATTGCGCAACATGTGTTGGGGAAGACTCTCGAGCGCAGACCCGAGGTGTCCTTCGACATGCTAGACGAAATCTTGCGCTCGGAGGCTACGAGGACCGACATTGTGAGTTCGCTAACCGAGCCCAGGCGTGACTTCCTGCTATGGGGGCTCAAGCAGGGCTGTATGACCTCTGTGGTCAATTGCCTCTCGCCCGGCGAACGTGCTGCATTCGTGCTCAGCACTGTGATGTCTCTTTCGGACTCGCATGCAGCGCAGACGCTCGACGTCTCTGCCGCCGCATTCAAGGTGCGCCTATCGCGGGCAAAGAAGAAGATCTCCGACTACCTGGCGCCACGATGTGAGCATGTCGACCCCATGAATCCATGCCACTGCCCTGCTCGAGTGGGCGTGGCGCTCAACAAGGGCTTTATCAAGTCGCGCGGAGAGGTGAGCCTGCGCAAGCAGCTGCCACACTACGGGCGCTATGGTGCTGGGGCGGGGCAAGACGATGCTCCTTTGCGAGACGTGGTGACAATCTACGGAAACCTTCCTGAGACTCCTGTTCCCCAGGTGCTGCACGACCACCTTATTGAGATGGTCGAGAGCGGTGCCTGGAGCAAGTACTGCGACCAGAATAAGTCCTAGGATCGCGAACGCTTGGTTCGAGGGTGAGCGAGTCCTATGACCGAGGTAGTGCGAGTTCTGGACCTACTGGATTTGGACAGCGCACCCGGCGGTACCAGCGCTTGGAACGTCGCGGTTTCGGGGCACTTGCTTGGCGACATCGACCCGCGTCGACGTCTTCTTCCGAGCAGCCGATGCGTACGTGCATGTGGTCGTTGTGGCCCTTAACGTCTCGCGGAGCGTGAAGGATGTGAGTGGCCATCTTGAGAATACTCGCGCTCTCTTTGACTTCTCTCGCGTAGGTCAGAAGCCATCGCTTGACTCTCGGAGATACAAAAATATGCTCTACATTGGCATTTTCGCTAGTCATCATGGCACGGACTAAGGCCCAATTGCGCTTGAGATCGAAATAGCGCTCAGGAATGTCCTTAACGAATCGCGGCGACTTGGCGTACGTCGCCTGCCCCTCGCGACTGTAGTAGGCCATGTGGCTGTCTGGATAGAATGGGCGTCCCTCCGCATCCATTGCGTAGTATATGAGGTCGACATCGCGACCATTCTGGTGGGAACGGTGCATTGCGAGAGGGCCACCGTGCTCATGAGACATATCGGCAACGCTCAATTGACTATCTTTGTACTGGAACGCGACATCAGAAGAACTCTGTGCGATTAGCTTGACTAGTTCTAGGGTTCCGAAGCGAGTTCCTCGAGAACGCCAGGGCTCCGCCATTACAAATCCGTGGCCTCGCGTTGGCAACATCGCAGCGTCTGAGAGGGCGCCGCGATTGGTTGAGCCGCAGGAGATGCTATCTGGCTGCTCGGCGGCCAACTTTGGCTCTTCTACAGTTTCCGCCTGCGCAGAGCTGCCCACAAACAGGAGTCCAGCAAAGAGAAGACGGTACAGACACATACCCCACCATTTTAGGCATAGTGGGGCAGAACGGTCACGAAATTCGCTCCATGTCTCAGGTGCCTAGAGCCTGTAGCACCAGAGGGCCTACTCCAGGCTCTAGCCTTTGGCAGAGGCGAAGCAGGATTCTAGGTCGGCCTTCAAGTCTTCAACGGCCTCGATGCCCACCGAAAGACGAATAAAGCCATCGGAAATTCCAAGCGCTTGCCTGGTCTCGGGTGGGACACTGGCGTGGGTCATGATAGCTGGGTGCTCAATGAGCGACTCCACCCCACCTAGGGACTCGGCGCAGGCGAAAATGGAACACTGTTTGAGGAAGCGCCGCGTAGCCTCGAGGTCGCCCTTGAGGTGGAAGCTAATCATGCCGCCAAATCCACTCTGCTGGCGTTTGGCAAGCTCGTGCTGCGGGTGGCTGGCGAGCCCTGGGTAGATGACTTTGTCAACCTGCTCGTGACCATCAAGCCATTCTGCAAGGTGACGGGCGTTATGCTCGTGGCGCTCCATGCGCACGTGCAGAGTCTTCAAACCGCGCATGGTGAGGAAGGCATCCATTGCCGGCATCGAAGCGCCGCAGGAGTTTTGGATGAAAGCGACCTTCTCGTGGAGCTCGTCGCTCCGAGTTACGACCGCGCCACCGATAACGTCGGAGTGGCCATTCATGTACTTGGTGGTCGAGTGCACGATGATGTCAGCACCAAGCTCGAATGGCCGTTGGTTGAACGGCGTCATGAAGGTGTTGTCGACCAGCAGGAGAATGCCCTTCTCTTTGCACAGGCCGGAAATCTCTTTGATGTCGGCGAGCTTGAGCATTGGGTTGGTCGGCGTTTCGACCCAGATCATTTTCGTATTCGGCTTTATCTTCGCGGCAAATGCCTCGCGACCATCCATGGGATCGACGAAGTCGAACTCTAGGCCGTGGCGGCGCCAGACTTTGTCGAAGATGCGGAAGGTGCCGCCGTAGAGATCATCGCTTCCAACAATATGGTCACCCGCTGAGAGGGTGTGCAGGACCGCGTCTGTAGCGGCAAGGCCCGAGGTGAAACACAGACCGTGGTTGCCACCTTCGAGGCTGGCAATACAGTCTTCGAGAGCGAAGCGTGTTGGGTTGTGGGTGCGGGAGTACTCGAAACCTTTGTGCTCGCCAGGACCTTTTTGCGCGTAGGTCGAAGTTAGGTAGACCGGAGTCATGACTGCCCCAGTCGTCGGATCTGGTGGCTGACCTGCGTGAATAGCCCGTGTCGCGAAGCTACCTTTGTGTCCGTAGTCTTGATGCATCTCCAATTACGCCTTGCTGAAACTGAAATCCGTGGGATCGGTATCGAGGATATTTATCAACGCTTGATCCTCTAGAAGGTCATGCATCGTCTGGCCGCCGTAGTACTCAATAATCTGGTTATCGTATTCGTCGGCGATGATGGCGACGTCGGTGAGTGTCGCGAGCAGTTCATCGGAGTCGAATGTTGGGCCGCCAAGAATCGAGTGCAGGAAGAGCACAACCCGCTCGTTGGGCTCGTACGCGAAAGCGCCGAATCGGAGTTGGCTGTTGAGGTGCAGCAGATCAATTGCCAATTCGCCCTCCATGTTGACGCCGCGGACAAGTTGAGCGCAGCACCGGACCAACGCCCGGTCTTCGTCCCAGGGCACAACGTTGATCATTACGTAGGTGGATCCCTGCTTGATGACGTAGAGGCTTTCGTCAACCTTTCGATACGAACCGTGTTCAGAAAGGGTGCTCTCGATGACCTCGATGGTGGCGATTTCAGCGGCGTTCATGAGGCGGGAATACCACAACTTGCCCCTTTGCGAGGGGCTCTGTAGCCGGATTGTGACTTGGCCTACGAGCACCAGGGCCCTGATACCGATATCCTGGTTTGAGCGAGAACCGCTCATGAAGACCTCCAACCACATAACCTTTCTCACTCTTGTTCTTAGCTTGCTGATGGGGAGTGCTCTCGCCACAGCCGAGACAGTCCGCCAAATCGTCGTAGTCGAGAACAACAAGACTACCGATGACACGGTGCGCTACATCGCAAATGTTGATGAGGGAGATGAGTGGGGTACCAGCGCCCGCGAGCAGGCAATTGTAGAGCTGGTTTCTAGTGGTCTCTTCAAAGACATCGACATCTTCTCAGAGCCGCACCCGAAGGGTGGCGTGAAGGTCACGATTGTCGCCAAGGACAAGCACAGCTGGGTCGTGGCTCCGACTGTCTACAACCAACCGACCAATAAGGGCGGCGGCGTTGGCTTTGGAGAGAACAATCTCTTCGGCCAGAACAAGAAGCTCTTGCTCTATGGCCAGATTGCAACCGGCGATTCGTTCTTCGTTGGTGCCTACATCGATCCCTCGATAGGTGGCACCCCACTTCACTGGGCCTTTGATGTCTATCTCAAGAACCAGAGAGTGCTCGAGTACAGTGCTCCATCGAAGTTCCTCGAGTCACCGGATGCGGTTCGCCAAACCAAGCTTCGCTACTTGAATGCAGGCGCCAAGCTCGGTGTCACGCTCTTTCGCAGCCTCTCGCTAGACGCGCGCCTCCGGGCCGCGAACGTCTTCTATGGCGCTACAATTCTCAAGAACGACGCAGCGCCAGAGGACGTCATGGAAGGTGGAATGCACGGCCATACACTCGACGACCCTGGAGTCGAGGGATGGGACATGTCCAGCGAATTGAGCCTTACGTTTGACAGGCGAGCCAACTGGTACGGCATTAGTACTGGCGATAAGTATCATATCCTCTATGAGAAGGCGCTTCCCGGTCTTGGCTCAGACTTCGAGTACTGGGATGTGAGAAGCAGTTGGGTCCGCGCACGCAAGTACTTTGATCGACACAACCTGATTCTCAAGACCGGATTCTCCATTGGCAAGGACTTGCCCTTTCAGCAGGAGTTTTCCGCAGGCGGCACATCACTGCGCGGCTACAAAGGCGCACAGTTTCGCGGTGACTTCAAGGTGTCGTTCAACGCGGAGTATTCCGTACACCTCTTCTCCATGCCGTTTCCACTGCTTGAGCGTCTTGCGGTGCGTGGATTGGCGTTCTATGACAGTCGCTATATCACGTTTCGCGACATCGAAGATAGCGACACCCATCGCAACTACTTGCCCGGTGCCGATAGTCAGGAAGGAGCTGCTCCTTTCAAGAATGCCGTAGGTCTCGGTACCCGCTTCTTCGCCCGCTCTATCGTCTTGCCTCTGCTCGGCCTCGACGTCGGCTATGGGATTGAGAGCGGGGCCATCGAGGTGTACTTCGCGATTGGCCTCACCGACATCTAGGGAGAACCTCTACGCGGCCTCGCGAATCATGCTAATGCTCAGCGCGAATACCGCTATGTGAACGGTATTGGGGCCGTTGATAACGATGGGCTTGTCGGCCATTCGACCATTGACGTAGATGCCGTTGGTTGAGCCCAAGTCCACGACGATGAACATGCCACCGCGAAAGGTAATCTGCGCATGGCGGGTCGATACATTGCCATTTTGAAAGACCAAGTCGTCTTTTCGGGACCGCGGCCAATCGTGATCTCTTTAGAGACCGAGCGAGCTGTCGCACGTTTCGCGGCAATGCTCTCAGGCTCTGGTTTGCGATGGCGGCTCAACTCTTGACGGTCACCATTCGCAACGTCGGCCTAGTAGGGACTGAGTTGGCCATCGCCCAGGCCGGCATGCTGCACAACAAACTCTTCAAAGTCGGGGCGGTCGTTTCGATCAGTGTCCGGCGAATTCATGTCCGTCTCTCAAGCGCGTTCCCGCGCAAGCAACTCCTGGTACAGGCACTTGCACGTTTCAGAGCACCGGATACAATGACCTAAGCCGCAGCCGCCAGTCTAGGACCTCACCCACTACATGTAGTGCATTGCCGCGTCTAGAGTTTCTCCTCGCTCAACAAAAAGCGCACGAAAACCACCGCTCCGACATCAAACAGACCACAGAGCCTCAACTCGTCGCCTGGCAAGCTGACGATTCCTTGATTTCTTGCTTCGCCCGACATCGTCGGGCCCTAACCTGAATCCGGTGACGGATTCAGGTTAGAGAATCATGGTGGTTTGAATTAGCTCCGGTGAAACGCGATATCGGCCTCGGGCCTCGCGTACGCTGGAGTCTGGGCTGGTTAGCTTGCGCAGTACCGCGACGCGAAACTCTTCATTGGCGAGGTCAAACTCGAGTTCGACATCCCGAAAGCCTAGAAAGGTCTGCGTAATGGGGTACTGGCACTTGTAGAAGGCTTCCTTCGCACTAAATATGAGCTTTGCGAGTCGCCCCCGATCTTCGGAAGGCTGCGTATCGAGCCAGCGAAGCTCGGACTCGCCGCAGATCCGATTGATGATATCGGTTCCCAGCGGATCGGCGAGCTCGGCATCGATTCCTACGCTGCGGATTGTGTTGGCGGAGGCTAGTGCGACGGCGCAATAGCCCTTCGTGTGGGTTATCGTGCCCACGATGCCCTCAGGCCAGCGAGGGGCTCGGTCGTCGTAGCGCAACAGGGGCTCAGGCTTAACTCCGAGCTGCCCCATGGCTCGTCTCGCCAAGACTCGGGCGGCGGCGAACTCTGCCCGGCGCCTATCCACGGCCTTCGTAATAAGCTCACGCTCTTCCGGGAATAGCTCGTCTACGTAGTGAAGTGAGGGTATGCACTCCCACACCTCTAGCTTGCGCCCAAGGAGATCGGCAAGGACCTCGCTCCTCGTTAGCCTTTCACTTGTCATTGATCTGTTCTACTCCAAGCTCGGCACACTGTACTAGTCAACCTCGTCGCCGAATCGAGAGTCATCGTCTACACAAGTCTGAATCGTACCCTCATTGCGAATCTCGACGTTGCCTCTGCACTCGACTCTCGCTCCGAATCTCACATCGCCGACGACTCGAAAGGAGATGCAGTCAACCAGCGAAGGTGGGCCCTTGGGGAATCGCTCCTCCATAGCATCGACGAGCCCAAAGTACTCCGGGTCGAGGTCGACGAGTGCCGCCTTTGCGTTCGCCCGTGACGGGAGAACTCTAAAATCATCGCTAAGCTGATAGTCGTCACTGCGAAGTGATAGCAAGTCGTTGGTTGTCTTAACGGGGGTGAAGCGGGTGCGAGAAACTCTCAGTGCGGTGCTTCCTTTGAAATTGGAGATTGCCGAGCCCATGGCGGTCTCGAGTTGATAGACAGCGGGTGAAGAGGCGTCTCGAGGATCTAGGGATTTCAAATTCCGTATCATAGGCAAGCCGAGTACGTTGCCCCTCTTCTTAATCAGCAGGGCGAGCGCCGGCAGGTTGATCCAAAGATTGTTCGTGTTGAAGTACCGATGGCGAGCGATGTCTTGAAATGCCTCTAGGTCATCTTCGGGACATTGAGCGGACTCTCGCAGGATCAGCCGTCCCTGGCTATCCTGTGCGAGATGCCCTCCCTTCCTATCAGCAGTTGTTCGATCTGCCACTTCCATCAAGAATGGGAACTCACCGGCGACAAAGTGTCCGAGAACGGCAGCATCCATCACTGCACCTAGGTTGTCAGCGTTGCTCACAAAGAGATATTCGTAGCCGAATTCGAGCATGGTCTCGAGCATGCCGCTAGTCACGAGAGCCGTATAGAGGTCGCCATGTCCGGCCGGGCACCATTCGTTATCGCTGGCGCCCTTGGAAACTGCAGGAGATAGATCCGATCGCAACACTTTGGGGACTTTGTGCTGCATGAAGTCCAAGGGCAGGGGGCCAGAGATACCCTCGTATTGCGCCAACGCCGCACGCGAATCAGTGTGAGTGCTGTAGCTATTCATGAGCACCACGGGAACCCTGCTGCGCAGGGCCTGCGCAGCGATGATATCGAGGAAGCTGTAGCCGTCTCCGACCGTCAGTAGTGACTTGGCCTTGTTGAGCCCCATGCTGGTACCAAGACCACCATTTAGCTTCACCATCACGGTCTTTGGCAGTGCGGCGCAGCCAACGCTCTCAAGAGAGGCTGACAGCATTTTCGTGTCCGAAACGTCCACTACCGGCCGGATTTCTGATTCCGGAATCAGCCCCGTATGGCCTTGTGCGAGCTGTCGATAGTAGTGCTCGAACGTGCGGATCACAACGTCCGGGAGACTCGCGCGCTGCATCTTCGCCTGGAACGCAGCGAAGTCGTCACGTGAATATGCCATCGCACATCCCCTCGCTACTTGGATTCCGTTTCTGCTTCGGACCTCTCCTTGAGAACCTTCTTGCCCTCTTCGCGGTGCGCCCCCTGAAGCACACCGGCCTCGTTCGCATCGGCCTTCAGTACTCGTTCGACGATTGCAGCCTGGGGGACAAGCTCTTTGGGCACCCGGTAGACGCTGACATCGAAGTGTCCTTCGTTGTTGGTGTAGTTGCCATCGAGAATCTTGAGTCGCAACTCGTCCACGTGATCACTGCCAACGCGAACGATGAAGCTTCCATCCGTACAGAATGGCTTGTTCTCGCCGAATCGGGCGACCAACGCTCCTGGATTGAACTTTGCGAAACAGTCATTGTCAGACTTCCATCCCTTTGGTGTGGCGTGTTCGGCGGGGTTTCCCTCCGGGTCCTTGAACACCACAATCTTCCCGCTCGCCTTGATGACGAGCAAGTCACCCTCAGTGGCTTGCACTCCCGTGTGTAGCCACAGATCGTCTTCGGAGTCTACTGTGAAGGCATAGTGCTCCACTGCTGGAGCGGTGACCTTCGCACTCTCTGGGATGACTTCCGTGTGGTTGGTGGTGCTCGCCGCTCCACATGCGGCTGTCAATGCCAGTACCGCTATTGTGCTTTCAAGGTGTCGAATCATCCTGTCTCCGTATTGTATCGATGGGTTTGTCTAGTGAGCCCAGCCTACCACCATGGGAGAAATGCACCTGCCTTGTAACAGCCCAATAGACTAGGCATTGTCGCTTCTGCAGCTCAAGCAACGAAGAGGCTCTATCTGTGGTGAGCCCTCCATGGGGCCTCAGAAGCTGCTACCAGCCTTCTAGAACGTAAGTGATCATTGCGCCAGGCGAAGCTCTGGCAGAGGGCAAAGAGAACACAATGTAATCTAGGAACTTTGCATCGTTGCCCAGCGGATGAGAGTTCCGCGTGACCAAGGCTTAGCCAGCCGGTTGGTAGCGAGTCTTGCGTGGACGAGGGGTGACCCCGTCTGCGAAGCGTAGACAGCGAATGCACGAGCTGTGTGATTGAGCCCTGAAATTGTGAAGATGTAGGAGCTGATGGTTTTGAACGCCCAGCAGGCAACATCGCAACGTCCGCTATTTGGCTAGGGCGGTGTGATCCTACCGGGCTCGGTGAGCAGGGCGATGGCATAAGGGCAACCCGGGAACCTGGGAAGCGCAGGCGTTTCCAATTCGCAAGCAAAGAGCGGGGATGTGGGGCCTCGTTTGATCAAAGTCTCCAGGCCCTAGGTGGCAGCACGCAGCCGCCTAGGGAGCGAAGAATGTATGCAGGATTGGTATTGCAGAGCCGAAGGAGAA
>JAAEPE010000212.1 GCA_024222395.1 Myxococcales bacterium
AACACCGCAATGCCCCACAGAGGGACAAACTCGAATCGACGCTCGCCGAGTTTGTCGTACCCCGGGCGCTTTTCGTCGCAACCTGAGCACACTGCGCGGCCGTTGGCTCGCGGAACCACCGTGATGAGTAGCGCCGGCTCCTCCTCCTCGGAGAGTCGTACATCCTTGTACAGGAGCCCACAGGAAAGACTAGCGGTACGTCTTCTTTGGCGATATCGTCGAGAACACCGATGATGTGCTTGAGTTGCTCGGGCTCATCAACATTGCTTGGGCGGTGAAGGGTGACGAGTCCGTAGCCACCTTCTTTGAGTTTGAGGTCTTCGAGAATCTTGGAGGCCATGGCCTTCTCTTTGGCGGCGAGAAGAGTATCGATCATGACGTTGCCGACGAAGGAAACACGATTTTCGCTTACGCCTTCGTTTGCCAGGTTGACGTTGCCTGCTGGGTCAGAGACGAAGAGCACGTCGCCCAAGCAGTCTGTGACCCTGCGATTGGTTTCCTCGGGCATGTCATCAGCGAAGCTGCGAAGTCCGGCCTCGACGTGAATCATGATGGGGCGATCGCGAGTGCCGCGGGAGCAGGTGAAGGCTTCTTTTTGGGCGGAATTTCGAGGTGACTAGTGAGCAGGCTACTGTCGAGTTGACGTCGCCCACCACCAAGACGACTTGAGGCTGCTCGTCTTCGAGAACCTTCTCAAAGAGGGTCATGACCGAGGCCGTTTGCTGAGTATGGGATCCGG
>JAAEPE010000213.1 GCA_024222395.1 Myxococcales bacterium
CCGACCAATGGGCGAGAGATCGAGGGCTGCTTGGCGCGGCCGGTGAGCCCGATCAGTAGTGCCATCGCGGTGGACATCGGCCTCTACTCTGCAGCAGGCGGGCGTCTGCCGCTAGAGGGCGGTCGGTAAGGGGTTCACGCTACAACGCCTTGCCAAAGATGCGTTTGTACGATTTCTTGAGTGCCGAGAGCCGTGCATCACGGGACTTGCGATAGAGCTGGCCAAGAGCCTTGTATGCCGCCTCGAGAGACTCGTCTCGCTCGATTGCCTCGATGAGGAGCCCGATAGCGGTAGCCGCACGCTTCTGCCGAGCGAAGGCAACGCCTTGTAGATACCGCGCCCACGAATTCTCGGGCTGCTTCGCGAGCACTTCCTTGCAGGAAGAGACCGCAGCCTCGTAGTTGCGTTTGTGCATGGCGATTTCGCACCGTATTAGACTGGCTCCGATGCTCTTGGGATAGTTCCTAGAGAGAGCCTTGGAAGCTGCCGTGCTCTTGGGAAAGTTCCCTGCGTAGACCTCTTTTAGAGCGGTCTGCAGGGCGAGTAGATAGCGCCCCTCTTCGTTGAGAGGCACTCCAACATGTACGCCGTATCGCGACTTAGTCTCCCTGGCCCACTTCACGACCTTGTCTACTTCCTTCGCATTGGCAGCAGCTCGCATGGCACTCGAGGCCAGCGAGAGCTTCTGATAGGAGAGAGCGACATCCCGCCACTCTTTGGCCGTTGGTTCAAGGAGTGCTTCGACTGTGCGCAAGTGTGCCGCCCCCTGCTCGGGCTGGGATCCCCCCAGTTTGCTAGCCAGTGCGAGGAAGACCCTTGGCGTCTTGCTGCCGAGTTGAACTGCCGTATTGCAACGCCCGATCATATCGCTGCCGTCACGAGCTTCGGCCACCAAACACCCAGCGTCAGCGATGGAGGCGTGCTCAGGATAGAGCTCAAGTAGCGGTTCGAGAATCTCCCAGGCGACGCCGGGTTTCTTGGCGTCGAGCAAGAGATGTACTTGCGCAAGATTCTCCGTATCAATCCGTCGCAGTCGACCTTCTTCCACTGCAGGCTTCTGTCTGGCGGCCGCCGCCGCTGCCCGTTCCGCGAGTTCCAGGGGGATGGCCGCCTTGAGACGAGCGCCAGCATCGCGCTCCATAGACGCGGTCTCTAGGCGAAACTCGGCTCCCAGGGCGGCCTCTTCACCAAAGAGAGTGGCGATGCCGTGCGCGAGTAAGACACTCTGCTTGTGCCGACGTCTGCGCACCAAGAGTGAGTCCTTGGCCGCCTCGGATAGGCTCTCGCCATCTGCACCGAGTGCCGCTGACTCCGCCTGCCAATGAAATCCACGCACCACAACGTGGCGAGCTGCCCTCTCAGAAGCAACCAAGGCAGAGAAGCTGGCGGTGGCGTCGTCGGTAGCATCGACGAGCCCTACTACGATGTCTACGTCGTTCCCCGGATCTTGGGCTACCAATGATGCGAGGGTATTGTCGAGGGGCCCACCCGAGCGCTCCCAGCCAACAGACTCGGATAGCTCTAGTTGGATATCGGTGCCGCCGTGCAGGAGCCCCGAAGTGAGCGCAACCACTTCGTCGAGTTCTCGCTCCCAGCCCACAACCCGAGCTCGGTGGTCGGCGCCAACATAGATACGCATACGCAGCGTCTGCCCGACGAGCTCTGCGGGCGCCGGCTCAATTTCCGCTGGGAGCAGATGCAATGGTAGTGATGTCGCTACCGTTGGCGCCCCGCAAGACGCCAACAGAGCCGAAACGACAACTGCGAGACCGGACCCCGGCCTCGCAGTCTTCGCATTGGACTGTCGTAGTCTACCGAGCAGCTTCTTTGCCCCACGTAGTGTCCTCTTGGTACTCCGAGCCATCCATCAGAGCAAAACTCACGAAGACTAGAGTAAGGAGTAGAGCCGACAAGAAGAAGACCGTGTGCATAGCCTTGTCCTTGCGAAGGTGCATGAAGTACATGCAAATCAAGCCTGCCTGGATTGTTGCCACAACCATGGCAACCAGGAGGCTGATGTTAGAAGCAGACTCCACGAAAACGGCCGTGACCGGGAAGAGCATGAGGGCGCAGAAGGTTCCCAAGAGAGCCTTCACCGAAACAACCTGAGCTAGACCGCCGCTGTGGTTGTCTTCATTGACTTCCTCCTTTGCAGCGGCAATCTCCACAGACTTCGCAGGAGCGGGCTCACTGGATTCCTCCGAAAAAATCTCAGCAGATTCATCCGAAGTACTCTCCTCCGACTCTTCGGACGAAGTCACCTTTTCCTCAGGCTCGTCATGTTTGCCGTCGTTTTCGTTGTGATCAGTCACAGTGTTGTTCCTTAGTGAATCAAGTAGCGTATCGGAAAGAAGCAGACCTTCTTGTCCGCATAGAAGTGGTGCGAACCAAGAATCTCTAGGTCTCGCTGGCCGCGTCCTCTTTGTAGCTCCAGCCGCCAGTCTCGTTGTCTTGGACCAAGCTCTCGTATTCGTAGAGATCGGGAAGACGGATTGGCTGGCCAACGGGGAAGTTGTAGAGCGGTGGCGGAGAGGATGTCTGCCACTCTAAGGTGGTGCCGCCCCATGGATTGGCTGGTGCTTTCTTGCCCGCCTTGAGTGAGATGACCAGGTTCAAGAGGATCAAGAAGAGTGTGACACCCATGATGAATGCTCCGAGAGATGATGTTTGGTGCAACAGCTCGAAGCGTGGATCGTAGTCGAAGTTGCGGCGAGGCATACCTCGCGCCCCCATGACAAACTGGGGAATGAAGGCTAGGTTGAAAGAAAAGAAGACGATGACGGCCATGATCTTCGCCGGCTTCTCCGCGTACATCCTTCCTGTCATCTTTGGCCACCAGTAGTGCAAGGCTCCAAAGAAACCGATCAAGCCAGCACCCATCATTGTGTAGTGGAAGTAAGCCACAACAAAGTAGGTGTCGTGAAGGTGAACGCTGGTGTTGAGTGCCCCCAGGAAGATGCCAGTAAGTGCACCGATTGCGAACAGCAAGATGAACATGAGTGCATAGATCATCGGGCTATCAAGATGGATGTCAGACTTGTAGAGGGTCGCAATCCAATGAAACATGATAACCGCGGATGGTATCGCCGCCACAAACGTGAGCGCCGAGAAGATCATGTTCGCCAAGGGGCTTTGCCCAGAAACAAACATGTGGTGTCCCCAGACCAAGAAGCTGAGCAGCGCTAGGCCGATTGAGCTGTAAACGACGTACGAGTAGCCAAAGAGCGTCTTCTTGGCAAAGGTCGTGATGATCTCAGTCATGGCGGCCATCGCCGGAAGAACCATGATGTACACAGCTGGATGCGCGTAGAACCAGAAGAAGTGCTGGAAGAGCAGCGGGTCACCGCCGAGAGCTGGATCAAAGATCCCAATGCCAACAATGCGCTCGAGGAAGAGGAGCGCCATGGTGAGACCTAGAACTGGGGTGGCAAGAATGTGAACGACCGAAGTTGCGTAGATACCCCAAACGAAGATGGGGGTCTTGAACCAGCTCATTCCCTTGGGTTTGAACTTGTGGATCGTCACGATCATGTTGAGACCAGTGAAGATCGAGCTGAAGCCCAGGAGGAACGCACCAGCTACTGCAGATAGCACCGCTGTGTCTGTCGTCGTGCTGTGCGGAGTGTAGAGAGTCCAGCCGGTATCCACGCCTCCCAGGAAGAGAGAGAGGATTAGCAGCAGCGCCCCTGAAAGGTAGAGATAGAACGATGTCAGATTCAGTCTTGGGAATGCGAGGCTGGGGGCCCCAAGCATGAGAGGAACCATGAAGTTGCCGAGCGCCGCCGGAATGCCTGGAATGACTACCAGGAACACCATAATGGCGCCGTGCATCGTAAAGAGCTTGCTGTATGTCGCCGCTGTAACCAGCTGTGAGCCAGGGAGAAGGAGCTCGGCTCGAATCATCAGGGCGAAGAAGCCACCCAGGAGAAACGACATCAGGATTGCCATCAAGTACAGGATGCCGATGCGCTTGTGGTCGGTGGTGGTGAACCAGCTCCAAAATCCTCGCTTAATGGCGAGGTAGTTGGAGTCTTCGAGAACGTCTACGGTTGCTGCTTGGCTAGACATGAGTTGTTCCTAGAGCGTTTTAAGCCAATTGTTGAGAGCGTCGATGTCTTTGTCGGTGAGCTTGCCCTCGAAGGAAGGCATGACCGGACCAAATCCAGTCCGGATCTTGACCATTGGCTCAAAGATTGACTCTCGAATGTAGTCCTCATCAACAACGCCAGAGGTGCCATCGGTGAACTCACGAGTTTCTCCCCAGATACCTTTGAAGCTAGGTCCTGCCCCGGCGACACCATCAAGCGTGTGACACCCGATGCATCCCTTTGCCATGTAGATCTCTTTTCCCTGGGCAATGAAGCAATCCGTTTGTTCCTGTCCTTCAAAGTTGAGGCAGTCAGTCTCACCCTTCTTGAACTCTGCGTTGAGCCACTTCTCGTAACCGCCTGATTTGTGCACGACGACCTGCGTCTTCATCTGGGAGTGCGAATCGCCGCAGTACTCAGCGCAGTACACGCGGTAAACACCAGGCGTGTCTGCCTCAAACCACAGATAGCTGTAGCGACCAGGGACAACGTCTTGCTTCTTGCGGAACGAAGGCACCGAGAAGCTGTGTACGACGTCTTTCGAGCGCATCTTGAGCTTCACTGCGCGATCAACAGGAACGTGAAGCTCTGCTGTTTCGAGAGTTTCCTCCCCCTTGTTGTAGGTGAAAGCCCATTTCGATTCTACGCCGGCTGAGACCTCGATCTGCATCGCATCACCTGGAGCCGTCGTCATGCTTAGATAGCCTTTCCAACCACCTACAAAGATGAAGACGCAGATGATGGCGGGGATCACAGTCCAAACCACCTCAAGTGTCGGGTTATTCTTGGCAGAAGACTCTGCTTTGTGCCCATCACGGTGCCGGTAACGCCATACCAGATAGAGCACAACAATTGAGATGGCCAAGAAACAGAACGCCGCCAGGCCCAGGATTGTGTAGAACATCCAATCGACGTGATCAGTCGTATCGCCCGTTCCCTTGGCTGGCATCCAGTAGCTGTCTGGAGCCAGGTCTGTGAAGGGATAGGCATCCGCGGTATCCGCAGCGTCGGGATTCTCCCCGTCTGCCTTCGCGGCAGCAGCTGCTTCGTCTGTGCCTGCGGTTGCGGGCTGTGTAGTCGCCACCTGACCCGCAGCAAATGCGAAGACGGTGAAGAGCAAGACTGTGATCAGGTTCCTAAACATGATCTTCCGAACTCCCTACTTGATGGGGGCGTGTAAATGAAACGACTGCGCACAAGGCGCGTGGTGAGGACGAGAGCATCGAGTTATTGACCGGCGGCCGGCGCTGCAGCTTCCGGCGGAGCTGCAGCAGCGCCTTCTGTCGGCGGAGCGTCGGCAGCAGGTGCACCTTCTGTCGGCGGAGTAGCTGCTGCAGGAGCAGCACCATCCGTAGACGGCGTGGCATCAGTTGGCTCCGGCGCTGTGGGTGCATCAGGAGCGGCTTTTACAGGAAACCCCGAGGCAGCAGGAATCGTTGCCACGTCTAGCGCTCCAAGGCTGGGAATCAGAGAGCCGTTTCCCTTTGCATCGCGAACGACGAGACTCATGGCTGTCTCAAGTTTGAGACGCTTGAGTGTCCCCTTGGATGCATCCGCGTATGTGGTCTTGCCTAGGTCTGCGCGCTGCTCAGCGTGCAGGCCGCGAACTTCCACGGTCTTGCCTCTTACGGCACGCATTGCGGCAATCTCGCCTTCGGTGGTCTCAAAATATGCCTGCAAGTAGACGATGAAGGCCCAGAGAACCGCCGTCGTGGCGAGGCCAACGACCAGCACCGCTGGTGCGTTGGTCTTGTCTGCTTCCTTTTCTGGAAAGTCACTCATTGGATACTCCTACTGGTTCTCGAACTTAAGTGACTGGGCAAGGCCCGGGTCTTTGATTGGGATGAGATTCACTTTGCGGAACTTGCCGGCGACAGTCCCCATGAAGAGCAGCCCCATTCCGACCCACAGAAGCATATCGAGAGGCAGCATTCCAAAGACAGGAGACTTCTCAGCCAAGCCCCAAGTGTGGTGATTGTTGAGGGCAGGCATCACCTGCCAGTATAGGTCGAGATAGTGCCAGAAGAGCATCCACACAGAGAAGCCTGCGAGGATGTGTACCCGGCGCTTGGAATGGCGGCTCATGAGAAGCAAGAATGGGATGATGAAGTGCATGGCGAGCATCACTAGGGTGATCTTGGCCCAAATGCCCATTTCACCTAGATTGAGACCGGTCTCGCCGCCCTCAAACCAACGCTTGAGGAAGTAGCCAGTCTCCTCGGGGATATTCGCCCCCCAGATGAGCATGAATTGCGAGAAGGCCACGTATCCCCAGAAGAAGACGAATGCGAAAAGAAGCTTGCCGACGTCGTGGTAGTGCTCGACCGTGATCGAGTGAACGAGGCGTCCAGAGCGCTGAAGTGCTAGGGGAATGAGAACCAAGAGGGCGAAGATACTGATACAGGCGCCGGCGAAGTAGACAACACCAAACATGGTGGAGAACCACTCAGGCTCGATGGACATGAGCATGTCGAAGGCGAAGAAAGCGCAACTGAAGGCAAATATGAACATCGCCGGTGCAGCCCACTTGGCCATGCGGCGAGTAGCGTCGTCATCGCCGCCCTCATCCTGCTTGCAGGAGGTCTTGAAAAAGTAGTTGCTAATGCCGATCCAGAGAGCGAAGTAGAGGACCTGACGAGCGGCGAAAAAGATGGGGTTTAGGTAGCCGCTCTTGGCGTGCACCAGGTGGTTCGTCTCCATGAACTCGTGGTTGGTCCAGATGTAGAGATTGTCGTTTCCAAGCATCATCGGCAGCCAGATAGCCGCTGACAAAATGCCGAGCAGCGGAAACGCCTGGGTGAGCAGCTCCGCGATACGGCGTATGCTAACGCTCCACTTGGCGCCCATGAGGTGCATGATGAGAACGAAGAAAAGTGCTCCCAACGCGATGCTGCTGAAGTAGGTGAAGGCAACCAGGTAGCCGTGGAAGAATCGCTGCATGCCATCGCCGAGGGCGAAGCCCCAAGCGACTGCACCGAGCAGCAGGACGATGCCTGCGCCGATTCCAAAACTCTGTGTTTTGGCGACGCCAGGACCGGCTGTGGTTTTCTCTTCAGGACGAAGAATGGTGTCTGAGGAACTCATGACGCTTCCTTGTTACCGAATGGCTGGCTTGTCGCCAGCGGGCACATCATCAATGGTGGAGTGAGCGCTGCGCTGCAGGGCTCGGAGATAGAAGACAATCGCCCAGCGATCAGCCTCTCTGATTTGTGAGCCGTAGCCGGGCATCGAACGAATACCGTGGCCGACAGTGTTGAAGAGCTGACCATGCGGCTGCTTGGCAAAACTCTCCTGGCCGATGTTGCTCGGAGCAACCCAGCCCGTAGCGGTAGCGCCGACGGCTTCGGCCCGCTGATTGATCATGCCGGCACCAGCGCCATTGAGCCCGTGACAGGGAGCGCAGTAGATGTCAAAGCGATTCTGCCCTCGTTCCATCGTTTCAGCGCTGAGCGCAATCTCCTTTGGGAACTCGGTTGCCCATTCACCACCAGTGATTCCTCGGTAGAAGTGGTCGTCGGCCTTGAGTTCACCACGCGCAACAGAGCCTTCAACTGGAACGCGGCTTGCGCGACCATCGGGGAACATATTGCTGGCAGCTTGGGGCTTGGCCTTTGCCTGGAAGTCCATATTCGGAACAACGTGGATATGAGGCTTATCACTCTTGGATGCGCGCTTCTTTGCGATGTAGGCGAATGGCACGAGAGCCAAACACACCGACATGACCATGAAGGCAATAACGCCATTTGGAAGTGCACGGTGCTTCTTGCTGGTCTTGTAACGAACCTCCTCGATGGCCGTTGCGCCGGCCTCTTGGAGGGTCGCCTTGGTGGCCTCATCGTCGAACTTGGGATCTTCCGCTTCGATCGCTACGAAGAATCCGTGGCACATCGCCTTCTCGACGAAGCGATCGTTTCCGAAGAGCGGATGCCAAAGCTGTGGAAGTTTGTTGAGCCCCCACATTCCGAAGAACGTAGCGAAGGCGGCAAGTAGGACCGTAACTTCGAAGGCAATGGGAATCTGCATGGGCAAGCTGAAGAGCGGCTTGCCACCAATGTTCCAAGGGTAGGTCCAGTTGTTCATCCACGTCTGCATCAGGATGGCGAGGCCAAGGCCCGCGATGCCAGCAGCCCATACAATGACGGGGAGGATGGTGGGTTTGATTCCCATCGCAGGGTCGATGCCGTGCACGGGGAAAGGAGAGTGGCAGTCGAACTTGGTGTAGCCAGCCTTACGAACTTCATTTGCTGCCTCGATGAGAGCACCGGGGCTCTCATACTCGGCAAGCAGTCCGTAGAGCTTGTCTTCTACCTGATCGTTTGGTTTATCGTGACTCATTGTCTTGTCTTTGATGCGCCTAGTGGTGCTTCACGCCAGCGTGAGCGTGAGGTGATGCACCTTTGACCTCGAACATTGCGATCATTGGCATAAAGCGCAGGAAGAGGAGGAAGAGTGTGAAAAAGAGGCCGAAGCTTCCGATGAAGATGCTGGCGTCGAACATGGTTGGCGAGAAGTAGTGCCAGCTGCCAGGCATGAAGCTCCTTGTGAGTGACGTCACGATGATGACGAAGCGCTCGAACCACATACCCACGTTCACCAGGATGCACAGGCCAACAATGATGAATGGCGAGGTGCGAATCTTCTTGAACCAGAAGAACTGAGGAACAAGGACGTTGCAGGTAATCATCGTCCAGTAGGCCCATGCGAAGGGACCGAATGCGCGGTTGAGGAAGGTGAAGCCCTCGTATGCGTTGCCCGAGTACCAAGCGATGAAGAACTCTGTGCCGTATGCGAAACCAACCATTGAGCCTGTTGCCAGGATGACTTTGCACATGTTCTCGACGTGCTGGTCTGTGATGATGTGCTTCATGTTGAAGATGGCGCGGGCCGGAACAAGGAGCGTGAGCACCATGGCGAAACCGGAGAAGATAGCGCCAGCGACGAAGTACGGCGGGAAGATGGTTGTGTGCCAACCAGGAAGCTGGCCGACAGCGAAGTCGAAGGAAACGACCGAGTGCACCGAGAACACCAAAGGCGTAGCAAGAGCAGCCATGATGAGGTAGGCGCGCTCGTAGCGGTGCCACTGCCGAGCGGAACCGCGCCAACCAAGGGCGAGGATGCCGTAAATGGTGTGCTTGACGTTGGACTTGGTGCGATCGCGGAGGGTCGCGAAGTCGGGAACCAGCCCCATGAACCAGAAGAGAATCGACACGGTCATGTAGGTCGAAACTGCAAAGACGTCCCAAGCAAGTGGCGAGCGGAACTGAGGCCAAATCGCCATGTCGTTTGGAATTGGCAGGAGCCAGTAGGCAAGCCATGGACGACCCGTGTGAATCACCGGGAAGAGACCGGCGCAGATGACGGCGAAAATCGTCATCGCCTCTGCCGCGCGGTTAATCGAAGTTCGCCACTTCTGGCGCATCAGGAACAGTACGGCAGAAATGAGAGTTCCTGCGTGACCAATACCGACCCAAAAGACGAAGTTGACAATGGGCCAAGCCCACGCTTCGGAGTTGTTGTTGCCCCAAATCCCCGTACCCACAGTGAGTAGGATGTAGAGGGAGACGACCAGTACGCCGGCAACACATAGTGCCGCGGCGAACGCTGGGTACCAGATTCTAGGGGCCCGCTCAGCTTCGACAATGCCGCAAACCGAGTCGGAAATACCCTTAAAATACTCACGGGCCTCTAGGGCTTCCGTGGATGTTTCTGCGCTACTCATGGCCTAGTGGTCCTTGTGTTCTTTCGCAGGTGCGAGAGCAGGGTTTGGATTGGTGATGCGTGCCAAGAAGGCGTTGCGGGGAGAGTTGTTGAGACTTGCCAGAAGCGCGTAGGCCCGTGGCAACTCTTGGTTCTTGTAGACAACGCTCTCTTTGTCGGCCAGGTCCCCAAAGCGAATTGCTTGGGTCGGACAAGCCTGCTGACACGCGGTCTTGATCTCGCCATCGACGATGGAACGGCGATTGTTCTTGGCATCGATCTTGGTGCGTTCGATCCGTTGCACACACCAAGTGCACTTCTCCATGACACCACGGCTTCGAACCGTGACGTCTGGGTTGGAGAGAAGCGTGCGAACCTTGTTGCGAGCAACCTCAAAGTCCTTATTCCAGTACTTGAAGTTGAAGCGGCGCACTTTGTACGGGCAGTTGGCCGCGCAGTAGCGAGTACCGACACAACGATTGTAGGTCATATCGTTGAGACCTTCATCCGAGTGCGAGGTCGCTTCTACAGGGCAAACAACTTCGCAAGGAGCACCTTCACACTGCTGACAGTAGACGGGAAGGAAGGCCATCTCCGGGTTATTCGGATTGCCTTTGAAGAAACGGTCGATGCGAATCCAGTGCATCTCTCGGTTATTCATGACTTCCGTCTTGCCGACAACTGGGATGTTGTTCTCGGCCTGGCAGGCCACTGAGCAAGAGTTACAACCCGTGCACTTGCCAAGGTCGATGCTCATGCCCCACTTGTGGCCCTTGTACTCGTGCTCGTCGTATAGAGAAGCGTTGATCTCGCGACCTTCGATAGGCCTTAGGAGCTTCTTCTCGATTTCGATGTGAGCATCTTTGGTGATGATCTTCTCTTTGTCTTTCTTGTATGTCTCGAGCGTCGCTGTCTTGATTTGCACGTTGGCGCGCGTCTGAACAGCTTCGTTGGTAGCCTTGGTACCAATGTCAAAGAACTCTTCCATCGCGAAGTGGTCTTGGGTCTCGGCGAGCGGGTAGCTCTCGCCTGTTCCTTTGACCGTTACTCCGTTGACAGAGCTAAAGCCTGCCGACGTGCGAAGGGCGTAGGTATTAAAGCCCGGTGCCTTGACCTTATAGTCCTCGTGCCCACCGACGTGACCTGCGCGATTGCGTCCCCAGCCAAGTGGTAGGGCGACAGAACCAGGTGCTTGGCCCGGAGAGACGTGCACAACCATCTTCAGCGTGGCATCGCCAACCTGAATCTTTGCCAACTCGCCGTTGGAGACGCCGAGAGATTTGGCCGTTGCCGGACCAATCAATGCAGCGTTGTCCCAGGTGAGCTTCGTCATGAAGTCGGGCGTTTCAACGAGCCACGAATTGTTGGCGTAGCGACCGTCGTAGGTAGCCGACTCGCGGAACGTCACCTCAAGCTTGCCGTTCGGAATGGAATTGCCCAGCTTCTGCCCCTCAGTGAGTGGCGTTGCAGCAAATTGCTTGGGCACAACAGAAGCAGGGCGAGATCCACTACCGGGTAGGAAGCCGTCGTGAAGCAGGCGACGCCAGACTTTGTTGTTCGAAGCGTCACTACCGGCCATTGCCAGCAGCGTGCCGCGCACGAGGTCTTGGTTGGTGTCATCATCGCGCCCGGCGAGCACTTTGAGAACATCAAGTGGGCTCAGTCCGTCGTAGAGAGGCTCAATCATTGGTTGAGCCAGGGTGACGGTATGGTCGTAGCTGCGAGAATCGCCCCACGCTTCGAGGTAGTGAGCCCGATTGATGTGCCAGTTCGTCAGCTTGGAGGTCTCATCGTCGTACATCGAGAGATGTACGCTGGAGTCAACCTTTGCCAGTGCACCCGCAAAGTCTAGGTCTGTTGGGGCATTGTAGACTGGGTTGCCACCAATAATGAGCAGACCGGAAACCTTGCCGCTTTGCATCGAGGCGACCAAGCCCTTGAGATCGTCGGTGTGACGAGGCCTCTGTGGGTTGTCCTCCACGGTGTAAGCCACCGTGGAGTTCTGGTTGCGAAGCGATTCGTTGATCCGTGCGGCAATCGCGTGAACCTCAGCAGGCTGTTGATCACCAACGGCGACAATGCCCTTCCCGGCGTTCTTCTGAAGGTCTTTGGCAAGCTCAGTGATGAACTTCCCAACCTTGGCTTCGCCGAGGATGGCAGCACCGACAGAAGCGATGTCGCCCTTGGCAAGTACTTGCTCGAGGCCGAGGAGAATCGGCTTGATGAGCTCGCTGCGAACCGGGAGACGATGGTCGGCAACAGCCCCTGTGAGACTGTAGGCACTCTCTACAGCGTAGAGACGGTTCTGCTTGCCAGTATCCGGGTTGCGACCAGCGGCAAAGTGGGTTGAGTGGCGCAGTGCAGCCGGGTGGTTTCCGAAAAGTTCGGCGTCGAAGGTCGCGATCACTGCTGCTCGGTCGAGCAGGTAGTGGGTGCGGTGCGGCGTGCCAAAGGCCATCCGATTGCCTTCTCGCTGCTCATCGGTGCTAAGTGGCTCGTACTCGTGCCACTTGACGCCTGGCATTGCTGCCTGAATCTCTTGGCGAAGTTTGGCGACCGTTGGCGAACTCGTCGCCTCACTTAGGACATGAAGTCCGGCTCCGCGAGTTCCCTTTGCATCGTCGCGCAGTTTGCGAAGAGCTTCGAGTGCATCAGCGCGGGTAGCGATGAGACCTTGGCCATTCTCTTGGCGGCGAACGGCTCGTGAGCGGTCCGGGTCGTACATCTCGAGGATGCTTGCCTGGGCCACTGAGGTCGAGGCGCCTCCGGTGAATGGGTGCTCTGGGTTGCCCTCAATCTTAATCGGGCGACCGTCCATGCATGTAACCAAGAGACCGGCAGCGCTGCCGCCGAGCTCGAAGGCTGATGCGTACTGCTTCGCGACGCCGGGTATGTATCCGTCGGGGCGACGAGAAAGAGGCAAGATCTTGTCCTCCTCCCATCGGCAGCCTGCTTGGGACACACCGGCAAGTGCAAACGATGCGCCCATGAGCTGAACAAAACGACGGCGGGACAGCGGGTCCTTTAGTTGCTCTTCTTGCTCGGGGTACTCGCGTGCGAGAAACTCTTGGAACTCAGGCGTATTGTCGAGGTCGGCCTGGCTGCGCCAGAAGCCGTCTTGGGAAGGCCCCAAAGACGCACTCTTGGGTGCGGTGCCCTTGGACGATTCGCTAGCGCCGTGGCCGAGGGGAACCACTCGCCCACTCTTGGTAAGTTTTAGCGATGACATGTTGAGCAGTCAGTTCTTGGCTTGAGGTTGTATTGCTTGGCGAGCTCTTGACCTAGCGCGCGGCGATCTGTGTCGGGGTCGTAGCCCATCGTTGTCACTTCTTCTATAGGCCTTAGATTCGGGTATGGATCCCTATGACAGTCGAGGCACCACACCATGGTTAGCGATTCGACTTGATAGACTTTCTCCATCTGATCGATGCGACCATGGCAGCTCTCGCAACCGACACCGCGCGTGACGTGCGCCGAGTGGTTGAAGTAGACGTAGTCGGGAAGGTCGTGAACACGAACCCATTCGACTGGCTTGTCTTGCGATGCGCTTTCGCGAATCGGCACGAGCTTTGGGCTATTTGCGTGAATGCCTGTGTGGCAATTCATGCAGGTCGCTGCTGGCGGCACAGCGGAGTGCGGAGACTCCTCTACCGTGTCATGGCAGTAGCGACAGTCGAGACCCAACTCACCCACGTGTAGTGCGTGGGAATAGGGCACCGGCTGCTTGGGTTGATAACCAATGCGGATTGCTTCTGGCGAGACGCCGTAGGCAATGACCGCGATCAAGTAGACAGGCCCGCCAGCTAGTAGCAAGCCGAGCGCCTTCTTGAAATTTTCTGTCCACTCAGGGAATTGAAATCGGGGCATAACGTTTTCGGGTGGGAGTTCTCACAAAAGCTCTAGGGGGTTCAAGTCATTGACACTGTTGAATCTTCCTCGCGCGAAGATTCACACGCATGAACTTCCTGAATCGCAGAGTAGTCATGCCGGCTAGCAGGGTTCACTCAACAAATAGAACCAACCAATCCACATAGTTATAGACACTTCTACAACAAGGCAGCGCGGATATGAGAGTCACTTGAGCCCCACCAGCGAGAGCGGTTGGAAGCCGATCTGCGACGAAAAGCCACATGCAATTCTTGTCAGTGTGAATGGTGACTAGTGCTTGCGATGACGACGAGGCCGCAACGTGCCAAGACCTAGCAAGACGTGGGAAAGACCGAGGAAACCGGCACCGTTTCCACTTGTTGAACACCCTCCGCTCTCTCTTGGCAGAGCGTGGCAGACGTAGCCTCCGCCTTCATCGCTGCACTCGAAGCCTTCGGGGCAGTTGAGTCTCGCAGCCAAGTCGCACGCGTACACACAGACACCCCCTCACAAAGGCTCGAACCGCACTCATAGTTGACATCGCACGCACTGCCCAGGGCCCCGCTGGGCTCGTCGTCGTAGTAGCAGATCCTCCCAAAGGGCTGAACATCTTGAGAGCTCATGCCGGCAGGACAGCTATCGATTCCAGTGGAGCAGTCCTCGGTACAGAAGCTCATCCTTGGTTCGGCTCGCCAAACCACACAGTTGTTAGTTGTGCACTGCTGGTCGGCTCGGCACAAATCACGCAGATTTCGGTCTTGGCAATCGACATCGGGCAATGCACCCCCCTCGGTGCAGGTGCCATCTGGGCCCCAAGGCTCGCAATCCGGATCGTCGCTGCAGCCAATGCGAGCGCCTATAAGGTCCGTGCCACATAATGGATCGTTGGTTTGAATCCATGGCAAGACAAAGTCCTCTGCGAAGAGTTCTACCCGGGTATCCCCGTTGCGCGGCGACGTACAGCCTTCAAGACCAAAGGAGTGAACTCCTTCAACATAGACTACACCTTCTTGCTCGATGAAGGCGGGCCCACCGCTATCACCGCTGCAGGTGATGAGGCCGGATTTCCGGCGATGAAGGTATCGCCACCGGGAGCCACCGACGTTACCGTCGTGAACCCTGTGCACTTCTTACCATCAATGGACATCGTGGCGGCGTCATTAGATTCCAAATCCCACACGCTCGGCGATGGTGCCGACTTCTTGCCTCATGTCGAAGTGACTGAGCGGAATGACTAGTTCGGCTTCGACCGGGAAGTTCATGAGCAACATGCCAATATCGTTGCCACCGTCGAGGTTGCCTGTCCAGTTCGGGTGCGCAACCGTCTCACGAACTCCGATTCTCACGCCCTCGCCCTCGATATCGGTGCCGAAGAAGATGGTTACGTCAGGATCGCCGACAAGCATACCCACACAGTGTGCGACCGTAAGAATAACACTGAGAGAGACGAGGGTGCCGGTACAAAAAGGTCTACCAAATCGACTGAGTGCAACGGCTGCCGGGTGTCCCTCGTCAATCTCGGCGAAGATGAGAGCGCCCTGCCCTTTGCCAATATGCTGATCGCCGGATTGGCAAGCGACTGCAATGCAGGACGAGAGAAGAGCTATGGCGACGTGGTTGCGGAGCACGGTACGGCATTGCTATCACAACCTGGAGCGTCATTCCCTGGCAGGCGCTCGGCTACCACCGAGAGTGAGAACGAGCCGAAGCTCACCGTGACACGCGTGGTCGGTGGGATAGCCCGCATCCGTGGCGGCAACAAAGCCGTAGTCTTCGTAGAGGAGTCGGGCGACGGCGTTTCCACGGGTCACGGCGAGCGCGAGACTGGGAGCACCGGTATCCATGGCGAATTGCACTGCGACATCCAAGAGTCGTAACGCCAAACCTTGGCGTCGAGCCTCCGGTGCAATCCACATCGAAAGCAACTCGGAAGAAGGAGAGTTGGCATTTGCCGCATGCCCAGGCCCCAAGACCGTGACAAGGCCGAGCCAAGGCGCGGCTTCGTTCGCCCCCTGCACAACAAAGGTCGTGGCCCCACAACCTGCGGCAGACTCGGCGGCGCGCTCTTGCCAGAGACTATCCTCAAACCCCAATTCTCTCTCGTACGTCGACCCGAACGCGCGCGGGCTTTCCTTCAGAGCCCGAAGGCGTATGGCCCGAAGCGCTTGCCATTCCAATGAGGTAATGCGACGCAGATGCATCAGGAACCCGGGTGTTCGGCGATGAAAACTTGCTCGGAGAACCTCTCCTCGCTCAGGTAGTGCCGAGCGTTGCCGTCATCGAGCAAGTGTGCAGAGAAGAAGGCGGTGACATAGGCCTGCGCGATGGCTATGCCGGTAGATACGGGGAGGTGCTCGAATGGCTCGCCGTCTGTTTGCCTCAGCCCCGTTCCACAACACACTTCGAATTGCGAGTGCGCGCCACATATGTCTGAAAAGGACCAATGTCTTGCGTCGGCAACTTCGCCCTTCCACGCCGGAGTGCCAGCTTCTTCGAAGTTCTGACGAATGAAAACACTGCCAATCTCAGTAACGCTGTTGTCCTCAACCACCACCAAGAACCCCACCAAATCGATGATGTTGTCCATTTCCACACCAGCTAGCAGAGGATTCTCCATCGGAGAGGCGATTGCGAAACCCGCGATGGGACGTGGATCGTCTTGCAGCACAAGACCCGTCGTGACAGCGCCGAAGCTATGCCCGTAGACGGCAATGCGCTCGGTGTCGACCTGCACACCACCATCACCGGCCAACATAGCATCGATGGCGAATGAAATATCGGCTGCCCTCGCCTGGAGAAACTCTGAGTCAAGACTTGCGCCCACACCAGCCAAATCATCAAAGACTGTGTTGCCTCTGTGATCGGGAGCGGCAACAACGAATCCATGGCTGGCGAGGCGTTCGGCAATCGCGAAGCTCGAAAAGCGAACGCAGTTGTGGCAATGCGAGAAAACGAGAAGAGGGAGCGGCGCCTCAGTCTCCAAAGTCGCATCGCTCAGTGAATTGGTGGTGGTACTCGGGCAACTTGGATCCGCGGCAGCGAGAAGCCCCTCGTAACTCGCGCGATTCGTTGCATCGACTATGAAGTCCACGACGGATCCACTCTCCTGTGAATCCCCTGCCCTGGGAAACCAGACTTCAACGCTCAAGGTCCGCTCGCGAGCGCTGTCTGTCATCGAGATGGTCGCATTGCCAACGGCAAAGGGCCCTGCCGATTCGTAGAGAGGGTCGACGACCCTCTCCTCATCACCACACGACACTTGGAAGGCAAGGACGAACAGTGCAAAGCAAAGTCTAGAGACCATGGGCGCAGTCTATCCCTGCGCTGCCCAGCCCGCCCGTCAACGCGCCTAGATAGTGCCCGGCCGATAAATCCGAAACCGGGCATTCCCGGCCAAACTCCGCAATTCTGAGGATTCTTGGCGTTCCGGAATTTCGAAGCAGGGACGGCAGTTCTATCGGTTGTAAGCAGATAACTCTGCCGAAAGGACCACCCCATGCGCACCAGTGTAGCCGAACAACTTCCTCTTGTCCCGCAGACGAGCGGACATC